>NC_017278.1:1547924-1895848 GCF_000236585.1 Thermus sp. CCB_US3_UF1
ACCCAGGCCAAGATCGACGTGGTCAAGGCCCGGCTCATCCGGGACTATGGCTACTGCGAGCACTGCGCCGCCGGGGTCTTGGAGTTCGCCGCCTCCTTGTTCGCCCGGAGCGAGCGATGAGGCCCATTGAGCGCGACCTTCTCCGCTTCAAGGAGATCGTCCGGGGCGAGGTGAAAAAGCGGGCCCGGGAGTTCCTCACCCGGGAGGAGCTCTTCGGCCAGGTGGAGGGGCGGCTGGTCTCCATCCCCCTGCCCCAGCTGGAGCTCCCCAAGATCGTCCACGGGGAGCCCCTGGAGGAGGGGTTGGGCCTGGAAGGGGCAGGCTCGGAGGGCCTGGGGCCCGGGGGGCACGTGCCCGTGGCCGAGCTGGAGCTGGAGGAGTTCTTAGACCTCATGGGGGAGGCCCTGCGGCTTCCCCGGTTGAAGCCCAAGGGGGAAGGGGAGGTGACGGAGGAGGCCTGGCGCTACACCACCATCGCCCGTAAAGGGCCAAGGGGCCTGCGCCACGTGCGCCGCACCCTCAAGGCAAGCCTCCGCCGGGCCCTGGCCAGCGGGAGCTACCGCCCGGAGGACCCCAGGCTTTTCCCCGAGCCCGAGGACCTGCGCTACAAGGCCCCCAAAAGCCGCCCCCGGCCCCACGCCCAGGCGGTGATCCTCTTCGCCTTGGACGTTTCCGGCAGCATGCGGGAGGAGGAGCTGAGGCTGGTGAAGACCCTTTCCTTCTGGATCACCCTCTGGGTGCGGCGCCACTTCCCTCGCCTGGAGAGGCGCTACCTCCTGCACGACGCCGAGGCCTGGGAGGTTTCCGAGGAGGAGTTCTTCCGCGCCCGGGAGGGCGGGGGTACCCGGCTTTCCAGCGCCCTCCTCCTGGCCGAGGAGATCCTCAAGGCCTACCCCGAGGCCTTTTACAACCGCTACCTCTACCACTTCTCCGACGGGGAGAACTGGCAGGGGGACACCCCCTTGGCCCTCGAGGCCCTCAAGCGCCTCCTCCCCACCCTGGCCCTGTACGGCTACGCCCAGGTGCAGGGGCCCTACGGCCAGGGGCGCTTCCTGGAGGAAGTGCGGGAGGCCCTGGAAGGACGGGAGGGGTTCGCCGCCTTGGAGGTGCGGGGCCGGGAGGACCTGCCCCTGGCCCTGAGGCGGCTTCTAGGAGGCTAGCCGTGCGCCAGGAACTCCGCTACTGGGCCGAGAAGCTTCGGGAAAGAGCCCTGGAGGAGGGGCTTTCCTTCCCCCCGGTGCTCTTTGAGGAGGTGGGCCCCGAGGAGATGGCCATGCTGGCCGCCTACGGGGGCTTCCCCCGCCGCTACCCCCATTGGCGCTGGGGAAGCGAGTACCTGCGCTACCGGGAAACCTACCGCTACGGCCTCTCGCGGATCTACGAGCTGGTGGTGAACACGGAGCCCGTCCACGCCTACCTCCTCAGGGGCAACACCCTCCTGGCCCAGAAGGTGGTCATGGCCCACGTCTACGCCCACGCCGACTTTTTCCACCACAACCTGGCCTTCAAGCCCGTGCCCAAGGACATGCTGGACGAGATGGCCCACCACGCCGCCTTCGTGGAAAGGGCCATGGAGCGGCATGGGGCCCGGAGCGTGGAGGAGTTTCTGGACATGGCCCTCTCCCTGGAGAACCTGGTGGACCCCCACGCCCTCTACATCCAAAGGCCGGGGGCCGAGGAAGACGAGCCCTCCCCCGCACGCCTGCGGGTGCGCCCCTACCTGGACCCCTACGTGAACCCAGCCCCCGAGCCCCCCAAGGAGGCCGAGGAAGGGGCAAGCCCCAAGCCCCTCCCCCCCAGGCCCACCCGGGACATCCTGGGCTTTTTGGCCCAGCACGCCCCCCTGGCCCCCTGGCAGAAGGGCATCCTGGAGATCGTGCGGGAGGAAAGCCTCTACTACACGCCCCAGGCCGCCACCAAGGTCCTGAACGAGGGCTGGGCCACCTACTGGCACACCCGGCTCCTCCTCCCCCTCCTGGACCCGGAGGAGGCCCTGGAGTTCGCGGAGATGCAGGCCGGCCTCCTGGCCCCCCAGGGCTTCAACCCCTACCGCCTGGGGTACCTCCTCCTCAAGGAGGTGGAGGAGCGCTGGGACCTGGGGCGCTTCGGCCTCGAGTACGAGGCCTTGCCCCTGGGGGAGCGCCTCCGCTACGCCCGGCCCACGGGGGAGGGGCGGAAAAAGCTCTTCCAGGTGCGCACCATCTACACGGATCTGGCCTTCTTGGACGAGTTTTTGACCCCGGAGTTCGCCCTACGCCAGCGCCTGATCCCTCCTGAAGACCTCCCCCGGTTCGTTGAGGCCAAGCAGGCCCTCCTCTTCCGCCTCACCAACGGGGGTTATCCGGTGGTGGAGCTCCTGGACGCCAACTACGCCAACCGGGGGGAACTCCTCCTGCGCCACGCCTACGAGGGGGTGCCCCTGGACCTGAAAAAGACCAAGGCGGTGCTGGAGAACCTGCACCGCCTCTGGGGCCGCCCCGTGCACCTGGAAACCGTGGTGGGGGGGAAAGAGGTCCGGCTTTCCGCCGGAACCTAACGCAAGGCCCGCAGGTACCCGAGGAGAAGGGCCTCGGAAAGCTCCCCCAGGTGCCGGGCCACCAGCCGCCCCTCTCGGTCAAAGAAGTAGGTGGTGGGCAGGCCCTGGACCCCCAAGGCCTCGGAAAGCCGGCCCTCCGGGTCCAGGAGGACCCACTCCGGGGCCAGCCGCTCGGCCTCCAGGAAGCCCCGCACCACCGCCGGACCCTCCCCCTGGCTCACAAAGGCAAAGCGCACCTCGGGGTTTTCCTGGCTCACCCGCACCATCATGGGCAGTTCGCGGCGGCACGGGGGGCACCAGGTGGCCCAGGTGTTGAGGACCAGGGGCTTGCCCTGGAAGTCCCATAGGCGCACCGGCGTACCCCCCAAGGAGGCCAGGGTGAGGTCGGGAAGCCTCGTCTCCTGGGCCGCCCCGCCCCGGGTGAAAAGAACCCCCGCCAAGAGCCCAGCCGCCAGGGCCGCCACCCCGGCGTAGCGCCAAAGCCGCTTGGGCAGTACCATCAGCGTGTACCCTCCTGCCGTTAGGATACCCCAGACCGGGTCAAACCCCCCTTGCCAGACGTAGAGGACGGAAAGGGGGTCCTTGGCAAACACCCCCAGGTTCTCCAAGACAAACCCCAGCCGCGCCCCCAGAAGGCCCACCCCCACCGCGCCATGGGCCCAGGGGGAAAGCCTCCGGTCCACCCTCCGGGCCAAGACCTCGGCCACCCCCACCAGGGCCAAAAGGGCCAGGGCCACCTGGACCCTGACCCAGGGAAGGACGAAAGGACCCAGCTCCAAGGCCTCCATCAGCGGACCAGGGAGAAGCCCGCCCGCTCTATGGCCAATACCCCGCCTTCCACGTGGTAGAGGTTGGTGTAGCCCTTCTTCTTCAGATACTCCGCCGCCTGGCGGCTGCGGTTGCCGCTACGGCAGTAGAGGTAAACGGGCTTGTCCTTGGGCAACTGGTCAGCCCACTGGGCGATGGCCTCCACCGGGAGGTTGATGGCCCCCGGGACGTGTCCTTGGGCAAACTCCGCAGGGGTGCGCACGTCCACCACCACCGCCTCCGACCCCAGGGCCCCGTAGAGGGCCTGGGGGGTCACGTCCTGGTAGCTCCCCTTGGGCCCGCAGGCGAAGAGGAGGAGGGGGAGAAGGGCGAGGAGGGCGCGGCGGGTCATGGCTAGGCCTGCACCCCCACGGCCTTGCGGATGGCCTGGAGGAAGGCGGAAAGGGGCTGGGCCCCCAGGACCCGCTCCTTGCCGTGGTTGACGATGGTATCGGGCACCCCGTGGATGTGGTAGCGGTTGGAGAGCTCGGGGAACTCGTTGGCCTCCACCATCTCCCCAAAGACCTTGGGGGAGGCGTAGGCCATGCGGTGGGCGGTGCGCACCGCCTGCGGGCAGTAGGGGCAGGTGGGGGTGACGAAGACCTGGAGCACCACCTCCTCGGGGAGGCTATTCAGCTCCTGCACCACGTTCTCGGGGAGGCCGTGGCCGTCCCGGCCCAGCATCTCCAGGTCCTCCAGGAGGCTGGCGAACTCGTAGCCGGCGGGGATGCCCCGGTAGCGCAGGTTCAGGGCCTCCGAGCCCTTCTCCCGCAGGATCAGGGTGGGGGCCGCCTCCACCCGGTAGGCCTTGGCCTTCTCCTGGCCCTGGGGGGTGGCCAGGTCGTAGACCACCAGGTGGAGCTTGTCCGAAAGGGCCGCCAGCTCCTCCAGGAGCTGCTTGGTTTCCTTGCAGTAGAGGCAGGGTTCCTTGCCCGGGGCGATGAGGGTGGAGGTGTCGGTGAAGAGGACCATCTCCACGTCCCGCACCAGGCTAGAGAGCCGTTCCCGCACGATTTCCTGCTCCTTAGGTCCCAAAAGCGCCATGTTTTCCTCCCGGATACCCCCGTAGGGGTACATCCTTTCCCTACTATAGCAGAGGAGGTTTCGGACAGATAGAGAAGGGACTCACTATGGAACGGCCCGTTGACACCCCTACCCCCATGGGGTATATTGACCCCGTGGGGACAAAGGTCCCATCCTGGAGGTGAAGCCATGATCTTCCGACAGATCTACGAAGAAGGCCTGGCCCAGATGAGCTACCTTCTGGGTTGCGCCGCCACCGGGGAGGCCTTGGTGGTGGACCCCAAGCGGGACGTGGACACCTATTTGGAGCTGGCCGAGTCCCTGGGCCTGCGCATCACCGCCATCGCCGAAACCCACATCCACGCCGACTACCTCTCCGGGGCCCGGGAGCTGGCCCGGGCCACCGGGGCCACCCTGTACCTCTCTGACGAGGGGGATGAGAACTGGAAGTACCGGGGGCTGGAGGGCTTTAACCACGTCCTCCTCAAGGACGGGGACGAGTTCCGGGTGGGGAACATCCGGGTGAGGGCGGTGCACACCCCGGGCCACACCCCCGAGCACCTCTCCTTCCTGGTGGCCGACGGGGCGGTGACGGAGGAGCCCCTCCTCTTCCTCACCGGGGACTTCGTCTTCGTGGGGGATGTGGGCCGCCCGGACCTCCTGGAGGAGGCCGCCGGCATCAAGGGCACGGCGGAGCCGGGGGCCAGGCGGATGTTCCAAAGCCTCAAGGAGAAGTTCCTCACCCTCCCCGACCACGTGCAGGTCTGGCCCGGGCACGGGGCAGGAAGCGCCTGCGGCAAGGCCCTAGGGGCCCTTCCCGCCACCACCGTGGGCTACGAGCGGCGCCACGCCTGGTGGGCCGAGTACCTGGAGCGGGAGGATGAGGAAGGTTTCGTGAGGGCCCTTCTCCAGGGCCAGCCCGAGGCCCCCACCTACTTCAAGGAGATGAAGCGCATGAACCGGGATGGGATGCCCATCCTGGGCGGCATCCCCCACCCGGGCCGGCTCACCAAGGCCCAGTTTGAGCGCTACCTGCGCGAAGGGGCCATCCTGGTGGACACCCGGGACAAGTTCGCCTTCGCCGGGGGCCATCTCAAGGGGGCCATCAACATCCCCGCGGGGAAGAACTTCGCCACCTGGGCGGGCTGGCTTTTGCCCTATGACCGGCCCCTGGTCCTCCTGGCCCACCCCTCGGAGGTGGAAGCCCTGACCCGGGCCCTGATCCGCATCGGGCTGGACGAGGTGGTGGGGTATATCCCGAGCCTCCAGGGCTACGCCGACGGGGAGCTGGAAACCGTGCCCCAGATCACGGCCAAGGAGGCCAAGGCCCTGTGGGAGCGGGGCGAGGCGGTGGTCTTGGACGTGCGGGGCCGGGACGAGTACCTGGCCGGGCACATCCCCGGGGCCCTGAACCTCCACGCAGGGCGGGTTCTGGCCCACCTGGACAAGCTACCCAAGGCCAAGCCCCTGATCGTCCACTGCGTGGGCGGCGACCGCTCCAGCACCGCCATCTCCGCCCTTTTGGCCCACGGCTTCCAAAACGCCCTGAACCTCACCGGGGGAATCCGGGCCTGGCAGCAAGAGGGCTTCCCCGTGGCCAAGGGGGAGGAGCTAGTGGGCGCCTAGGGCCAGGCTCCCCTAAAGGAGGCATCCATGTACGAAACCCAAGTGAAGGACCTGACGCCCGAGGAGGCCAAGCGGCTTTACGACCAGGGGGTGACCTTCCTGGACGTGCGCGAGGTGGAGGAGTACGCCCAGGCCCGCATCCCTGGGGCGGGGCTTCTGCCCCTTTCCGAGTTCATGGCCCGCCACGGGGAGATCCCCAAGGATAGGCCCGTGGTTCTCTACTGCCGCACGGGAAACCGCTCCTGGCAGGCCGCGGCCTGGCTTACCGCCCAGGGGTACACGAACGTCTACAACCTGGACGGGGGAATTGTCCGCTGGTACCGGGCGGGGCTTCCCGTGGACACCACCCCCGTGGAGGTGGGTTACGGGGCCACCCCCTACCGGGAGGTGGGGCCCCTCGAGGCCAAGGGGCTCCTAGGGGAGGCCTTCGTGGTGGATGTGCGCGAGCCCTGGGAGTACGGGGAGGGCCACGTCCCGGGGGCGGTGAACATCCCCCTTTCCACCCTGCCCCAGCGGCTTGCCGAGCTCCCCCAGGACCGGCCCATCCTCCTCGTCTGCAACTCGGGGAACCGGAGCGGGGTGGCGGCGGACTTCCTGGTCCAGCAGGGCTTCCCCGGGGATAGGGTCTACAACCTGGAAGGCGGCACCTACGCCTGGATGGGCGCCGGGCTTCCCGTGGAGCGATGACCCTAGCCCTTTTCGGCGCTCTCCTCATCGGGCTTTCCCTGGGCCTTCTGGGCTCAGGGGGGTCCATCCTCACCGTGCCCGTCCTGGTCTACCTCCTGGGGGAGGCCCCCAAGCAGGCCATCGCGGAAAGCCTCCTCATCGTGGGGGGGATCGCCCTCCTGGGGGCCCTCCCCTATGCCCTTAGGGGCCTGGTGGACGGGCGGAACGTGCTCTTTTTCGGCCTGCCGGGGATGGCGGGGACCTACCTGGGGGCCTGGCTTTCCCGTTTCGTCTCCGGGGAGGTACAGCTTCTGGTCTTCGCCCTGGTCATGCTCCTCGCCGCCTACTTCATGGCCCGGCCCGCTCCCCTAGGGGCCCCTAAAGGGGAGCGCAAGGCCTGGAAGATCCTCCTGGATGGCCTGGCCGTGGGGGCCCTTACCGGTTTCGTGGGGGTGGGCGGGGGGTTCCTCATCGTCCCCGCCCTGGTCCTCCTGGGGGGGTTGCCCATGCACCTGGCGGTGGGCACCAGCCTCGTCATCATCGCCCTCAAGTCCTTCGCCGGCTTTTACAAGTACCTCCACCTCCTCCCCGCGTATGGGCTTTCCGTAAACTACGCCGTGGCCGGCCTTTTCATCCTGGTGGGCACCTTGGGGAGCCTCCTGGGCGGGCGGCTGGCGGTGCGCCTTCCCCAGGAGGGCCTCAAGCGGGGCTTTGCCCTCTTTCTGGTCCTCATGGGGGTCTTGATCGTGGCCCAGAGCCTTTCCGGGTAAACTCTGAGGGTGCCCTTCCGCACCCTCTTGGTCGTCCAAGCCCAGGTGAGGCTCGAGGCCTACCGCTCCCGGGAAGCCTTCCGGGAGCGGGTGTTTTCCCTGCTCGCCCCCCTGGAGGGGACGCCAGCCCCCAGGCTGGCCGCCTTCCCCGAACTCTTCGGCCTCCCCCTCCTCCTCCATCTGGAGGGGGAGGTCCGCCCCCTGGACCTCCTCAAGGACCCCCTCCTTCCCTGGCGGCGGGCCCGGAGGGCCTACGGGGTCTTCCGGGAGGTGATGGCCGAGGCCGCCCGGGCCCTGGGCACCTACCTCCTCGCCGGCACCCTCCTTGCCCCGCCCTACGAGGAGGAGCTTGCCCGGGGAAGGTTTTCCCGGAGCCCCTTCTTCCAAAACCTGGCCCTTTTCTATAACCCGCAAGGCCGCCTCCTGGCCCAGGTGCCCAAGATGGAACTCACCCCCCCGGAGCGGTGGCTCAAGCGGGGGGCTTTCGGCCCCCACCTGGTGGAAACCCAGGCCGGCCGGGTGGGCATCCTGATCTGCCTGGACGGCTTTCACGAAAAGCACCTCTCCCGCCTGGACGCCCTGGGGGCCGAGGTCCTCCTCCAGCCCTCGGCCAACCCCGCCCCCTGGGACCGCCCCTGGCCCCCCGACCCCAGCCGCCAGGAGGGGGAGGTCTGGCTGGCCTCGGCCAGGGAGAGGCTTTTGGGGAGGGAAAACCTGCGCTTCCTCCTCAACCCCATGCTGAACGGGAGCCTCCTGGGCCTTACCTTTGAGGGGCGAAGCGGCCTCTATGCCCCCGGAGAGGCCCTCCTCCTGGCCCCCTCTCCCCGGGGGGACGAGGCCTTAATCCTTTGCCCCTAGAGGCGTTCGGGGAAGAGCCGGATGGGGTAGGGGCGCATCAGGGCCTGGGCCAGCTTCTCCCAGGCCTTGTCCTTGACCTGAGCCTCCAGGGCTTCCTGCACCTCCTCCAGGGGCTTGCGGCCCGGGGGCCTCACCCCCTCCAGGAGGATGAGGTGGAAGCCGAACTCGGTGGCCACTGGGCCGGAAACCTCCCCGGGCCTAAGGGCCAAAAGGGCCTTTTCAAAGGGGGGGATGTAGGTGCCCTGGGGCTCGCAGCCCAGGCTTCCGCCCTGGTCCTTGGAACCCGGGTCCTGGGAAAGGGCCTGGGCCACCTGGGCGAAGGCCTCCCCCGCCTGCAGGCGGGAGAGGGCTTCCTTGGCGGCCTCGAGGGTGGGAAGGAGGATGTGGCGGGCGCAGTAGAGGGTGGGGTGGCGGTACTCCGGGGAAAGGAGCCACAGGGCCCTCAGGGCCGCCGGGGAAACCGCAAGCTTTTGGCGGTAGTGGGCCTCCAGGGCCTCCAGGGCCAGGGCCTCGGCCAAAAGGGCGCGGTAGGTGGCGAGGTCCGGCACCCCGGCGCTTTTCAGGGCCCCTTCCAGGGCCTCCGCGCTGGGGAAGGCCTCCTGCAGGGCCAGCACCCGGGCCTCCACCGCCCCCTCCTTGGGCCAGAAGCCCTTGGCCTTGGCCGCCAGGAGCAGGGCCCGCTCCTCCGCCAGGGCCTGGAGGTAAGGGGCACGGTAGGACTCCAGGAACTCCCGGGTTTCCTGGGTGTCGGGCAGGCCCAGCTGGCGCAGGGCGCTCCGGGCAAAAAGGCCAAAGCGCAGCTCAAACTGGGCCTTGGTGAGGGCCTCCGGGCCCACCTGGGCCACCACGGGGTCCTCCTGGGCCAAGGCGGGCAGGCTTAGGGCCAGGGCGAGGGCAAGGAAAAAGGCGCGCATGCCCCATGCTAGCATGGGGGGCGTGAACGACCTCATCCTCAAGGCGGCCCGGGGAGAGGCCACCCCCCGCCCCCCCGTCTGGTTCATGCGCCAGGCGGGGCGCTACCAGAAGGAGTACCAGGAGATCCGCAGGCGCTACACCCTGCCCGAGATCGTGGAAAACCCCGAGGTCTGCACCCAGGTCACCCTGCTGCCCGTGCGCCAACTGGGGGTGGACGCCGCCATCCTCTTCGCCGACATCACCACCCCCCTGCCCGGCATGGGGGTGGAGGTTTCCCTGGTGGAGGGGAAGGGGCCGGTGATCCACACCCCCATCCGGGACCAGAAGGGGGTGGAGGCCCTGAGGCCCTTGGTGCCGGAGGAAGGGGTGCCCTACGTGATGGAAAGCATCCGCCTCCTCAAGGCCGAACTCCAGGTGCCCCTCATCGGCTTCGCCGGGGCCCCCTTCACCCTGGCCAGCTACCTGGTGGAAGGGGGCCCAAGCCGCCACTTCCTGGAGGTGAAGGCCTTCATGTACCGGGAGGAGGCCCTGTGGCACCGCCTGATGGATAAGCTCACCCAGGCCATGGCCGCCTACCTCCGGGCCCAGGCGGAGGCGGGGGCCGACCTCCTCCAGGTCTTTGACTCCTGGGTGGGGGCCCTAAGCCCTGCCGACTACCGCCGCTACGTGAAGCCCCACATGGAAAGGCTCTTCCAGGCCCTGAAACCCCTGGGGGTTCCCGTCATCCACTTCGGGGTGGGCACCATGGGCCTCCTCCAGGAGATGCGCCAGGCCGGAGGGGATGTCCTGGGCCTGGACCACCACACCCCCCTCCCCTGGGCCCGGGAGGTCCTGGGCCCCACCCCGGTGCAGGGCAACCTGGACCCTGCGGTCCTCTTCGCCCCCAAGGAGGTGATCCGCCGGGAGGTGCGGCGCATCCTGGACGAAAACGCCGGCCGGCCCGGGCACATCTTCAACCTGGGCCACGGGATCCTGCCCAAGACCCCGGTGGAACACGTGCGGTACGTGGTAGAACTTTTGCAGGAGGAAGCGGCATGAACGTCCTCTTGATGGCCTACGGCACCCCTTACACCCCGGAGGAGATCGAGCCCTACTACACGGACATCCGCCGGGGAAGGCGCCCTTCGGAGGAACTCCTGGAGGAGCTGGAAGGGCGCTACGCCGCCATCGGCAAAAGCCCCCTGAACGAGATCACCCTGGCCCAGGCCGTAAGGCTCCAGGCCCTTTTGAACCTCGAGGCCCCCGCCTACCCCAAGCGCCTCCTGGGCCCCTTCGGCCCCCGCACCCCCCAGGGGCCGGCCCGGGTCTACGTGGGCACCAAGCACTGGCACCCCACCCTGGGGGAGGCGGTGGCCGCCATGCACGAGGACGGGGTGCGGCGGGCGGTGGCCATCGTGGCCGCCCCCCACTACTCCCTGAGGAGCGTGGCCGAGTACCAGGAGAAGGTGGAGGCGGCCCTCAAGGCCCTGCCCGAGCCCATAGACTTCGTCTGGGTGGAAAGCTACGAGGCCCATCCCGGCCTGATCGCCGCCTACGCCCGCCGGCTGGAGGAGGCCATCTGGCGGCTAAGGGACCCCAAGAGGGCCGCCTACATCTTCACCGCCCACTCCATTCCCCTTGCCGCCGTGGAGCGCGGGGACCCTTACCCCCGGCAGGTGGAGAGGACCGCGGAACTCATCGCCAAGCGCCTGGGCCTGCCCCGCCACCATGTGGCCTACCAGTCCGCGGGCCGGACCCCCGAGCCCTGGCTGGGGCCAGACATAAACGAGCTCCTGCGCCGGCTGCGGGAGGAGGGGTACGAGGAAGCGGTGGTCCAGGCGGTGGGCTTCCCCGCCGACCACCTGGAGGTCTACTACGACCTGGACCTCGAGGCCCAGGCCACGGCGGCGGAGGTGGGCCTTAGGCTCCTCCGCGCCCGGAGCCTGAACGCGGATCTGGACTACATCCAGGTCCTCAAGGACCTGGTGGAGGCAGCGTGGCTCAGGTAGCCGTGGTGGGCGGGGGCTGGGCGGGGCTGGCCGCCGCCTTGGCCCTCGAGGAGGCCGGGGCCGACTTCCTCCTCCTGGAAGCCTCCCCCCGCCTAGGGGGCAAGGTCTTCACCCACCGCAAGGACGGGTTCTTGGTGGAGGGGGGGCCGGACGCCAGCGTGCGCTACAAGCGGGAGGTCCTGGAGCTGGCCGGGCGCTTCGGCCTGGAGCCCCTAGGCACCCTGCCCGCCAAGCCCGCGGCCTACATCCTGCGCCGGGGCAGGGCTCACCCCCTTCCCGAGGGGCTCTTGCAGGTGGTGCCGGGGGACTTCCTGGGCCTCGTCCGCACCCCCTTGCTCTCCCTTGGGGGAAAGCTCCGGGCCCTTTACGACCTCCTCCTTCCCCGGGGGAGGAAGGAGGACGAAAGCCTAAGGGCGTTTGTGGAAAGGCGGCTGGGCCTCGAGGTCTACGAGGCCCTGGTCGCCCCCCTGGCGGGGGGGATCTACGGCGGGGAACCGGACGAGCTCTCCATGAGGGCCGCCTTCCCCCAGCTCCTGGCCCTAGAAGAGAAGCACCGCAGCCTCCTCCTGGGGGCCATGCGCGCGCGGCGGGCCCGCCCAAGCCGCGAGGGGGGCAGCCTCTTCTTCTCCTTCCGCGAGGGCCTGGGCGCCCTCACCGCCAGGATGGCCGCCCAGGTGGCGGAAAAGACCCTCCTCGCCACCCCGGTCCTGGGGGTGGAGCCCCTGGGGGGGCGCTACCGCCTCCACACCCCTAGGGGCACCCTGGAGGCCGAGGCCCTCATCCTGGCCACCCCGGCCCCGGTGGCCGGGGGCCTCCTCCGGCCCTTCCTCCCCCAGGCCACCGCCCTCCTCAAGGGGATCCCCCACATCCCCGCGGCCACGGCCAGCCTGGCCTTCCGGGAGGAGCTCCCGGTGGAGGGGCACGGCCTCCTCATGGCCAAGGGGGAAGGGTACCGGGTGCGGGGCTTCACCTGGACCCACCGGAAGTGGCCGGGAAGGGCCCCCGAGGGGTTCAGCCTGGTGCGGGCCTACTTCTCCGGGGAGGTGGCCCGGCTTTCCGAGGCCGAGCTGGTGCGGGTGGCCCTGGAGGACCTCCGCCGCCACCTGGGCCAGGAGGTGCGCCCCGAGCGCACCTTCGCCTTCCGCTTCCCCGAGGGGATGCCCGCCTACCGGGTGGGCCACCGGGAGCGGATCAGGGGGCTGGAGATGGCCCTCCTCCAGGCCCCGGGGGTCTTTTTGGCCGGGAACTACCTGGAAGGGGTGGGCCTGCCCGAAGTGGTGCGCTCGGGGCAAAGGGCGGCGGAAAGGGCCCTGGGCTACCTGGCCCTGGCCCCCAAGGCCGAAAGGCTCTAGGCAAGGGGCGGGTGCCCGGGGTAGGATGGCGCAAACATGGTCCTGCCCTACCCCCTGATCGCCGCGGGCTCCTTACTCCTGGGGCTTCTGGTAGGGCTTTTAGGCTATTCCGACCCCTATATCCTGCCCTGGTTCATGGTCTTCACCGCCACCACCGCCAGCCTGTACGGCCTGGGGTGGGGAGTCGTGGCCGCGGCCCTCAGCGCCCTCCTCCTCCTCCCCTTCCCTGGCTTCAGCCCCGTAGCCCTAGCCCTCCTCCTCCTCGCCGCCTACCTGGCCCACGACCTGGGAAGGAACCTGCGCCAGGCCCAGCACCGCGCCCGGGCCCTGGCCCAGGGGCAAAGGCTCCTGGCCGAGGCCCTGGAGGCCCTTCCCCAGGCGGAAAGCCGCCAGGCCCTCCTGCAAAGCCTCCCCGAGCGCCTGGCCGCCTTGGGGGAAGGGGGGCACGTGGGGGTCTGGGTGCCAAGCCCGGGGGGCTTCCGCCTCCTGGCCAGCGTCCCCCCCTTGGGCCTTTCGGAGATCCCAGAAAGGGGCCTCGTGGGCCGGGCCTTCCGCCAAGGGGAACCCGTGCACGTGCCCGACGTGCGCCAGGAACCCGCCTACCTGGGAGTCCCCGGCCACCAGGCCCTTGCCGAGCTCGCCCTCCCCCTGAAGCGGCGGGGGGAGCCGGTGGCCGTCCTCAACCTGGAACGGGCCCACCCCTTCGCCCCTGAGGAGGTGGAGGGGCTCATCCGCTTCGCCCAGGCGGTCAGCCTGCAACTGGACCGCCTGAGCGACCTGGAGGACCGCCGGCTCCTGGCGGAACTTTCCGAGCGCCTGCAAAGCGCTTCCCGCCTCGAGGAGGCCGGGCACAAGGCCTTGGCCCTGGTGGTCCAGGCCCTGGGGTTGGAGTCGGGGGCCCTTTGGGAGGTGCGGGGGGCGCGGATGGAGGCCCTGGCCTCCTTTGGCGTGGAGGAGGAAAGCCTAAAGGCGGTCCTCCGCCAGGGCCTCCCCTACGGGATGGGCCTGGCCTGGCAGGTCTACGAGACGGGAAGCCCCCTCTTCACCGCCCGCTACGCCGAGGAGGCCCGGGTGGTGCCGGCCCTCAAGGCCTTGGGCTGGCGTACCTTCGCCGCCTTGCCCGTGCCCTCCCCCAAGGCCCCCCGGAGCCGGCGGGTCCTGGTGGTGGGGCAGCGGGCGGAGCGGCTTTGGTGCAAAGGGGAGGTGGAACTCCTCCTCCTCATAAGCCGCACCTTGGGCCTGGGTCTGGAGCGCCTTTCCGAGCGGGCGCGGCACGAGGGGGTGAACCGCCTATTCCTGGAGCTTCTGGAAAACCCCCTGGAGGGGCTTTACTCCCGGGTCCTGGAGGAAGCCATCCGCCAGGTACCGGGCTCGGAGGTGGGAAGCCTTCTGGTGCTGGAGGAGGGGGTCTACCGCTACCAGGCGGCCCTGGGGTACGACCTGGAGGCCCTGGCCTCCGTGACCTTCACCCCAGAGGCCATGCTCCTGTGGTACGGAAAGGGCGAGGCCCAGGCCAAAGAGGGGGAGCCCCGGATCATGAGCCTGGAGGAGCGGGACATCCCCGAGGTGAGCCACCAGACCGCCCCTAAGGAGGTCATGGACACCGCTGGCCGGGCCTGGGAGATCCAGGCCAACCTCTGCCTCCCCATCCCCTATAAGGGGGAGGTCCTGGCCTACCTCAACCTGGACAACCTCCACGACCCCCGGGCCTTCGGCCCGGACTCCCTGGAGGCGGCCCGCTTCTTCGCCGCCCCCCTGGCCACCCTCCTGCACGAACGGCGCACCCGGAAGCTCCTGGAGGAGGCCGCCCTTACCGACCCCCTTACGGGCCTCGGGAACCGCCGGGCCTTTGACCGGGCCTTCCTGGAGGAGCTGAAGCGGGCCGAGCGCTACGGCTACCCCCTCTCCCTGGCCGTCTTGGACCTCAAGGGCTTCAAACAGGTAAACGACCGCCTGGGCCACGCCGCCGGCGACCTGGCCCTCCTCAAGGTGGCCGAGGCCCTCACCCGGGAAAGGCGCAACGGGGACCGCCTCTTCCGCTGGGGGGGGGACGAGTTCGCCGCCCTCTTCCCCCACACGGCCAAGGAAGGAGCCATCGCCGCCGCCTTCCGCTACGCCCGGGCCATTGAGGGGGTCTGCCTCCAGGGGCTCTGCCTGGGGGTGAGCATCGGGGTGGCCACCTACCCCGAGGACGGGGATGTCCCCGATGCCCTCCTCTCCGCCGCCGACACCCGCATGTACCAGGCCAAGGCCCAGGGGCTTGCCGTGGTGGCCTAAGTTTCCCGGAAGCGGTATACTAAACCCAGCCTCGCCATGGACGGCAGCCTGCCCCGGGCCCTTTTTCCCCTGCTCCGTCAGGGGCTTGGCGGGCTTCCCGATAGCCTGGAAGCGGTGGCCCGGGCCCTTTCCGCCCACCGGGCCTACCTCTTCCGCCTCGAGGCCCGGGGGAGCACGTGGTACGCCTCCCAGCTGGCGGAGTGGGCCGGGGAAGGGACCAGCCCCCAGATCCAAAACCCCGACCTCCAGGACCTGCCCATGGAGGAGGCAGGCTACGGCCGCTGGCTGGAAGCCTTCCTGCAGGACCAGGCCATAGGGGGCCCGGTGCGCACCTTCCCCCAGGCGGAGCGGCCCCTCCTCGAGGCCCAGGAGATCCAAAGCCTCCTGGTGGTGCCCATCCGGGTGGACGGCGCCCTTTGGGGCTTCCTGGGGGTGGACGACTGCCAGAGGGCCCGGGGCTTCACCCCGGAAGAGGAGACCCTTCTCCGGGTGATGGCCGAGGCCCTAGCCCGCACCCTGGAGCTTTGGGAAAGGACCCGCTGGCTGGGAAACCTGGTGGAAGCCTCCCCCTTCTACCTGGCCCGCCTAGGCCCAGAGGGCACCTTGCGCTACGCCAACCCCGCCCTAAGGCAGGCCTTCCCCCAGGGGCTTTCCCTGCCCGTGGAGGAAGCCCTGGCCCGCCCGGGCCGCCCCTGCACCCTCACCGCCCAGGGGGCGCGCGCGGTGGAGTGGACCCTGGTGGCCATCCCGGGGCCTGGGCCCAAGGCCCTGGAGGTCCTGGCCCTGGGGATAGACGTCTCCGAGCGGGAAGAGGCCCGCCTCCAGGAGGCCCGCTGGACCGCCTTCCGTCGCAACCTGCTAAGGGTCTACGAAACCCTGATGGCCGAGGGGCTTTCCGACTCCATCTTTGGCCTCATCCTCGAGGCCGCCTTGGACACCATCCCCAGCGCCCAGGCGGGGAGCGTCACCGTCCTCATGGAGGACGGGAGCTACCACTTCGTGGCCGCCAAGGGGTATGACCTCGAGGCCCTGCGCCAGGTGGCGCTCCGGCCCGAAGAACCCCTTTCCCTCACCGGCCACGCCGAGGCCCAGATCTTCACCTGGCGGGACCTCCAGCGCTTCAACGCCCGACTGGACCCAGAGCGCCGCCAGGTGATGGAGGAGGCGGGCCGGGTGGGCGAGATCCAGGCCATCCTCTCCGTGCCCGTCTACCTGGCCGGGGAACGGAAGGCCTTCTTGTACCTGGATAACCTGGAGCGGGAAGACGCCTTCGGCCCCTTGGACCTGGAGCTGGCCCAGGCCTTTGCCAGCCAGCTCGGCCTCCTCCTCAGGCGGCTGGAGCTGGAGGGGCAGCTAGAGCACCTGGCTTTCCACGACCCCCTTACGGGCCTGCCCAACCGCCTCTTCTTCCTGGAGAAGCTGGCCCAGGCCCTCAAGGAGGACCCCCGGAGCCTGGCCGTCCTTTACCTGGACCTGGACGGCCTCAAGCTGGTCAACGACCTGGACGGCCACGCCGCCGGGGACGAGGTGCTGCGGGCGGTGGCGGGGAGGCTCAGGGCCGTCCTCCGCCCCCGGGACCTGGTGGCCCGCCAGGGAGGGGACGAGTTCCTGGTCCTCCTCACCGGCCTCAAGGCCCCCGAGGAGGCGGTAGGGGTAGCGGAAAGGCTGCTGGAGGTGGTCCGCCTGCCCATCCCCGTGGGGGAGCGGGTCTACCACCTCACCACCTCCTTGGGCATCGCCCTGGGGGAGGCCGGCCTCTCCCCGGGGGAGGTTCTGCAACGGGCCGACCTGGCCCTCTACCGGGCCAAGGGGGAGGGGAAGGACCGGCTGAGCTTCTTTGAAGCCCACCTGCAGGAGGCCCTGCGCCGGGAGATGGGGCTCCTGGAAGCCCTGCGGGAGGACCTGGAAAGGGGCCAGGGGCTTTGGCTTGTCTACCAGCCCATCGTGGACCTGCAGACGGGCCAAAGGGTGGCCCTCGAGGCCCTCCTGCGCTGGCGGCTGGCCCCCCCCTCCGAGTTCATCCCCTTGGCCGAGCGCCACCGCCTCATGCTCCAGCTGGGGGCCTTCGTCCTGCGGCAGGCCTGCCGGGAAAGGGAGGGGCACGGCCTGCCCGTGCACGTGAACGTGAGCCCCCAGGAGCTCCTGGACCCCACCTACCCCCAGCGGGTGGCCGAGGTCCTGGAGGCAACGGGCTGCCCCCCCGAGGGGCTGGTCCTGGAGGTCACCGAGTCCACCCTCATCCCCGACGAGCGGGGGCGGGATGCCAGCCAAAGCCTCCAGATCCTGCGGGGCCTGGGGCTACGGGTCTACCTGGACGATTTCGGCTCCGGCCACTCCAGCCTGGAGCGCCTGGCCCACCTCCCCGTGGACGGGGTCAAGCTGGGCCAGGCCTTCACCCAGGCCCTGGGCACCCCCCCAGACCCCTCCTCCCCCGCCGCCCGGCTGGTGGGGGCGGTTTTGGCCCTGGCCCAGGCCCTGGGCCTCACCCCCATCGCCGAGGGCATTGAGGACGCCCGGGCTTTGGCCTACCTGAAGGCCCTGGGCTTCCCCCTGGGACAAGGGTACTTCTTGGGCCGGCCCGCCCCCCTCTACAATGGGGACCAGTGAGGCTAAGCAACCCCTGGAAAATCACCCTGGCCTACGCCCTCTTCTCCCTGGTCTGGATCCTGGGAAGCGACCGCCTCTTTTTGAGCCTCTTCCCCATGGCAGAAGAGCTCACCCGTTGGCAGACGGGCAAGGGCCTGGTCTTCGTCCTCCTTTCCTCCGGCTTCATCCACCTCCTGGCCAGCTTCCTGGAAAGGGCCCAGCGGCGGGCCGCCGAGGCCTTGGCGGCCTCGGAAAAGCGTTTCCGCGCCCTGGTGGAAAACGGCCGCGAGCTGGTCTACGTGGTGGACGCCCAGGGAAAGCTCCTCTACGCCTCCCCCAACGTGGCCCAGGTGCTGGGCTACGATCCCTTGGGCTACACCCGGGAAAGGCTATCTGCCCTGGACTTCGTCCACCCGGAAGACCGCCTCTACGCCGAGGCCGTGCTGGAGGACCTCCTCCGCCACCCCGGGGCCACCCGGGAGTACACCTTCCGCATCCTGGACGCCGCGGGCCAGGTCCGCCACGCCCGGGTCTGGGGCCGGAACCTCCTGGAAGACCCCGCGGTGGGGGGCATTGTGCTCAACGTGCGGGACGAAAGCGAGCTGGAAGAGGAGCGGGCCCGCCTGCAAGGGCTTTTGGAAGCCCTTCCCGGCCGGGTCTACCAGGCCTTTGTCCCCGAAGGGGCCGACCCCGCCTTCCTCCCCCTGCGCTACGCCTCCCCCCAGGCCCAGCGGATCCTGGGCTACCCGCCGGAAGAGCTCCAGGAAAACCCCCAGGCCTTCTACGCCCGGGTCCACCCCGAGGACCGGGCCCAGACCCAGGAGGTCTGCCGGCGGGCCGTGGCCCGGCCAGGGGAGGTGCAGAGCGTCACCTACCGCTTCTGGCACGGAAAGAAGCAGGCCTGGGTCTGGCTCCAGGACTCCCTGGTCTATGACCCCCTAAGCCGCCTCCTCACGGGATACGGGAGCGACGTGACCGAGCTGAAGGAGGCCGAGGCCCGCTTCCGCCTCCTCTTCCAAGCCCACCCCCTGCCCATGTGGGTCTACGACCGGGAAACCTACCGCTTCCTGGAGGTGAACGAGGCGGCGGTGGCCAAGTACGGCTACGCCCGGGAGGAGTTCCTCACCATGACCATTCTGGAAATCCGCCCAGAGCGGGAGCGGCTTAGGCTCCTGGAAAACCTGAGGCGGCCAAGACCTTCCCTGGAGCGCTCGGGCCCCTGGACCCACCGCCTCAAGGACGGGCGGGAGATCCAGGTGGAGATCCACTCCCACACCCTGGAGTACGCCGGCAGGCCGGCGGTCCTGGTGGCAGCCCTGGACATCACGGAAAAGCTCCAAGCCGAGGCCACCCGGAGGCTCTTGCAGGAGGCCCTCGAGGCCGCCCACGAGGCCGTGGTCCTCACCGACCGGGATGGCCGGATCGAGTGGGTAAACCCCGCCTTCACCCGCCTCACCGGCTACGCCCTGGAGGAGGCGCTAGGGCAAAACCCCCGCATCCTCAAGTCCGGGGTTCATCCCCGGGAGTTCTACCAGGAGATGTGGGCAACCATCCTGGCGGGACGGGTGTGGAACGGGGAGCTGGTGAACCGCCGCAAGGACGGCACCCTCTACGCCGAGCGCATGACCATCACCCCGGTGCGGATAGGGGGGGAGATCCGCCACTTCATCGCCATCAAGCGGGACGTTACCGAGGAAAGGGCCAAGGAGCAGGCCCTGAGGGAGTCCGAGGCCCTCTTCCGCACCCTGGCGGAAACCGCCCCCGCCCTGATCCTCCTTTGGCAAGGGGAAAGGCTCACCTTTGCCAACCAGGAGGCCCTGCGGATCACCGGGTACACCCTGGAGGAGCTGCAAAGCCGGCCCGTCTGGGAGTTCGTCCACCCCGCCGACCGGGAGATGGTGCGGGCCCGGGGCCAGGCCCGCATCCGGGGGGAAAATCCCCCAGGCCGCTACACCTTCCGCATCCAGACCAGGGCGGGGGAGGTGCGCTGGCTGGACTACTCCGCCGCCCGGGTAGCGGTCGGGGGGGAGCCTGCGGTTTTAGGCGTGGCCCTGGACATCACCGAGGCCAAGGAGCGGGAGCTTTCCCTGGAAGCCTTTGCCCGGCTGAGCCTGGCCCTGCGGCAGAGCGAGGAGCTGAAGGGGATGATGGAGCACGCCCTGGAGGCCATCCTGGGCAGCATGGAGGCCCCCGTGGGCAGCATCCTCCTTTACGACCAGGACACGGGCCGCCTGGAGGAGGCGGCCAGCCGGGGCTGGCTTCAGGGCATCCCCACCCCCCAGACCCTCACCGAGGGGAGCATGGTGGCCCGGGCCTTCCAGGGCGAGGTGGTGGTGAGCCCCGACCTGAAGGCCGACCCCCGGGTGCGGGAAGGGGCCAGGCCCCTCGTCCCCGAGGGCTGGAGCGGGACGGTGGTACCCATCCTGGCTGGCCGCGAGCCCATAGGGGCCCTCACCCTGGCCTGGCCCCACCCCCGGGTGCCCACCCCCGCCGAGGTGGAGCGGGCCCAGTTCCTGGCCGAGGCCCTGGGCAACGCCGTGCGCCGGGCCAGCCTGCGGCGCAAGCTGGCCAAACGGGTGGAGCACCTGGAGGCCTTGCGCCTCGTTGACCAGGCCATCCTGGCCTCCCTAGACTTTGGCCCAAGCCTAGAAATCCTCCTGGACCAGGTGGTCCGCACCCCCGTGGACGCCGTGGCCCTTTTCCTGTACAAACCCCAGGAAAAGGTCCTATACCTGCACGCCCACCGGGGCTTCCTCTCCCCCAAGGGCTCCCTGCCGGCCCGCATCCCCTTGGGCCAGGGCCACGTGGGCCGGGCCGCCCTCCTGGGGGAAAAGGTGGCGGTGGATGACCTCAGGCAAAACCCAGGGGCCAACCCCAGCTTCACCCTCGAGGAGGGGCTCCAGGCCGAGCGGGCCTACCCCCTCTTCGCCAAGGGCAGGCTCCTGGGGGTTCTGGCCCTCTTCACCCGCAGGCCCTGGGACCTCTCCCCCGAGGACGAGGAGTTCTTGGAGGCCCTGGCGGGCCAGGGGGCCGTGGCCCTGGACAACGCCCGCACCTTCCAGGAGCTGCTCAAAAGCCAGCGGGAACTAGAGGCCGCCTACGACCTCACCCTGTGGGGCTGGGCCAAGGCGGTGGAGCTCCGGGACCAGGAAACGGCGGGGCATACGGAGCGGGTAACCGAGCTCACCCTCCGCCTGGCCCGGGCCCTAGGGGTGCCCGAGGAGGACCTGGACGACCTAAGGCGGGGGGCCATCCTGCACGACGTGGGCAAGATCGGCATCCCCGACGCCATCCTGCGCAAGCCGGGCCCCCTCACGGAAGAGGAGTGGGCACTGATGAAAAAGCACCCCGTCTACGCCTACGAGTGGCTCTCCGGCATCCCCTTCCTGAAAAAGGCCCTGGAAATCCCCTACGGCCACCACGAGCGCTGGGACGGCTCGGGGTACCCCAGGGGCCTCAAGGGTTGGGAAATCCCCCTCGCGGCCCGCATCTTCGCCGTGGTGGACGTCTACGACGCCCTCACCTCCGACCGCCCCTACCGCCAGGCCTGGCCCAAGGAAAAGGCCCTGGCCTACCTCCAGGAGCAGGCGGGGAAACAGTTTGACCCGGAGGTGGTGCAGGCCTTTCTCCGGCTCATGGCCCTGGAGAGCGACTCCCCCCCTCATGGGGCAAAGTAGCCGCGGGCACCCTGCGCCGGGTCGGGTGGGGGAAAATGGCGGTATGGGAAAAGCCAGGGCCCTCCTCCTCCTGGTCCCCTTGGCCTTGGCCCTCTATGCCCTTTGGGGCCAAGGCCCTCCCTCCCTCTGGGCCGAGCCCGTCCAGGCCTCCCCCGAGGCCCTGCAGGAGGTCTACGCCAAGGCCCACCCCGCTGTGCTGCGCATTGAGGGCCCCGAGGGGGGACGGGGCACGGGCTTCTTTTACGCGGCCGGCCTGGTCCTCACCGCCTACCACGTGGTGGCCGAGGGAGGCCCCTTCACCCTGTTCCTGGCCGACCGGAGCCGGGTGGGGGCCCAGCTTTTGGGCTTCGCCGAGCCCCTGGACCTGGCCGTCCTGGCCACCCAGGCCAGGGCCCCGGCCCTCCTTCCCCTGGAAACGGCCAGGCGCCCCCAACCGGGGGAGGCCGTGCTCCACATCGGCAACGGGCGGAACCAGTTCATCGCCCCTCGGTATGGCCGCATTACCCGCCTCGAGGTGAGCCCCTCGGCCTTCCTGCCCCAAGGCCTGGTGGAAACCAGCCTCCCCCTGGCCCCGGGGGACTCGGGGGGGCCGGTCTTGGACGGGGAGGGGAAGGTCCTGGGGGTGGCGGTGGCCATCGGCCAGACCGAGGAGGGCTTCCGTAGCTTCTTCGCCCCCCTCCTGGGCCGGGCCGGGGTGGTGGCCGCCTTGGAGCGGGGGGAGCGGCGCTACTGGCCCTACCTAGGGCTGCGGGGCCCCAGGGCCCTCACCCCCGAGCTGGCCCGGGAGCTGGGCCTGCCCCCCGGAGGGGTGCTGGTGGGGGAGGTGGTTCCGGGCGGGGCGGCCCAGCGGGCGGGGCTCAGGGGCACGGAAAGCGGGGGGGTGCCCGACGTGATCCTGGCCGTGGACGGGACCCCGGTGCAAAGCTTTGAGGACCTCCTGAGGGAGGTGCGCAAGCGCCAGGTGGGGGAGAAGGTGCGCCTTACGGTCCGCCGCGGGGGGGAGGTCTTCCAGGTGGAGGCGGAGCTGGCCCCCTTCCCCGGGCGCTAGCCCAGCTCCCGGTAGGCCGGCACCCCGGGAAAACCCTCCGCCAGGAGGACGGCCCGGGCGATGGCCCGGGAAAGGGCGTCGGCGGCGTAGGCCCCCAGGCGCAGGAGGAGGAAGGGGTCCACCCCCCGCCCGTCCCCCAGGGCCAGGGCGAAGACCAGGTCCCCGTCCAGGGGGGTATGGGCCGGGCGCAGGGCCCGGGAGAGCCCGTCCTGGGCCATGATGGCCAGGCGCCGAGCCTGGGCCTTGGTGAGGGGGGCGTCCGTGGCCACCGCCGCCAGGGTGGTGTTCTGCCCCAGGAGAAAGGGGTAACGGTAGGTTTCCTCGCTGCCCCCATACCCCTCGAGGCGGGGCAGGAGGGCCCGTTCCCCGGGGGCCAGGAGCCCCTCGGCGTAAAGCCGGCCCGTCTTGGGGTCAAAGGGGCGGCCCAGGCTGTTCACCGCCACCAGGGCCGCCACCCGGAAGCCCTCCTCCAGGGCGTAGCCGGCAAAGCCCACCCCCCCCTTGACCCCGCCCGCCACCGCCCCTGTGCCCGCCCCCACGCTGCCCTCGGCCACCTCCCGCCCCGCGGCCAGGGCGGCCCGGTAGCCGGCCTCCGGGCCAGGCGGGCGGTGGAGGGCCCCCCGGCCCAGGTCGTAAAGGACCGCCCCAGGCACGATGGGCACAGGGCCTCCTGGGGTGGGAAACCCCTTGCCCCGCTCCCTCAGGTAGGCCACCACCCCCTCCGCCGCCGCCAGGCCGAAGGCGCTCCCCCCGGTGAGGAGGAGGGCGTGCACCCGCTCCACGGTGTTCTCTGGGGCCAGAAGGTCCGTCTCCCGGGTGCCCGGGGCCGCCCCCCGCACGTCCACCGCCCCGATGGCCCCCTCCTCCGCCAGGACCACGGTGCAGCCCGTGCGGGCCTCGAGGTCGGTGAAATGCCCCACCAAAAGGCCCTCGGGCAGGGCCTCGGCTCCCCAAAGGGCTTCCGCCATAAGGCCAGTATGGGGTAGCCTAGGGGGCAAGACAAGGAGGAACCCATGTGGGAGTACCTGGTCCACGGCGAGCCCACCCCTAGAACGAAAACCCTTCTAAAAGGCTTGGGCGAGGCCCTGGAGCGCCAGGGCTTCCGCCTGAACCCCGAGGCCGAGGCCCCCAACCTGGTCCTCAACGCCATCTCCCCCGAGAACCCCAAACCCTACCGCCGCCGGGCCCAGGCCACCTTCGTGGCCTCGGTGCTGGAGGTGCCCGACTACCCCCAAGACCCCTTGCGGGAGCTTTACCCCTACCTGGTCCGGGCCCTCTCCAACGTCCTCCTGGCCTATGCCCCGGGAAGGGGGGTGAAGTTCCTCACCCTGGAGCTTGGGCACTACGAGGAACCCGAGGGGGAGGGCTTCTACGAGCGGGTGGCCGAGCGCCTGAGGCCCATCGCCTGCAGCCGCCTGGTGATCCAGAACATCTTTGAGCCCGACCTGGAGCCCGAGCTCTGGCAGGGGGATGAGCTTACGCAAAGCCTCTACTGGGCAGGGAAAAAGCTCAAGGAATGGGACCTCCTCCCCGCCCCCTTCCCCATTGAGGAGATCCTGCCCCCCGAGGACCTGCGCCACGTGAAGCGGCTTTACGGCATTGGCGGCCTCTCCTACGGCAACCTCTCCGTGCGCAAGGACCAAAGGCGCTTCTGGATGTCGGCCAGCGGGGTGGACAAGGCCAACCTGCGGGAGATTGGCCGGGACATCCTGATGGTGAAGGACTACGACCCGGAGCGCAACGCCATCCTCCTCTCCGTCCCCCCGCACATAGAGCCCAGGCGGGTGAGCGTGGACGCCATCGAGCACTGGATGATCTACCGGGAACACCCCGGGGTGGGGGCCATCCTCCACGTGCACGCCTGGATGGAGGGGGTGCCCGCCACCCCCTTCAACTACCCCTGCGGCACCTACGAGCTGGCCCAGGCGGTGGCGGAGAAGGTGCGCCAGGCGGAGGATCCCACCCGGGCGGTGGTGGGGCTCAAGAACCACGGCCTCACCCTCACCGGGCGGAGCCTGGAGGAGATCCTGGAACGGATTGAGGGCAAGCTGATCCGCACCGTGCCCATGACATGAAGGCCCTCCTCTACACCCCTTCCCTCCCCCGCTTCTTCGCCGCCTGGGCCCTGGGCAAGCGCTTTCCCAAAGGGCTTCTCCCCCTGAGGCTGGCCGAACTCCCCTTGCCGGAACGGGAAGGCTTCCTGAGGGTGAGGGTGCGCCTAAGCGGGGTCTGCGGCTCGGACCTGGCCCTCCTCTACGGGAAAAGCCCCCCTAGCCTGGGCCCCTTCTTCTCCTTCCCCGCGGTGTTGGGGCACGAGATCCTGGGGGAGGCCGAGGGGAGCCTGGTGGCGGTCAACCCGCTCCTGGCCTGCGCCGACCGGGGGCTTCCCCCCTGCCCCCGGTGCCAGGAGGGGGAGGAGGGGCTTTGCCAGAACCTGGCCGAGGGGGCCCTGGCCCCGGGGATGCTGGGGTACAACCGCGACCTCCCCGGGGGCTGGGGGGAGTGGGTCCTGGCCAGGCCCGAGAGGCTCTACCCCATCCCCAAGGGCGTGCCCGAGGAGCGGGCGGTCCTGGCCGAGCCCCTGGCCGTGGTCCTCCGGGGCCTCCAGAGGCTCAGGCCCTGGCCGGAGGAGGTTCTGGTCCTGGGAATGGGCACCCTGGGCCTCCTGGCCTTGCGCCTTCTCAGGGCCCTAGGCTATGGGGGAAGGCTCTACGCCGTGGCCAAGTACCCCCACCAGGCGGAGCGGGCCCGGACCTTTGGGGCCGACGGGGTCTTCCTGGGGGCCAAGGAGGCCCTCCTGGCCCGGGCGAGGGGCTACCGCTACCTGGGCTTCACCGGGTACCGGGGGGGGTACGAGGCCGTGGTGGAGGCTTCGGGGAGCGGCAAGGGCTTCCGCGAGGCCCTGGGCCTGGCCCGGGAGGGGGGCAGGGTCCTCCTCCTGGGGGCTCCGGGGCTGGCCTGGGCCGACCTCTCCCCCTTCTGGTTCAAGGAGGTGGGCCTCCTGGGGAGCTACACCTACACCCGGGAGGAGTTTGCCCAGGCCGTGGCCCTGCTGCCGGAGCTGGGAGGCCTCGAGGGCCTGGTGGGCGGGGTCTACCCCCTTGGGGCCTGGCGGGAAGCCCTCTCCGCCCGGGGCAAGGCCCTCTTCCGGCCAAATGTGCCCTAGAGGGGGATGGCCTCCCACCCCCTGGGCTATACTCCCGGGAAACCGCCAGGGGGTGGGGGATGGCCTGGGACGAGGAACCCTTCCAAGAGGCCGGGGAAAAGCTTAGGACCCTGCTCAAGGAGGTCAAGCGGGTCATCGTGGGCCAGGACCACCTCCTGGAGAGGATGTTGGTGGCCCTCCTGGCCCGGGGCCACCTCCTCATCGAGGGGGTGCCGGGCCTGGCCAAGACCCTTGCCGTCAAGACCCTGGCCGAGGCCGTGGGGGGGAGCTTCAGGCGCATCCAGTTCACCCCGGACCTGGTGCCCGCCGACCTTCTGGGGACCCGGGTCTACAATCCCAAGGAGGGGGAGTTCCGCACCGAGCTGGGCCCCATCTTCGCCCACCTCCTCCTGGCGGACGAGATCAACCGCGCCCCGGCCAAGGTGCAGTCGGCCCTCCTCGAGGCCATGCAGGAACGCCAGGTCACCCTGGGACGGGAAACCTACCCCCTGCCCAAGCCCTTTTTGGTCCTGGCCACACAAAACCCCATCGAGAGCGAGGGCACCTACCCCCTGCCCGAGGCCCAGCTGGACCGCTTTCTCCTCAAGGTGGTGGTGGACTACCCCGCCTTCCACGAGGAGCTGGAGATCGTGCGCCGCATGACCACCGGGGAGGAGATCCGGGTGGAGAAGGTGCTAAGCCTGGAAGACCTCCTGGCCCTCTCCCGCCTGGCGGACCAGGTCTACGTCCACCCCAAGGTGGCCGAGCACGCCGTGGCCCTGGTCCAGGCCACCCGGGACCTGGGGCGGGCCGGGCTTAAGGACCTCAAGCCTTACGTGGCCTATGGGGCAAGCCCCCGGGCCTCCTTGGCCCTGGTGGGGGGGGCCAAGGCCTTAGCCCTCCTGCGGGGCCGGGCCCACGCCCTGCCCGAGGACGTGCGCGACCTCTTCCCCGACGCCCTGCGCCACCGCCTGGTCCTCTCCTACCAGGCCCTGGCCGAGGGCGTGGGCCCCGAAGCGGTCCTCCAGGCCGTGTTGGACCGCTTCCCACCCCCCTTCGTTCCCCTGCATGACCCCTATGGAGACGCCCGAAGCCCTCTTGGCCCGCCTGGAGCTTAAGGTGGTGCGTCCCCTGGATGGGTTCCTCTTCGGGGACTACCGGGGGGTGTTCTACGGCAAGAGCCTGGAGCTGGCGGAAATCTCCCCCTTTAGCCCGGGAGATGAGGCGGAGCGCATCGACTGGCCGGCCACCGCCCGCACGGGGGAGGTCCACGTGCGCCGCTACCGGGAGGAGCGGGAACTCACCCTCTGGCTCCTCCTGGACGGAAGCCCCTCCATGCGCTTCGGCTCCAGGAGGCGGGAAAAGTACGGCCTGGCCCTGGAGCTGGCCCTCTCCGTGGCCTACATCGCCCTGCGCCACGGGAACCGGGTGGGGGCCCTCCTTCCCTCCGGCCTCCTTCCCCCAAGGGGGGGTAAGGCCCAGGCCCTCCTCCTGGCCCGGGAGGCCTTAAGGCCCGGGCCCGCCCGGCCCCT
The DNA here is from genome assembly GCF_000236585.1 of Thermus sp. CCB_US3_UF1. Taxonomy (NCBI): domain Bacteria; kingdom Thermotogati; phylum Deinococcota; class Deinococci; order Thermales; family Thermaceae; genus Thermus; species Thermus sp. CCB_US3_UF1. The sequence goes on from NC_017278.1 coordinate 1,574,731, forward strand.
GGGGGAAGCCTTGGACCTCCTGGGCCGGGTGGCCCGGAGGCGGAGCCTCCTCTTCCTCCTTTCCGACTTCTTGGACCCCTTTTACCCGCCCCTGGCCCGCCTGGCCGCCCGGCACGACACGGTGGCGGTCCTGGTAGAAGACCCCCTGGAGCGGGAACTCCCCGGGGGCGGGGTCCTGAGCTTCTACGACCCGGAAACCGGGGAGGAGGTGGAGGTGAACGCCCTGGACCCCCGGGTGCGGGAAGCCTACCGCCGGCGGGCCGAGGCCCACCGGCAGGCCCGCATGGGGGAGATCCGCAAGGCAGGGGCGGACCTTCTCCTGGCCTCCACGGAGGTGGACCTGGTCCCCCTGCTCCTCGGCTTCGTGGAAAGGAGGCGGAGATGGCCTTCCAAAGCCCCACGGGCCTCCTCCTAGGCCTCCTCCTCACCCTGGTTGGCCTCCTCCTCCTCTTCCTCCTGGAGCGGGGGGGAAGGAGGCGATTGGGCCGCCTCCTGGACCCGGCCTTCGCCCCCAGGCCCAGGCCCCTTCCCCTCCCCTACCTCCTCGCCCCCTTCCTCCTCCTCCTGGCCGCGGGCCGCCCCGAGGCCACCCTGCCCTGGCGGGAGAACCTCACCCAGGTGGTCCTGGTGGTGGACACCAGCCACTCCATGGCCGCGGACGACGAGCAGCCAAACCGCCTGGAGAAGGCCAAGGCCCTGGCGCAAAGGTTCCTCCAGGGCCTGGACCCTTCGGTGAAGGCGGGCCTGGTGAGCTTTGGCCCCCAGGCGGTCTTGGTCCTCTCCCCTTCCACCGACCGCGGCGCCCTCCTGGAGGCCCTAAAGGGCCTCAAGCCCGGGGGAAATAGCCCCTTGGGCCAGGGTCTCCTCCAGGCCAAGCGGGTCCTTAGGCCCGAGGGCCCCGAGCGGGACCTGCCCGAGGCCAGGCCCCCAGCCGCCCTCCTCCTCCTCTCCGACGGGGCGGCCAACGCGGGCCAAGACCCCTTGGAGGCGGCAGCGGAGCTGGCCCGGGTGGACCTCCCCATCTTCGTCCGCCCCCTGGGGGACCCTAGGGGAACGGTGAGCCGCATCGGGGAAGGGCTTTACTTCGTGCCCGCCGACCCTGGCCGCCTCCTGCGCCTGGCCCAGGCCACCGGGGGGCAGGTCCTCCAGGAGGACTTCCGAGCCCTCTACCGGGCCCTCAAGCCCCACCACGTCTGGCGCAGCCGTCCCCAGGAGCTGGCCCAGGCCCTGGTGGCGGCGGCCTTCCTCCTCCTGGGCTTCGGGGCTTACCGGGAGCTGGCCCTGGAAGGGAGGTGGCCGTGAGCCTCCTGGCCCCCGAAGCCCTAAGCCTTTTCCTCCTCCTGGCCTTTCTCCTCCTGGGCCTTTACCGCCGGCGGCCCAAGGCCCGCCTGCCCCACCCCCTGGCCCCCCTCCTTAAGGAGGCGGCCAAGGAGGCCCGTGGGCCCTTGGCCTGGGCTCCCACCCTGGCCTTCGCCCTAGGCCTAGGGCTCCTGGCCCTGGCGGCCTCGAGGCCCCTCCTGCCCTTACCCAGCCGGGCCAGCGCCCACGCCACCATCCTGGTCATCGACGTGAGCCGGAGCATGATGGCCACCGACCTGAAGCCCAACCGCCTCGAGGCGGCCAAGGAAGCCGCCCGGAGCTTCCTCAAGGAAGCGCCCCCGGCCCTGCGGGTGGGCCTGGTGGCCTTCAGCGGCCAGGCCCAGACCGTCCACCCCCCCACCCTGGACCGCAAGCGCCTTCTGGAAAGCCTCAACAGCCTGGAGTTTGGCCGCTCCACCGCCATCGGGGAGGGGATTCTGGAGGCTTTGAAGAACCTTAGGGAGGCTGGGGGCAAAGGGGATATCCTCCTTCTCACCGACGGGCGGAACCGCACCGGGGCCGACCCCCTGCAGGCGGCGGAGGAGGCCGCGGGCATGGGGGTGCGCATCTTCGCCGTGGGCGTGGGGGTGCCGGGCTGGACCCCGGGCCCCGAGGACCCGGTGACGGGGCTGGGGTTCTTCCCCGGAGCCTACGAGGTGGACGAGGAGCTCCTCTGGTCCTTGGCGGAGTTCACCGGGGGCAAGTACTTCCTGGTGGACTCGGAAGGGGAGCTGGCCGAACTGTACCGCAACCTGGCTCGGGAGGTGCGCCTGGGGATGGAGCCCGTGGAGGCCACGGGCCTCCTCGGGGTCCTGGGGGGGCTTCTGGCCCTCCTGGGGGTGGGGCTAAGGCGCTACCTCTCCCCCGCCTAGGAGCCGCCAAAGGGGTTGGGAACCGGCTCCACCGGGAAAAGCTCCCGCGGCTCCCCTCCGGGCATGGGGAGCATGCGGAAAAATTCCCCGTTGAGGAAGAGATAAACCTGGGGCTCGCAGGCCCCCTCCCCTTGGGGGAGCTGGACCGGCAGGGGTGGGAAGCCCCCCTCCCCACCCGGTTCCCGGGCCATCCAGGCCGCCCCGGCCCCCAGGAGCCCCCCTAGGGCCAGGCCCCATAGGAAGCCTTTCATGGCCTTAGGGTAGCAGGCCCGGCCCCTGGCCGTGGGAGGTGGGCTACCTTTGAGGCTAGGCCTTCCTCCTAGGCTAGGGGTATGCGCGCCCTAAGCCTCCTCCTCTTCCTGGGCTTCCTCAAGGCCCAGGCCCTGGCCCCGGGGGACAAGGCCCCCCTCCTGGAAGCCCGGGACAGCTACGGCCGCCCCGTGGACTTTAGGGGCAGCTACGTGGTCCTCTGGTTCTACCCCAAGGCCAAAAGCCCCGGCTGCACCGCCCAGGCCAAGCGCTACTCCGAGCTCCACGGGGAGTTCCAGCGCCTGGGGGTGCGGGTCTACGGGGTGAGCCACGACCCCGCCGCCGAGCAGTGCAACTTCGTTGAGCGCCTGGCCCTCAAGGGGGGGATGATCCCCGATCCCGAGGGCCGGCTGGCCCGGGCCTACGGGGTGCGGAACCTTTTCGGCTTTTACAGCCGGGATACCATCCTCCTCAACCCCGAGGGGCGCATCGAGCGGATCTGGCGGGGGGTGAATCCCTTCAAGGACGCGGACACCGTCCTGGCCTACCTCAAGGAACGCCTGCGCTAAAAGAGCCTCTCACCCAAGGGGCGTAAGATATAGGGCGTGTACGCCATCCGCGAGGGCTTGCGGCAGATCCTCCGCCACCCCACCAGCAGCCTGGCCACCTTCTTTACCGCCCTGGTCTCCTTCGCCCTCCTTTACTTCCTTGGCCTCCTCCTCTGGAACCTGGAACGGGTGGTGCAAAACCTGGAACGGGAGCTGGAGGTGGCAGCCTTTTTGCAAAAAGGGGCCAACGTGGAGGCCCTCCTGGGGGCGATCCAGGGCTGGCCCGAGGTGGGGGAGGTACGCCTCATCCGCCGGGAGGAGGCCTTGGCCCAGCTGATCCTGGACTACCCCTACCTGGCCGAGGCCAAGGACCTGGTGGAAAACCCCCTGCCCGACACCCTGCGCCTCAGGCTCAAAGAGCCCGAGGCGGTGCGGAGCGTGGCCGAGCGGCTCAAGGGGCTTTCCGGGGTGGAGGGGGTGGAGTACGGGGGGGAGCTCACGGAGCGCCTGGTGCGGGTCCTCTCGGGAAGCCGGCTGGCCATGATCCTTCTGGTGGGCCTCCTCCTCCTCAACACCTTCTTCAGCGTCATGGGCTCCATCCGCCTCTCCGTGGAAAGCCGCAAGGAAGCCCTGGCCATCATGCTCCTGGTGGGGGCCACCCGGCGCTTCATCCAAGGCCCCTTCATGGCCGAGGGCCTCATCCTCACCCTGGGGGCGGGGGGGGTGGCCGTGGCCTTCGGCGGCCTCGTTTACCGGGCCCTGGCCCAGGCGGTCCAGGGCCTTCTGCCCTTTTTGCCGGTGCTGGGCCCCGAAGACCTCCTAAGGACCGGGGGATTGGTCCTGGCCCTGGCGGGCCTCCTGGGGGCTGGGGGGGCTTTCGTGGCCAGCCGGGCCTACCTGAAGGAGGTGTAGGGTGCGGCCTTGGCTTTGGGGGCTCCTCCTCCTTTTCCTCCTGGGGCACGCCCAGGACCTGGGGGCCCAGGAACGAAAGGTGCGCTCCCTGGAGGAGCAGGTGGCCCAGGCCAGGCGCCTGGAAACCCAAAGCCAGGCGCGGATCCAGGCCCTGGACCGGGAGCTGGCCCGCCTCTCCCAAAGGGTGCAGGGGCTTTTGGCGGAGAAGGGCCGCCTCGAGGCCACCCTGGCCCGCCTGGAAAAGGAGCGCGCCGCCCTGCGTCAGGAGATCGCCCGCCTCCAAGGGGAGGTGCGCCGGACGGAGGGGCGGATCGCCAAGCTGGAGAAGGACCTGGAGGACCTGAAAGAGCGGCTGCGGGCCCTGCTGCAAAGCCTCCACCGGGAACAAGCCGGGCGCTACCTGCCCCTTCTTCGGGCCCAGTCCTTCACCGACCTGGCGGTGCGGGCCCGCTGGGTGGGGTACATCTCGGCCCAGGACGCGGCCCTGGTGCGCACCCTACAGGGCACCCTCAAGGCCCTCAAGGAGGAGCGGGAAAGGCTTTCCCTCCTCCTTGCCGACCTTTCCGCCAAGGAGCGCACCCTGGCGGAAACCCAGGCCTCCTTGGAGCGGGAGCGGCGGAGCCTCGAGGCCACCCTAAGCGCCCTGCGGCAGGAAGGGGAGGGCAAGCGGGCCCTTCTGCGGGAAGCTTTGGCGGAGCGGCAACGCCTCCAGGCCGAACTGGGCCGGCTGCAGGCCCAAATCCTCCAGGAACGGCAAAGGCTTCGGGAACTTAGGCGCCAGGAGGAAGAACGCCGGCGGCAGGAAGCGGCCCGCCGCCAGGCAGCCGCCCGCCCCACCCAGGTGGTGGTCCCGCCCCCGCCCCTCCCCGCCGCGGTGGGCCGGCTGGCCTTCCCCGTGCCCGGGGGACGGGTCCTGGTCCCTTACGGCCAGGAGGGCCCTTTCCAGGTGATCCAGGGCCCAGCCCCGGGAAGCCCGGTGCAGGCCGCCGCCGAAGGCTACGTGGCCGGCGTCCTCTACCTGCCCAACCTGGGCTACACGGTGATGCTGGTGCACACGGAAACCCTCTCCACCGTCTACACTAACCTGCAAGAACCCCTGGTGCGGGAGGGGGAAAAGGTGGCCCGGGGCCAGCTCTTGGGCTACACAGGGGGTGGCCTCCTCATCCGCCCCGAGGAGCTGGAGTTCCGGGTAGCGGTGCGGGTGGGGGAGGCCACCCGCTTCGTGGACCCCGAGGCCTACTACTAGGCCGGCTCAATCAGGCCGTAGTTCCCGTCCTTGCGGCGGTAGATGACGTTGATCTGATCGGTTTCCGCGTTGCGGAAGACGAAGAAATCGTGGCCCAAGGCCTCCATCTGGAAGGCGGCCTCCTCGGGGTCCATGGGCTTCATCTCAAAGCGCTTGACCCGCACGATCCGGGGGCCTTCCTCCTCCTCGGGCTTGCGCAGGGCCTCCAGGTCCCGCACCTCGGGGGGCGGGGGACCCTGGTAGGAGTGGCGCTTGCCGATGAAGCGGCGCTCCCGGTAGCGCTTGAGCTGGGTTTCCAGCCGGTCCACCATGCGGTCGATGGCCGCGTAGAGGTCGGGGTCCTCCTCCTCCACCCGGACCAGCCCCCCGGGGAGGTCCACCTGCACTTCCGCCTTGGCCTTGCGCTCCACGTGGGCGCTACCCGCCAGGGAGAGGACCACCTTGGCCATGAGCTCCCCGTTCTGGTAGCGGTCCAGGCGGGAGAGCTTCCTCTCCACGTAGTCCCGGATGGCGTCGGTGATCTCCAGATTGCGGCCGATGAGCTTGTAGACGTTCATGCGCCCTCCTTTCCGCCCCGGTCAGGGCTTTCCCTTACCCTTATGCTACCACCCTCCCCGGGACGCTCGTCCCGCACCACCTGCCCCGCCTTCAGGACCACCACCCGGGCGGGGTAAGCCTCCAGGAGCTCGCGGCTATGGGTGGCCACCACCACCGTGGCCCCCCGCTGGTGGGCCCCCTTGAGGATCTCCAGGACCTGCAGGGCGTTTTCCGGGTCCAGGTTGCCCGTGGGCTCGTCGGCTAGGATCACGGGGGGGTCCAGGAGGAGGGCCCGGGCCAGGGCCACCCGCTGGGCCTCCCCCACGGAAAGCTCCTCGGGGAAGGCCCGCTTCTTGTGGAAGAGGCCCACCCGGCGCAGGGCCAGGGTGATGCGCTCGGACCACTCCCTCCGCGGCACCCCCTGCACCTCCAGGACAAAGGCCAGGTTCTCCTCCACGGTCAGGTCGGGGAGGAGACGGTGGTCCTGGAAGACCATGCCGATCCGGCGGCGGTGCAGGGCCACCTGGTCCCCCCGCAGGTCCTTGAGGTTTTTCCCCGCCACGTACACCGCCCCTTGGGTGGGGAGGAGGCGGCGGAGGATGAGGGAGAGGAGGGTGGACTTCCCCGCCCCCGAGTGGCCCACCACGTAGACGAACTCCCCCTTCTTGACCTCGAGGCTCACGTTATAGAGGGCTTTGGTACCGGTGCGGGGGTACTCCAGGCCCACCCGGTGGAAGGCGATCATGCCCCCACTATAGGGGGCCCAGGGGCCAGGTGGGCCAGGGATTACGGTTTCTTCTCATGGAGAAGCGCTATAGTGGACTTCAGGTGAGGGAGAAGATGAAAAAAGGCGCGTGGTTCCTCGCGGGAATCGGGGTCTTCTTGGCCCTGGTCTACGCCCAGCTGCCCCGGCCCCAGGCGGAAGGCCTCCTGCAAAACCCCAACGGCCAGGCCCTCCTGGAGGTCTACCAAAGGATCCAACAGGACTACCTGGAGTCCCTGCCCCGGGACAGGCTCAACGCCCTCCTGGAAGGGGCCATCGGGGGCATGATCTCCGCCCTCAAGGACCCCTTTACCAGCTACTCCCCGCCCCAGCGGGCCAGCCTGCGCCAGGAGGACCTTCGGGGGGAGTTCTTCGGCATCGGGGCCACCCTAAGCCCCGCCAACCCCGACGGCACCGGGGCCAAGATCGAGGGGGTGATGAAGGGCCTGCCCGCCCAGCGGGCGGGGATGCGGGCGGGGGACGTGATCCTGGAGGTGGACGGCCAGGACGTGACCGCCCTCCCCCTGCAGGAGGTGGTGGCCCGGATCCGGGGCCGCGAGGGGACCAAGGTCACCATCAAGGTGCGCCGGGAGGGCACCCCTGCCCCCTTGGTCTTCGAGCTGGTGCGGGAGAAGGTGGAGATCATCTCGGTTTCCACCGGCAGGATCGGGGATGTGGGCTACATCGCCCTGGAAACCTTCGCCAACTTCAAAGTGGAGGACCAGCTCAAGAAGGCCATCGAGGACCTCAAGGCCCAGGGGATGAAGAAGCTCATCTTTGACCTGCGCGACAACGGGGGCGGCCTCCTGGACCAGGGGTGCGCCGTGGCCAGCGCCTTCCTGAAGGAAGGCCCCATCGTCTACACCCGCACCAAGAACCTCACCCGGGTCTGGTGTGAGGCCTCGGGCAGGCCCCTGTGGGACGGTCCCATGGTGGTCCTGGTCAACGGCAACTCCGCCTCCGCCAGCGAGATCGTGGCCGGGGCCCTGCAGGACTACGGCCGGGCCCGGGTGATCGGGGAGAAGACCTTCGGCAAGGGGGTGGGCCAGACCCCCTACACCCTGGCCAACGGCGGGGAGCTCACCCTGGTCACCTTTGAGTGGCTCACCCCTAAGCGCCGCGCCCTCAACAAGGAGGGCCTGAAGCCCGACCTGGAGGTGAAGGACACCCGCTTCCCCACCCCCTTCTCCGTCCAGGGGGCCGGGGCCCCGCCGGGAGCCGAGGTGACCCTGACCCTGAACGGCAAGACGGTGAAGGTGAAGGCGGACCAGGAGGGCAAGTTCAGCTACGCCGAGCCCCAGCGCCAGCGCCCCCTGCCCGAGGAGCGGGGCCAGGCGGTCTTGGACCTGGAAAATGACGCCATCCTGAAGCGGGCCCTGGAGGTGCTGAACGCCACCCGCTAGGGGGTAAGGAAGGGGGCCGGGGAAAATCCCGGCCCCTAGGTCATTTGACCAGGGCCCCTGGGGGGATCTCCCCCTCCACCGTGACCAGGGCGAGCCTGTCCCCCTCCTGGGCCGCCAGGATCATCCCTTGGCTTTCTACCCCCCGGAGCTTGGCGGGCTTGAGGTTGGCCACCAGGACCACCTTCTTGCCCACCAGCGCCTCGGGGCGGTACCACTGGGCGATGCCCGAGACCACGGTGCGCTCCTCCCCCCCCAGGGAAAGCCGCAGGACCAGAAGCCTTTCGGCGTTGGGGTGCCGCTCGGCGGCCACCACCTCCGCCACCCGCAGCTCCACCTTGGCGAAGTCCTCGAGGCCAATAAGCCGATCCTCCTCGCGCCCTTTCGTTTCCACTTTTCCTCCTTCCCGGGAAGGGACCTCCTTGGGGAAGAGCACCGGGGCCTCCTCCGGGATGGGCCCAGGGGTGGCCAAGCCCCAGCGCCCAGCCTCCTCCAGACCCACCTCCTCCTTCAGGCCCAAGGCCCGGCGGAGCTCGGCCATCTTGCCGGGCATGGCCGGGGTGAGGAGGATGGAGGCGATCCTCAGGCCCTCCAACACCCGGTAGAGCACGGCCTTGGCCCCTTCAGGGTCATTTTTCTGCACCTCCCAGGGGCGCTTCTCGTTGAGGTAGCGGTTCAGCCCCTTCACGTAGGCCATGACCTCCTCGAGGGCCAGGTGGAACCTGAGCTCCCGCACCAGGGGCCTAAGCTTGGCCAAGAGGGCGGTTCCCGCCTCCAGTTCCTCCCCCGGAACGGGCTCGGGGATCCGTCCCCCGGCAAAGCGCTGGAGCATGGCCCGGACCCGCTGTACCAGGTTCCCCAGGTCGTCGGCCAGGTCGGCTTCGTACCGGCCCCGAAGGGCCTCCTCGCTCACAGGGGTGTCCTGGCCGTAGGGGATCTCCCGCAAGAGGTAGTAGCGCAAGGCGTCCCGCCCGTACCGCTCCAGGAGGGCAAAGGGGTCCACCACGTTCCCCAGGGTCTTGCTCATCTTCCGCCCATCCGGGCCCAGCAAAAACCCCCCCACGTTGAGGTGGCGGTACATGGGGATCCCGGCCGCCTTGAGCATGGTGGGCCAGAAGACCGCGTGGGGCTTGAGGATATCCTTGCCGATCAGGTGCCAGGCCTGGGGCCAGAAGGTGGCGAAGGCCTCCCCCTCGGGGTAGCCCAGGGCGGACACGTAGTTGAGGAGGGCGTCAAACCAGACGTAGGTCACATGCTCCTCGTCCCAGGGCAGGGGGATGCCCCAGGGCACCCGGGCCCGGGGCCGGGAGATGGAAAGGTCCCCGATGGGTTCGGAGAGCATGGAAAGGACCTCGTTCCGGTAGCCCTCGGGCCGGATCAGGTCGGGACGGGTCTGGAGGTAATCGATGAGCCACTCCCGGTACCGCTCCATGCGGAAGAAGTAGTTCCCCTCCTTCCGCCTTTCCACGGGGCGGCCATGGATGGGGCAGAGGCCCTCCAAGAGCTCCTTTTCCGTGTAAAAGCGCTCGCAGCTCACGCAGTAAAGACCCTCGTACTCCCCGTAGTAGATATCCCCGGCCTCGTAGACCTTCTGCAACACCCTTTGCACCACCTGTTGGTGCCGCGCCTCGGTGGTGCGGATGAAATCGTCGTAGGCGATGCTCAAAAGGTCCCAGGCCCGGCGGAAGCGCTCGGATACCCGGTCCACGAAGGCCTTGGGGTCCTCCCCCGCCCGCTCCGCCGCCCGGAAGACCGTCTCCCCGTGCTCGTCGGTCCCGGTGAGGAAGAAGGTGCGGTAACCGTCCAGCCGGTGCCAGCGGGCCAGGAAGTCGGCCACCACCGTGGTGTAGGCGTGGCCCAGATGGGGCTCGGCGTTGACGTAGTAGATGGGGGTAGTGACGTAAAAGACCTTTTCCATGCCGCTCCTCCAAAAAAAACCGGGGCATGCGCCCCGGGCGGGGAAACCCTCCCCGCCCTAGGCCCGGGGCATGCCCTTCATGCCTAGAGTGTACACCTAGGGCAAAAGCTCCTCCACCCCCAAAGGCCCCGCCACCAGGGCCCGGGTGGCCAGGCCCAGAAAGAGGCCGGTTTCCACCACCCCGGGGATCTCCAGGAGGGCCTTGTGCAGGCCCCAGGGGTCCCCGATGGGGCCGAAGCGGCAGTCGGCGATCAGGTGGCCGCCATCGGTGAAGAAGACCTCGTCCCCATCCATGCGGAGCTCCGGCTCCCCCCCAAGCGCGGCGATGGCCCGTAGGGTGGCCCGGTAGCCGAAGGGGACGATCTCCACCGGCAAAGGCCCCCGGCCCAGGGTGGGGACCTTCTTGGTGTGGTCGGCGACGACCAGGAACTCCCGGGCCACGCTCTCCACGATCTTCTCCCGCAGGAGGGCCCCCCCCATCCCCTTGATGAGGGAGAGGTCGGGGGCGATCTCGTCCGCCCCGTCGATGGCCAGGTCCACCCCCTCGGGGGGAAGGTCCACCAGGGGGATCCCCTCCTTGCGGGCCAACTCCTCCGTGGCCCTGGAGGTGGCCACCCCCAGGACCCCCCTAAGCTCCCCCTCCCGCAGGCGGCGGGCCAGCTCGAGGACGGCGTAGCGGGCGGTGGAGCCGGTGCCTAAGCCCACCACCATCCCGTCCTGCACATAGGCCACCGCGGCGTGGGCCGCCTCCTTCTTGTAGCTCTCCAAGGGGCGTTCCATTAGCCTCCCCTCAGGGCCTTCAGGGCCTCCGCCACCTCCTCGGCGTGCCCCTCGGGGGAAACCTTCCGCCACACCTTGGCCACCTGGCCCTCCGGGTTGATGAGGAAGGTCTGGCGCAAGACCCCCTCGTACTCCTTGCCGTAGAGGTTTTTCTTCCCCCAGGCCCCGTAGGCCAGGATGGCCTGCCGCCCAGGATCGGCCAGGAGGGGAAAGTTCAGGCCGTACTTCTCGGCAAAGCGCCGGTGGCTTTCCACATCGTCGGCCGACACCCCCAGGACCACCGCCCCCAAGGCCCTTAGGTACCCCATGCGGTCGCGGAAACCGCAGGCCTCCTTGGTGCAGCCCGGGGTGTCGTCCTTGGGGTAGAAATAGAGGACCACCCACTGCCCCCGGTAGTCGGCCAGGCGGTGGATCCGGCCCTCCTGGTCGGGGAGGGCAAAGTCGGGCGCCAGGGTGCCTTCCATGGGGGGCATTATAGCTTGTAGCCCAAGCGGCGCAGGAGGTCCTGGCGCCAGGCCACCTCGGCCTCGTCCTCCACCCCCAGGGGCTTGAAGCCGTCCATCACCCCCAGGATGGCCCGCTGTTCCCCTTCTTCCGCCACCACCACCTTGAGGGGGTTGGCGGTGGCGGCATAGAGGCGCACCACCTCGGGGCAGGCCTTCACCGCATGGAGGACGTTGATGGGGTAAAACCCCTCCCCCAATACGATCAAAAAGGCGTGCCCACAGGCCAGGCGCTCCAGGTTCCTCACGGCCAGCCCCGTGAGCTCGGGGTCCGTGCCCGAGCGGCGGATGAGGCGCTTGCCGCTGGCCTCGGAAAAGGCCAGGCCAAACCTGATGCCGGGCACGGCGGTCACCAAGGCCTCGTGCAGGTCCTCCACGGTCTTGATGAAGTGGGCCTGGCCCAGGATCACGTTCACCCCCTCCGGCTTCTCTATGGGCACCAGCTGGAGTTCCATACCGCCATTCTACGTGGCCGGGGCTCCAGGTAGCCTAGCGGAAAGGGTGTAGCATGGGGAACATGGACGTTCTGGAGAAGGCCGTGAGGGGGGAAAGGCTTTCCGAGGCCGAGGTCCTGCACCTCTTCTACCTCCCCCTCCCCGAGCTGGCCGCCGCCGCCCACGAGGTGCGGCTGAGGAAAACCGACCCCGAGGTGGTCACCTTCCTCATTGACCGCAACATCAACTACACCAACGTCTGCACCGTGGCCTGCGCTTTTTGCGCCTTCTACCGCACCAAGCGGCAGAAGGACGCCTACACCCTGACCTACGAGGAGATCGCCCGCAAGGTGGAAGAGCTTTACCAGGTGGGGGGAAGGCGGATCCTCATGCAAGGCGGGGTGAACCCCGAGCTTCCCCTGGACTGGTACCTGGACCTCCTCCGCTACCTCAAAGGCCGCTTCCCCGACCTGCGCATCGACGCCTTCAGCCCCGAGGAGATCCTGGGCCTGGAGAGGCTCACGGGGCTGAAGGCCGAGGCCATCCTGGAAAGGCTCAAGGAGGCCGGCCTGGACGGGATGCCGGGCGCGGGGGCGGAGATCCTGGTGGACGAGGTGCGGCAAAAAGCGGCCCCGGCCCGCATCCGCAGTGCCGACTGGTACCGCATCGTGGACGCGGCCCAGGCCCTAGGGCTTTACACCCTGGCCAGCATGGTCATTGGGTTCGGGGAAGGCCCAAGGGAGCGCACGGCCCACCTCCTGGGGATCAGGGCCCAGCAGGATCGGGCCCTGGAACGTTACGGCAACGGCTTTGCCGCCTTCGCCCTTTGGACCCTGCAGGTGGAGCACACCCGCCTCAAGGGCAAGGCCCCGGGGGCCACGGCCCACGAGTACCTGAAGACCCTGAGCATCGCCCGGCTAGCCCTGGACAACTTTGCCCACTTCCAGGCCTCCTGGCCCACCCTGGGCTTCAAGGTGGCCCAGGCCGCCCTCTACTACGGGGCGGATGACTTTGGCAGCACCATGCTGGAGGAGAACGTGGTCTCGGCGGCAGGGGGGCACGGGCGCACCCACGCCACGGTGTGGGAGATCGTGCGGCACATCGTGGACGCGGGCTTCCGCCCGGCGGAGCGGGACCCCCTCTACCGCATCCTCCGCTACCCCGATCCGGAAACCATCCTCAAGGCCCCCGAGCCCCTGGAGCTACCCCTAGCCTAGGGCGCGGGGCTTCCCGGGGGGGGCCCAGGCCTAGGCGGGCTCCCTCCGGCAAAGGCCTTCAAGAACCTCCTCCAGGAGAGGGGCCAGGGGGCGATCCCCTTCCAGGGCCCGCACCAGGGCGCTTCCCACCACCACCCCGTCCGCCACCGCCGCCTGGGCCGCCGTGGAGCGGCCAGAAACCCCGAAGCCCACGGCCACAGGCAGGGGGGTCTTGGCCCGGATGCGCCGCACCAGGTCCCCCACCTCCTCGGGCAGGCGCTCCCGTTCCCCCGTGACCCCGGTGACGGAGACCGCGTAGACGAAGCCCGTGGCGTAGGCCACCACGGTCTCAATGCGGCGGTCGGTGGAGGTGGGGGCGAGGAGGAAGACGGTTTCCAGGCCGATCTCCTGGGCCAGGCGCACCAGGGCCGGGTCTTCGTCGGGGGGCAGGTCGGGGAGGATGAGGCCCGTGGCCCCGGCCTGGCGGAAAAGGCTAAAGAAGCGCTCCGGTCCCCAGGCCAGGATGGGGTTCAGGTAGGTCATGAGGAAGAGGGGCTTATCGGTGAGGGAACGCACCTCCCGAAAGAGCTCCAAAACCCCCTGGACGCTCATCCCCTTCTTCAGGGCCACCTCGCTGGCCCGCTGGATCACGGGGCCGTCCCCCAAGGGGTCGGAGTAGGGCAGGCCGATCTCCAGGAGGTCGGCGTAGGGGAGGACCTCCTCCACGGCCCTTAGGAAGCCCTCCCGGCTGGGGAAGCCGGCGGTGAGGTAGGGGATGAGGGCGGCCCGGCCTTGGGCCTTGGCCCGGGCAAAGGCTTCCTGCGTGGTCATAGCTCCCCCCCGAGAAGGCCCATCACCTCGGTCACGTCCTTATCCCCCCGGCCCGAGAGGTTGATGACCACGATCTGGTCCTTGTCCATCTCCGGCACCACCTTGGCGGCATGGGCGATGGCGTGGGCGGACTCCAGGGCGGGCAGGATGCCCTCGAGGCGGGCCAGGAGCTTGAAGCCCTCCAGGGCCTCCTCGTCGGTGACGCTGGCGTACTCGGCCAGGCCGGCGTCGGCGTAGTAGCTGTGCTCCGGCCCCACCCCCGGGTAGTCCAACCCAGCGGAAACGGAGTGGGCCGGGGTGATCTGGCCGTCGTGGTCGTAGAGAAGGTACATGTAGCTCCCGTGCAACACCCCCCGCTTCCCGGCGCCGATGCTGGCCGCGTGCCGGCCGCTGGCAAGCCCTTCCCCTGCGGCCTCCACCCCGATGAGGCGGGGCCTTTCCCCTTTGGGCAGGTAGGCGAAAGGGGCAAAGAGGCCGATGGCGTTGGACCCGCCGCCCACGGCGGCGATGAGGGCATCGGGGTAGCGGCCAAAGCGCCTGAGGCTTTCCTCCTTCACCTCCTCGCCGATGACGCTTTGGAAGTCCCGCACCATCCTGGGGTAGGGGTGGGGGCCCACCACCGAGCCCAGGATGTAGAAGGTGGAGCGCACGTGGGTGATCCAGTCGCGGATGGCCTCGTTGGTGGCGTCCTTGAGGGTGCGGCTACCCGAGGCCACGGGCCGTACCTCGGCCCCCAGGAGCTTCATGCGGAAGACGTTGAGGGCCTGGCGCCGCACGTCCTCCTCCCCCATGTAGACCACGCACTCCAGGCCAAAGAGGGCCGCCACCGTGGCCACGCTCACCCCGTGCTGGCCCGCCCCCGTTTCCGCCACCACCCGCCCCTTGCCCATGCGCTTGGCCAGGAGGGCCTGGCCCAGGGTGTTGTTGATCTTATGGGCCCCGGTGTGCAGGAGGTCTTCCCGCTTCAGGTACACCTGGGCCCCACCCCAGTACTCGGAAAGCCGCCGGGCGTGAAAAAGCGGGGTGGGACGGCCAGCGAAGTGCTTCAGGTAATGGTCCAGCTCCGCCAAAAAGCGAGGATCCTGCCTGGCCTCGAGGTAGGCGGCTTCCACCTCCTCCAGGGCCGGGATCAGGGTTTCGGGGACGTACCGCCCCCCGTAGGGGCCAAACCGCCCCCTGGCATCCGGCAGGGGAAAATCCGGCAAGGTTAGCATCTCCATTCTCCCTAAGGCGCCATGCGCCCCAAAGCCTTTCCATCCTAAGGCCTTCCCTCTTCACCCGCAAAGGCCAGGCCTTCGGTAGCGGCCATGCCTCCGCTTGAAGGCCCAGGGCGTCCTGACCCGCATACGCCTAGGGTAGAACCCCGGAAGCCCGAAGGCAAGTAGACTTGGGGGCATGGAACCCCCTAGCGCCATCCCCGTGCTGGACAAGGGCTTTGTGCGTCTGGTGGACGTCATGGGGGACGACCGGGCCGTGGTCCAGGCGGCCCGGGTGTCCTACGGCGAAGGGACCAAGACGGTGCGGGAGGATGCCGCCCTCATCGACTACCTCATGCGCCACCGCCACACCAGCCCCTTTGAGATGGTGGTGTTCAAGTTCCACGTCAAGGCCCCCCTCTTCGTGGCCCGGCAGTGGTTCCGCCACCGCACCGCAAGCGTCAACGAAGTTTCGGGGCGCTACTCGGTCCTCAAGGAGGAGTTTTACGAGCCCCAAGCCTGGCGAAAGCCTTCGGGGAAGAACAAGCAGGGTTCGGAAGGGGCGCTGGAAGACCCTGAAGCCACGGCCCTCCTCCAAGGGGTGGAAAAGGAGGCCTATCGGGCCTACCAGGCCCTCCTGGAACGGGGCATCGCCCGGGAGATGGCCAGGGTTGTCCTCCCCTTGGGGCTCTACACCGAGTTCTACTGGAAGCAGGACCTGCACAACCTCTTCGGATTCCTCAAGCTCCGCCTGGCCCCCGAGGCCCAGTGGGAGATCCGCGAATACGCCCGGGCGGTGGCCGAGCTGGTCAAGGCCCGGGTTCCCCTCTCGTGGCAAAGCTTTGAGGAGCACGTCCTCCTGGGGGCTAGCCTCTCCCGCACGGAACTCCAGGCCCTGAGGGGCCTCCTCACCCCTGAGGCCTACGAAAAGGCCCTTCTCGCCCTAGGGCTTTCCGGCTCCAGGCTCAAAGAGGCCCTGGAGAAGGTCTTCGGTCCCGGAGCCTAGGGCCAGGGCTTTGCCTGCGCGCTCCTCCAGGAGGCGGAAAAGCTCGGCCTCCGTAAGGATGGGCACCCCCAGGGCCCGGGCCTTTTCCAGCTTGCTCCCGGGCCCCTCCCCCACCACCAGGTAGCTGGTCTTGCGGCTCACGGAGTCCGTCACCTTGGCCCCCAGGCGGCGCAGGAGGGCCTTCACCTCCTCCCGGGGTTGGGAAAGCTCCCCGGTGAGGACGAAGGTCAGGCCCTTCAAGGCCTCCCCGCCGCCCTCCTTGGCCTCCATGACCACCCCGGCCTCCTTCAGGCGGCGCACCAGGTCCAAAAAGGCGGGATCGCGGAGGGTTTCCAGGATGCCCCTGGCGGTGAGCTCCCCCACCTCCTCCACCTCCATAAGCTCCTCCAAGGAGGCCTCGAGGAGCCGGTCCATCGTGCGGAAGCGGGCCGCCAGGTTGCGGGCCAGCACCTCCCCCACCCCGGGAAGCCCCAGGGCGTAGAGGAGGCGTTCCAGGCCCCGCCCCTTGCTCTCCTCGATCTGGCGGAGGAGGTTTTGCGCGCTCTTCTCCCCCATGCGCTCCAGGCCCACCAGGTCCTCCTTCCTTAGGCGGTAGAGGTCGGCCACGTCCTTGACCAGGCCCCTTTCCAGGAGCTTCTCTATGAGCTTCTCCCCCAGGCCGCCGATGTCCATGGCCTTGCGGGAAGCGTAGTGGCGGAGGGCCTCAAAGCGCTTGGCGGGGCACAAGGGGTTGGGGCAGCGGTGGACCTTCCCCTCCTTCTGCAGGCGGTGGCCGCACTCCGGACAGACCTCCGGCCAAAGGATGGGCTTCTCCTCCCCGGTGCGCCGTTCCTTGAGGACCCTTAGGACCTCGGGGATCACCCCGCCCGCCTTGTGCAGCAAAACCCAGTCCCCCACGCGGATGTCCAGCTCCTCAATGTAGCTTTCGTTGTGCAGGGTGACCCGGCTCACCTCGCTCCCTTCCAGGAAAACCGGCTCCAGGATCCCCACCGGGGTCACGCGGCCCGTGCGCCCCACCTGGAAGACCACCTGGAGAAGCCGGGTTTCCTTTTCCTCCGCGGGGAACTTATACGCGATGGCAAAGCGGGGAGAGCGGGCGGTGTAGCCGAGCTCCCGCCACAGGGAGAGGTCGTCCAGCTTCACCACCACCCCATCGGCCTCAAAGGGCAGGGCGCGCCGCCCTTGGAGCCAGTCCTGGTAGACCTCCTCCACCCCTTCCGCCCCCAGGGCGCGGGTGAAGCCGTGCTCCACGGGAAAGCCTTTTTCCCTAAGCCAATGGAGAAGCTCCAGCTGCGAGCGCAGGCCCGTCTCCTCCAGGCCCAGGCCCAGGGCATAGAAGGTGGCCCTCAGGCCCCTTCGGGCCGTGACCCGCGGGTCCTTTTGCCGCAGGGAGCCAGCAGCGGCGTTCCTGGGGTTCTTGAAGACCTTCTCCCCCTTTTCCTCCAGCTCCTCGTTGAGGCGGAGGAAGGCCTCGAGGGGCATGTAGACCTCCCCCCGGACCTCCAGGCGCTCCGGCACCCCCTTAAGCCGCCGCGGCAGGGTGGGGAGGGTGAGGAGGTTTTGCGTCACCTCCTCCCCCGTCTCCCCATCCCCCCGGGTGGCCCCGTAGACCAGAACCCCTTCCTCGTAATAGAGGTTCACGGAGAGCCCGTCCACCTTGTGCTCCACCGCGTAGAGGAAAGGCCCCTCCCGCCCCAGGGCCCGGGCGATGCGCTCCTCAAAGGCCTTGACCTCCTCCAGGCTGAAGGCGTTGTCCAGGGAGTACATCCGGGTGGGGTGGCGGACCGGGCGGAAGGTGGCCTCCAAAGGCCCTGCCCCCACCTGCTCCGTGGGGGAGTCGGGGGTTTTGAGCTCGGGGAAACGCGCCTCCAGCTCCTTAAGCTCCCGTAGCAGGCGGTCGTACTCCGCGTCGGAGATCTCTGGGTCATCCAGGACGTAGTAGCGGTAGTTGTGGTAGCGGATGAGGTCGCGCAGCTCATTGACCCGCTTGCGGGCGGCCTCGAGGGTCATGCCTTGAGTTTACTAGGCCGTGGATATAATACCCTTGGCGCATAGCCGTTGGAGGTGAAGATGAAACGTATCCTCGCGCTGGTAGCGGTAATGGCCCTGGGCCTCAGCCTGGCCCAGATCCGGGTGGGTATCGCCTTTGATGCCGGCGGCAAGTTTGACCGCTCCTTCAACCAGTCTGCCTGGGAAGGGGCCCAGAAGGCGGCCAAGGACTTCGGCGTCAGGCTCTTTGACTTTGAGCCCGCCGACCCCTCCCAGGTAGGCCAGGGCATCCGCACCTTCGCCGAAGAGGGCTTTGACCTGGTGATCGGGGTAGGCTTCGCCAACGAGCCCGCCATCACCGCCAACGCCAAGGAGTTCCCCAAGGTGAACTTCGCCGTGATCGACGCCGTGCCCGGGGAGGGGAAGCTTCCCAACGCCGTGGGCCTGGTCTTCCGCGAGCACGAGGGGAGCTTCCTGGTGGGGTACATCGCGGGCAAGCTGAGCCGCACCGGGGTGGTGGGCTTCATCGGGGGCATGGACATCCCCCTGATCCACAAGTTTGAGGCCGGCTTCCGCGCCGGGGCGGAGTACGCCTTCAAGGAGGACAAGATCCAGGGCAAGGTCCTGGTGGGCTACGTGGGCAATACCCCCGCCGCTTGGAACGACCCGGCCAAGGCCAAGGAGATCGCCGCCGCCCAGGTGCGCCAGGGGGCGGACATCATCTACGCCGCCGCCGGGGGCTCCGGCCTGGGGCTCATCGACTACGTGAAGCAGACCAAGTGCCTCAAGCAAGGGGGCGCCGTCCGCTTCGTGCGCAAGGCCGACCCCTACGCCAAGGTGACCAAGTACGCCGACTACACCAAGGCCTGCGGCACCGACGGCACCAAGGCCACCCCCCTCTTCTTCATCGGCGTGGACGCCAACCAGAACTACCTGGGCGACACCGACAACAACCCCGCCACCCTGAACCACGGCCTCACCTCCATGCTCAAGCGGGTGGACGTGGCCACCTACGAGGTCATCAAGAGCGTGGCGCAGAAGACCTTCAAGGGCGGGGTGCGGGAGTTCGGCCTGGTCAACAACGGGGTGGGCTACGCCCTGGACAAGTACAACAAGGCCCTGATCCCCGCAGCCGTGGTGAGCAAGCTGGAGGTGCTCAAGCGGCAGATCCTTAAGGGCCAGCTCAAGGTGCCCGAGAAGCGCTAAGGGTAAGCCCGCAAGGCCGGGGGAAGTGGGAAACCCCCGGCCTTTTTGTATACTCCGGGCGTGGAGAAGGCCCTGGTCCTCAAGGACATCACCAAGCGCTTCCCCCTGGTCCTGGCCAACGACCACATCTCCCTGGACCTGGCCTGGGGGGAGGTCCTGGCCCTGGTGGGGGAGAACGGGGCGGGCAAGTCCACCCTCATGAAGATCGTGTACGGCCTCCAACCCCCCGACCTGGGGGAGATTTGGGTGAACGGGAAGCCCTACCGGCCCAAAAGCCCCCTGGACGCCATCGCCCACGGCATCGGCATGGTCCACCAGCACTTCATGCTGGTGGAACCCTTCACGGTGCTGGAAAACCTGGTCCTGGGCCTGGAACCGGGAAGCCCCCTCTTTTTGAACCTGGAGGAAGCCCGGAAGCGGGCCACGGCCCTCATGGAGGAGCTGGGCTTCCAGGTCCCCCTGGACGAAAGGATCGAGAACCTGCCCGTGGGCCTACAGCAGCGGGTGGAGATCCTGAAGGCCCTCTACCGCCAGGCCAGGATCCTGATCCTGGACGAGCCCACCGCCGTCCTCACCCCCCAGGAGGCCGAGGAGCTCTTCCGCTTCCTGAGAGCCTACGTGGCCAAGGGCAACGCGGCCATCTTCATCAGCCACAAGCTGAAGGAGGTCCTCTCGGTCTCCGACCGGGTCACGGTGATCCGGGATGGGAGGGTGGTGGGCACGGTGCGCACCGCCGAGACCTCCCTCGAGGCCCTGGCCCGGATGATGGTGGGCCGGGAGGTGGTGTTGCGGGTGCACAAGGGTCCGGCCAGGCCGGGGGAGGTGGTGCTGGAGGTGGAGGGGTTTGCCGCCCCGCCCCGCCTCAAGGGGGTCAGCTTCCGGGTGCGGGCCGGGGAGATCGTGGGCATCGCCGGCGTGGAGGGAAACGGCCAGACGGAGCTGGTGGAGGCCCTGGCCGGCCTCCGTCCCCACCGGGGCGTGGCGCGCTACCTGGGGGAGCCCCTCCCCCCCCTAGCCCGGAAGGTGCGGGAAAAGGGGATAAGCCACATCCCCGAGGACCGGCACGCCCGGGGCCTGGTCCTGGACTTCTCCGTGCGGGAGAACGCCATCCTCGGGGACCAGCACCGCCCTCCTTTCCGGGGCTTCCTGGGCTTTCTGGACCCCAAGGCCACCGAAGCCCACGCCAAGAGCTTGGTGGAGGCCTTTGACGTCCGGCCCCGCTCCACGGAGCTCTCCGCGCGGCGCTTCTCCGGGGGAAACCAGCAGAAGATCGTGGTGGGGCGAGAGCTCCTGCGGGGACCCCGGCTCCTCATCGCCGCCCAGCCCACCCGGGGGGTGGACGTGGGGGCCATTGAGTTCATCCACCAGCGGCTGGTGGAGGCCCGGGACCGGGGACTGGCGGTGCTTTTGGTCTCCGCCGACCTCTCCGAGGTCTTAAGCCTCGCCGACCGCATCCTGGTCCTGTACGAGGGGCGGATCGTGGGGGAACTGACTCCCGAGGAGGCCACGGAGGAACGCCTGGGCCTCATGATGGCCGGCATCCCCGCCTAGGGTTCCCGGAACTCCCCCGCCACCTTGCCCAGGACCAGGACCTCCCCGGTCTTGAGGGCGTAGCGCACCCGCTCCCCCCGGACGTACCCCTTTTCCTCCCGGCTTTCCACGCCGCCGTAGAGGTAGGCGTACCCCTCCTTCTCCCGCAGGAGGGCCCGCTCCGCCTGGGTGGTCCGGCCGCCCTGGACGAGCTCCACCCCCCCGAGGAGCCAGAGGCGGTCCTCGTCCAGGAGGTAGCGGAGGCTTCCCGCTTTCCCCGAAAGGGGTTTCTCCCCCTCCCGGCGCACCTCGAGGGGGCCTTCCAAAAGGGCCTCCCCCGTGTCGTTCAGGTAGCGCAGGCGGCGCCCCTTTACCCAAACCCCCCCCTCGGCCACGGCCACCTCCCCGGGAAGGGGCTTCACCTCCAGGCGGCCCTCCGCCTCCAGGTACCGGGCCTCCCCCCCGGAGAGGAAAAGCTCCTCCCTTCCTCCCCGCTCCACCACCGCCAAGGGCCCCGAGGCCCGCACCGTCTCCCCCAGGCGCACCTCCACCCCCTTGGGGTCAAAGAGGACCAGGCGCAGGTACCGCTCGGCCTTGGCCTCCCCCGCCCGCCGCAGGCGCATGAGGTAGGGGGCTTCCTCCCGCAGGAGGTCGGGGTTATAGGCGGCCTCCACCCTCTCCCCCGGCTTCAGCCCCTCCTCCAAGGCGCTCCCCTCGTCCCGGAAAAAGGTACGCCCCCCCACCCGGACCCGGTCCTGGGCCAGGTCTTCCAGGACCCCCACCCAGAGGTCCCCGTAGTCGGCGTAGAAAAGGCTTTCCTCCTCCCCGCTCACCCAGGCCACCACCCGCTTCTCCTTGCGGGTGAGCTCCACCTCGGGGCGGAAGGTTTCCTGCCCCAAGGCCCAAAGGACGAGAAGAAGGGCAAGCCCTAGGGCCAGGCGAGCAGGAAAAGCCATGAGCCCCAGCCTCAGCGTTCGCCCAGTTTCCGGAACTCCTCCACCGGGAGGCGGAAGGCCCGGCCGTAGACCCGCACCTGGTGGCGGTTCACGTTGTGGAGGAGGGTGCTTCCGGAAAGCCTAAACCCCTCCTTTTTGTTCTCGCTCACCGCCGGCCTGCCCAAGACGATGGCCTCCCCGGTGGTGTCGTCGTAGTAGAGGCTCTCCCCCACCGTGACCAGGTCCCCGTCCACCAGGCGCACCCCACCGGTGGCGATGAGGCGTTTGGGGCCGGTGAGGCTCCGCACCTCCTTGGCCCGGATGACCAGGTCCCCGTCCCGGCGCTTGCGGGTGAGGACCACCTCCTTGGGGTCGGTAAAGACGGCGAGGCCCTTCTCCTCCTCGTAGTAGACGAAGCCTGCCCGTCCCTCCTGGTTGCCGCTTTTCAGGAGGGCGTTCTCACTGGTGGAGGTGTCGGTGTCCACCTGGAAGGCCATGCGGCTGGCCTCCACCTCCACCGGATCCTCTCCTGGCCGGGGCTCCTGGCGCATGCGGGCTGGCCCCAAAAGCTCCCCTTCCCCGGTCCTCTCCCGGTAGACCAGGGCCGGCCCCTGGGCCTCCACCCGGCCCCTTCGGACCGCCACCCCGCCCTCAAAGCGGGCCTCCCGCTCCCCTTCCGCCTCCTGCATGGTCTTGCCCTTGGGGGCGGTGAGGGTGGCCCTGGGGGCGCGGATCTCCAGGTCCTTGACCCGGCCCCGCACCTCCCCCTCAAAGGTCCAGGGGCCGTAGCGCAGGTCCCCGGAAAGCCTCCCCCCTTCCACCTGGATCACCCGCACCCCCGAAGCCGCCAAGGCCAAACCGATAAGGGAAAGCCAAACCGCTCGTCTCACGAACTCCCTCCTTCCACGGTACAAGGGCCAAAGGTTCCCCCAGCGGGGAACTCAAACCGGGGGGCTTGGGCCTCGAGGCGCTCCAGGGCGAAGTCGGAGCGGAAGGCCTGGGCCTCCCCGCGGAGGTTTGGGGCTTCAATGCGCACCCAAGGGGCGAAGAAGCCCTCCTTCTGGCGGATGAGGACCTCCCCCAGGCCGGGGGCGGAAAGTTCTAGGCGGTAACACCCCTTGAGGATCTCCGCCCGGGCATAGGGGGCCCGCAGGTTGTCCCCGGGCTCCACCGCCACCTCCGGGGCGAAAAGGCGCAGGTCCAGCCGGCCCTCCACCCACCGCTCCCCCAAAAGCCCCCCGCGGATGCGGAACATCCCCCCTTCCTCCACCATCTCCCGGGCCACGAAGCGCCACTCTACCCCCTCTTCCTCGGGGAAAAGGAGGAACTCCACCCCCATAAGGCGCACCGCCTCCGGTCTCAAAGAGGCCTCAGAACCCCGGTGCAAGAGGCTCAGGAAAGCAAGTCCTAAGACCAAGAAGAGGAGGAAGAGGAACCGCACCACGCTTCCACCTTATCCAGGAGGCCTTGAGAAAGATGACAAGAGCCGCTACCCCAGCACATCCCGCGGGTTGCCCCGCACCCGGAGGTTCACCCAGGTCTTGCGCAGGCGCAGGAGGGTCTTGAGGGGCCGGTAGAGGGGGCTGAGGGGCAGGGTGTAGACAGGAAAACGCACCCGCCTCCCGCCAAAGCCTTCCTTGAAGCGCCAGATACCCTCGGCGTGGCTCCCTTCCGGGGTGCGGGGCACGCCCCAGAGATCGTAGGTGTGGTAGCCCCGGCTTATGCCATGGCGGATGGCGGCCAGGTGCATGCCCATGGGGGCCTTGGCCTCGGGGTGGGCGCGGCTACTTCCCCCATAGAGGTAGTCCACCTTGCCGGCAAAGGCCACAAAAAGCCCTGCCGCCAAGGCCTCCCCCTCCTTGCGGGCCAGGGCGATGAAGGCCTCCCCTAGGGGCTGGTTCATCTCCCGAAGCACGGCCCGGTAGTAGTCCTCAGCGTGCTGCAGGAGCTTAGCCCGGCGGTTGGTTTCCGCAAACAAGCGGAAAAACTCCGGGAAAGCCCCCTCCCCCTCCACGGAAAGCTGGGTGCGCTTGAGGGCCAGGCGGGCGTTCCTCCGGTGCATTTCCTTCATGCCCCTAAGGAGGGCCTCCTCCCCCTGGGTAAGGTCCAGCCACAGGGAAAATCCGGGCTGGATGGGTTCCTCGGGCAAAAGACCGGGAAAGCCAGGGACTTCCTCCTCCGCCCCCAAACCCACCTCCGGCTCCAGGACCAGATGCGCGGCCCTTACCCCTCGGGCCAGGGCCCGGGCCACGGCGGGCAGGTCCTCTAAACGCCCCAGGGCTGGTCCCCTGGGGGCATAGGCCAGGCGCAACCCTCCCGGCAAAGGGCGCAGGAGGACCTGGGCCGCCCCGAGGGGGACCTCCCCCTGGTACACGGCCAGGCGCTTAGGGGTCCAGCCGGAAAGGCGCTTCACCTCCCCCCAGCCCCAGGACTGCAAGGCGCTGGTAATGGGAAAGGAGGCCACCAAACGGTTCCAGGCCTCGGGGTCGGGGATCTCTACAAGCTCAGGCACCCCCTAAGCGTACAGGGCCTGGGCCAGCTCTTCCAGAAGTTCCCCTTCCTCCAAGGGCAGGCGCATCTCCCGCAGGTAGGCCTGGAGAAGGGAGGCAAAACGGGGGTCCTGGACCTTGGCCGCCCGCTCCTTCAGGGGAACAAGGGGCCAGCCGTAGGCCAGGTGGCCCAACAGGTCAAAGAGGTCGTAGTCCCCGGGAAGGATGCGCCGCAAAAGGGCCTCGGTCCACCCCTTGGCCACCAGGTTCCCCAGGAGGGCCCGGCGGCTTCCCGTCTTGAGCCAAAGGGCGCGGAAGCGGGCCTCCTCCGGCAGGGCCTGGCGCAGGCGGGCCCCCACCTCCTCCAAGGAGGCCACCCGCTCCCCCGTGGGCAGCAGATACCCCTCCCGGGCCAAAAGGCCCTCTACCGCCTCCTTGAGGCGCCGCCCGGTAATGGGCTTCTCCAGGAAAAGATCCGCCCCCAGGGCGCGGCTTGGCCCCTCCAGCTCCCGGCCACCCCCGGTGAACATGATCACCGGAACCTTGGACAGACGGCGCACCGCCCGGATGCGCCCAAGAAGGGTCAGGCCGTCCATATCGGGCATCATGATGTCCAAGAGGATCAGGTCCGGGGTTTCCTGCCGCAGGTACTCCAAGGCGGCCTTGGCCGAGTCCGCCAGCACCACCTCGTGGCCCGAACCCGAGAGGACCACCTCCAAGAGGTGGCGGATGCGGGGGTCATCGTCCACCACGAGCAACCGCGCCACGAAGGCCATGCTACGCCAGCGGGTTTTTCCTGTCTATCGGCGGTGTACCATGAAGGGCATGAGGATCGCCTTCCAGGGCACGGAGGGGGCTTACAGCGAGGAGGCCCTCCTCAAGTCCTTCCCCGGGGCCATCCCCTTGGGCTTCCCCACCTTCCACCAGGTGTTTGAGGCGGTGGAAGGAGGGGAGGCGGACCTAGGGGTGGTGCCGGTGGAGAACACCACCGCCGGGAGCATCAACCAAACCTATGACCTCCTCCTGGAAAGCGACCTGCACGTGGTGGGGGAGATCGTCCACAAGGTGGAGCACTGCCTTCTGGCCCCCCCGGGCACCGCGCTCAAGGACCTTAAGGCAGTGAAGAGCCACCCCCAGGCCCTGGCCCAGTGCGACGGCTTCCTGGCCCGGATGCGCCTCACCCCCATCCCGGTCTACGACACCGCCGGGGCCGCCCGGGCCCTTTCCGAGCATCCCGAGCCCGGGGTGGGGGCCATCGCCAGCCGGCGGGCGGCGGAACTCTATGGCCTTCAGGTCCTGGCGGAGAACATCGAGGACTACCCCCACAACTACACCCGCTTCTTCGTCATCGGCCGGGAGGAAGCCCCCAAAGGCGAGGGGAGCCACAAGACCAGCATCGTCTTCGCCGTGCGCCACCGCCCTGGGGGGCTTTTAGAAGCCCTCCAGGTCTTCGCCGAGGCCGGGGTGAACCTCACCAAGCTGGAGTCCCGGCCCAGGCGGGACAAGCCGTTCAGCTACCTCTTCTACCTGGACCTGGAAGGCCACCTGGAGGACCCGGGGCCGGCCCAGGCCCTCCTAGGCCTCCTGCGGCGGGCCGCCTTCCTGAAGGTCTTGGGCTCCTACCCCGCCTACCGCAACGGGGCCTAGCCCGGGCGGACGTCCACCACCCGCTCCCCCGCGGCCTTCAGGCGCTCGGGCACCCCGGCCACGTCCTCCCCCACCACCCGGAGGACCAGGCGCTGGTAGCCCTCCAGATGGGCGGCGGTGGCGATGGAGACGATGTTGGCCGGCGGCACCGCCTGGGCCATCTGGGCCAGGGCCCCGGGCACATCGGGGATGTCCACGGTGAGGCGCAGGCCCCCAAGCCTCAAGCCCAGGACCTCGATGAAGGCCCGGAGCACGTCGGTTACGGTGATGATCCCCACCAGTCGCTCCCCTTCCATCACGGGAAGGCCGCCGATCTTTTTCTCCTCCATGAGGAGGGCGGCCTTCTCCAAGGGCTCCTCCGCCCCCACGGTGATCACGGGCTTGGCCATCACCTCCTGCACCGTGAGCTTGGAAAGGAGGTAGTTCATCTCCCAGACGGAGAGGGTGGTGGCCTTGGAGGGCATGGCGTCCTTCAGGTCCTTGTCGGTCACCAGGCCCAAAAGCTTCCCGTCCTTAACCACGGGCAGACGGCGGAAACGCTTCTGCTTCAACAGGTTGATGGCTTCCAATACCGGGGTATCCGGGGCCACGGTGAG
Source organism: Thermus sp. CCB_US3_UF1 (assembly GCF_000236585.1). NCBI lineage: Bacteria > Thermotogati > Deinococcota > Deinococci > Thermales > Thermaceae > Thermus > Thermus sp. CCB_US3_UF1. The sequence continues at coordinate 1,600,873 of NC_017278.1, forward strand.
GGGGTCTTGGGTCATCCAGTCCCTGACCAGCATGCTTTCACCTCCAAGCCTCAGTTTACCCCAGGTGACGGTGAACAATGTCCCCCGTCCAGGTTTTCTGGACGGGGGAGGAAAAGGAAGGTTAGCGCAGGTTAGCCCCGATCACCGTACGGCCAAAGTGGCCCGGGCCTCCAAAGGGGTAAAAGTACTCCCCGTCCAGGAAAAGGCCGGTGCGGGCATCCAGGAGGAACTCCACCCCCAAGGAGAGGTGGAGCCCCACCTCCCCTGCCCCGCCAAAGTACCCGGCCAGCCCGCCGCCGAAGTAAGGCCGGATCCCCCTAAGGTCCCGGTCCAGCTGGCCCAGATCGGGCTTGAAGAGAACCTCCCCCGCGGCCAGGACGTTGGGCCCGCCAGGGAAGAGGTCCACAAAACCCCGGAAGGCCAGGTTCCGCTCCAGGGGAGCCTCGAGGCCAAGGCCAAGCCCCGCCGGGGGCAGGGAAAGGCGGAAGGAAACCGCCCGCTGGGCCAAGGCCCCGGTACCCAAGGCCAGAAGCGCCAGAAGAAGCCAAGCTTTGCGCACACCCATCACCTCCTCCGGGGAGGATACCCCGCCCAGGGGCCAAGGGGAAGGGGGGTTTCTCTCACGCAGGCTTCACCGCAAGCCGTTAGGCTTTCCTCCATGAAGCGCTTTTCCCTGGCCGCCCTCCTCCTGGCCCTGGGGGCCCTCCTCACCCCCATGCTGGCCCAGAACAAGACCCTCTCCACCCGGGTGGGCTTCGTGGACGCCGACGCTCTGGTGCAGGCCCACCCCGACTACAAGAAGGTCCAGGACCTGCAGGCCCAGGCCCGCAAGGAGATCGCCCCCTTGGAGGAGAAGCTGAAACCCTTGAACCAGAAGATCGCCTCGGGGCAGGCCACGGCCAAGGAGCGGCAGGACTACGACGCCCTCCTCAAGACCTACCAGGACACGGTGAAGAAATGGCAGGACCGGCAGAACCCGGTGCTCAAGCCCATCCTGGAGGACGTGGACCAGGCCATCGCCAAGGTGGCCAAGGCCCAAGGCTTCGCCGTGGTCATGAGCCGGCAGGTGGCGGCCCAGTCGGGGCTGGTGGTCTACGCCGACGAGGACACCGACCTGACCCAGGCGGTCATCCGGGAGCTGAAGCGCTAGCCCCGCCCCACCCCCCGGGGGCCGCACCCCCGGGGGCTTTCTTTGCCCTTTCCAAGGGTTATAATCCTTCCGATGGCCAAGCGGAAAGCCGCGAAGCCCACGCGCAACCCCGATCTGGAAACCTCCGCCGCCTTGGCCGCGGGGGCGGGCTTCTTTCTCCTTTCCCCCCTGCTGCCCCTCCCCACCGGGGCCCTGGGGGCCTTCCTTAGGGAAAGGCTCTACGAGGCCCTGGGCCTGCCGGCTTACCTTCTTCCCTTGGGCCTTTTCCTCCTCGCCGGCGCCCTCTTCCGGCAAAAGCCCCTGAAACCCCTTCTGCGCCATCTCCTCTTCCTTTTCCTTCTGGCCTTTAGCCTCCTCCCCCTCCTGGGCCCCCTTTCCGGGCACCTGGGCCAGGGGGTGCGGGCCCACCTCACCGCCCAGGCCGGGGCCTTGGGCCTCCTCCTCCCCCTCCTCCTGGCCAGCCTGGTCCTGGACCTGTGGCGGGGGAAGCCGCCCCTGGCCCTTCTCCTCCAGGGGCTGCGCCTGGGGGTAGCGGGGGTGCGGCGGACCCGCTACCGGTTGAAGGCCCTCCTCCTCCGGAGGCAGATCGCCCACCTGGCCCGGCTTTATCCGGAGCACAAGGCCTTGGAGGCCTTGGCGCAAAGCCTCGCCCCGGAAGAACTCCCCGGGGTGGAGCAGGCCCTCAAGGCCTTCCTGGAGGAGCGGCTTGGGGAGGTAAAACGGCAGATGGAAGGGGACGCCAGGCCCCTGGAGCCCAGGCTAAAGGGCCTCTTGGAGGCCTTGAAGCACTCCCTCCCCGGGGAGGGCCCCCTGCGCCAGGCCCTGGAGGAACGGCGGGCAGCCCTTTTCCTCGAGGCCCAAGGGCTCCTGGCCCGGTACCAAAGCCTCTCCACCCCGCCCCGGCTGGGGAGGGGGCTCCCCGGCCTTCTCCAGGCCATGCGCCTAAGGGAGGAACGGAAGGCCCGCTGGGAAGCCCTGGCCGGCCTGGTGGCCGACCTGGAAGGGCGGCAGGAGGCCTTGGCGGCTTGGTTTCCCTTCCTCACCAAGCCCCAGGAGGCCCAGGCCGAGGCCCTGAGGGCCCTCCTCACCGGCACCCCACCGCCAAGCCCCAAGGAGGCCCCGGCCCCGGAACCCTTGGATCTGGACCTGGTCTTCCCCGAGCCGGAACCGGCACCCCCCAAAGCCGCCCCTCCCCCACCCCCCCAAGCCCCCACCCCCCGGGGTGCCGCCCTGGCCCTCCCCACCCCCGACCTCCTGGACCCGCCCGAGGCCAAGGGGGCCACCCGGGGCCTGGAGGAGGAGGCCGAGCGGCTCAAGCGGGCCATCGGGGAAACCCTGCGCCACTTTGGGGTGCAGGCCGAGGTGGTGGGCCACGCCCGCGGGCCCAGCGTGACCCGCTACGAGCTCCTCCCCGCCCCCGGGGAGAAGATCAGCCGCATCCAGAGCCTGCAGAACGACCTGGCCCGGGCCCTGGCCGTGGGGGCGGTGCGGGTGGAGGCCCCCATCCCGGGGAAGAACACCGTGGGCCTGGAGGTGCCCAACCCCAGGCGGGAGCTGGTGCGCTTTTCCGAGGCCGTCCTCTCCCCGGGCTTCCAAAACGCCAAGGCCCTCCTCCCCCTGGTTCTGGGAAAGAGCATTGAGGGGGAGATCTGGGTCAGGGACCTGGCCAAGATGCCCCACCTCCTCATCGCCGGCTCCACGGGAAGCGGCAAGAGCGTGGCCATCAACGTCCTCATCGCCAGCCTCCTCTTCAAGCACCTGCCCACCACCCTCCGCCTCCTCCTCATTGACCCCAAGATGGTGGAGCTCACCCCCTACGAGGGCATCCCCCACCTGGTGCGCCCGGTGGTCACGAGCCCCGAGGAGGCCGCCGGGGTCCTCCAGGGGGCGGTGGCCCACATGGAACGCCGCTACCGCCTCATGAGCCAGGTGGGGGCGCGGAACCTGGAGCAGTACAACGCCAAGATGGAAAGGGAGGGCGGGGAAACCCTTCCCTACCTGGTCATCGTGGTGGACGAGCTGGCGGACCTGATGATGACCGCCCCCAAGGAGGTGGAGGCGGCCATCCTCCGCCTGGCCCAGATGAGCCGGGCCACGGGGATGCACCTCATCCTGGCCACCCAGCGGCCCAGCGTGGACATCCTCACCTCCCTCATCAAGGTGAACATCCCCGCCCGCCTGGCCTTCGCCGTGGCCAGCGGCTTTGATTCCCGCACCATCCTGGACACCCAGGGGGCGGAGAAGCTCATCGGCCAGGGGGATGCCCTCTTCCTCCAGCCGGGCCTGCCCAAGCCGGTGCGCCTGCAGGTGCCCTACCTCTCCGAGGAGGAGGTGGCCCGCCTGAGCGGCTTCCTGCGGGGGCAGAGCCTCGAGGACCGCTTCGCCGAGCTGTACGGGGCCGACTTTGAGCCCCCCAAGGCCCCGGAAGGGGCTGGACCCGGGGAGGTGGACTTCTCCGACCCCCTCCTGCGCAAGGCGGCGGAGATCGTGGTGGAGGAGGGGTACGGCTCGGTAAGCCGCCTGCAGCGGCGGCTTTCCATCGGCCACGCCCGGGCCGGCAAGCTCATGGACGCCCTGGAGGCCATGGGCATCGTGGGGCCTTCCAAGGGCTCCAAGCCCCGGGAGGTCCTGGTCAGCAAGGAGCAGCTCAAGGACTTTTTCGGCTAAGGGTGTGCTAAGATGGCCCCTTGTGGAAACGGTGCCGGGCGGGCGCTGGGTAGCGGAGATCTACGGCTGCGATCTGGACGTGCTGGAAAACCCCAAGATGGTAGAGGCCGCCCTCCTGGACGCGGTGATGCGCCTGGGGGCCCCCAGGGGCTCGGCCCAGTCCGTGGTCTACAAGTTCCATCCCCAGGGCCTCTCCGCGGCGGTGGTGAGCCCGGTGGCGGCGGTGATGATCCACACCTGGCCCGAGGACAACGCCTCCGCCACCCTGGACCTCTACTTCTACCGGGACGGGGTGGACCCGGAGGAGGTGCTCAAGGGGCTCTCCCGGGCCTTCGGGGCCAAGGAGGAGTCGGCCTTCCGCTACTGGCGGGGGACGGAACACGCCATCAAGCGCCGGGCTTTCGGCGCCGGAGGAGGTTAGGCATGGACTACGGGATGTACTTCTTTGAGCACATCACCCCTTTTGAGACCATGGTGCGGCGCATGGAGCGGGTCATCGCTTCCGGCCGCACCCGGTACCAGGACTACTTCCTCTTCCAAACCCAGGGCTTCGGCAAGGTCCTGGTCCTGGACAAGGACGTGCAGAGCACAGAACGGGACGAGTACGTCTACCACGAAACCCTGGTCCACCCGGCCATGCTGGCCCACCCCGAGCCCAAGACCGTCCTCATCGTGGGGGGCGGGGAAGGGGCCACCCTCAGGGAGGTGCTGAAGCACCCCACGGTGGAACGGGCGGTCATGGTGGACATCGACGGGGAGCTGGTGGAGCTGGCCAAGGCCCACATGCCCGAGTGGCACCAAGGGGCCTTTGACGATCCCCGGAGCGTCCTGATCATTGAGGATGCCCGGGCTTACCTGGAGCGCACACAGGAAAGCTACGACGTGGTCCTCATTGACCTCACGGACCCCGTGGGGGAGGACAACCCCGCCCGCCTCCTCTACACGGTGGAGTTCTACCGCCTGGTGAAGGCCCACCTGAACCCCGGAGGGGTGATGGGCATGCAAGCGGGGATGATCATGCTCACCCACCACCGGGTCCACCCGGTGATCCACCGCACGGTGCGGGAGGCCTTCCGCTACGTGCGGAGCTACAAAAACCACATCCCCGGCTTCTTCCTCAACTTCGGCTTCCTCCTGGCCTCGGACGCCTTTGACCCCGCCGCCTTCTCCGAGGGGGTCCTCGAGGCCCGCATCCGGGAGCGTAACCTGCCCTTGCGCCACCTCTCCGCCCCCTACCTGGAGGCCATGTTCGTCCTGCCCAAGGACATCCAAGAGGCGGTGGAGCGGGAAACCCTGGTGTCCACCGACGCCAACCCCTTCTACCTCACCCCCGAGGGGGAGGCGCGCCAGGCCCCCTACCGGGGCTAAGGGCTTCTCACCTGGGACGTGGTAGAGTAGGCCCATGCAGCGCGCCATGGTTCTCGTAGGGGTGGGCCTGGCCCTCCTGTGCCTGGGCTGGATCCTCCTGGGCCCCAAGGGGAAGGCCGGGCTGGACCCCGCCCAGGGGGCCCGGTTTGCCCTGGGCCGGGAGGACGCCCCGGTGGTGGTGGTGGACTTCTCCAACTACCTCTGCCCCCATTGCCAGAACCACGCCCTCCAGGTCCTCCCCCGGATCAAGGCCGAGTACATCGACACGGGCAAGGTACGCTACCTCTTCCGCGATTTCCCCTTCCCCGGCCAGGCCGGCGTGATCCGGGCAGGGGAGGCCGCCGCCTGTGCCGCCGACCAGGGCCGCTACTACGAGTACCACGAGGTCCTCTTCCGGGCCGCCACCTCCTGGGGCAACCTGGAAGGCGCCGCCCTGGACCGCTACCTGGCCGACCTGGCCGGGCAGATGGGCCTGGACCAGGAAGCCTTTGCCGGGTGCCTGGCCTCGGGGCGGCACCGGGAAGGGGTCCTGGCCGACCAGAAGCTGGCCACCGACCTGGGCCTCACCGGCACCCCCACCTTCTTCGTCAACGGGGAGAAGTACGGGGGGTACATGGACTTCGCCAAGTGGAGGGAAGCCCTGGACAAGGCCCTGGCCGGCGGCGGAAAGTAATCCGGGCGGTGTAGGGCCAGGGGAAGCACACCCCTGGCCCTAGGCGTTTTCTTTGCTAGCCTTGGGGCATGGAAGCCCTCTGGGTGGCCTGCGCCTTCGCCCTGGGCCTCTTGGCCAACCGCCTGGGCCTGCCCCCCCTGGTGGGCTACCTGGGTGCGGGCTTCGCCCTGCGGGGGCTCGGCCTGGGAGAAACCGAGTTCCTGCGCCATGCGGCGGAGATAGGGGTCCTGCTCCTCCTCTTCAGCGTGGGGCTCAAGCTTCGCCTGCAGGACCTTCTGGAGGTCCGGGTTCTGGGGGCAGGGGGGCTACACCTCCTCCTCTTTGCCCTGGCCGCCCTGGCCCTGGTGGGCCACCCCCCCCTGGCCCTGGCCCTGGCCTTTTCCAGCACGGTTTTGGTGGCCAAGCTCCTGGAGGACAAAAAGGAGCTCACCACCTACCATGGCCGCCTGGCCGTGGGCATCCTGGTCCTGCAGGACCTGGTGGCCGTGGGCCTCCTCACCCTGTACGGGGGGGCAGGCGTGAGTCCCTGGGCCGCCTTCCTCCTCCTCTTCCCCCTCCTGCGCCGGGGGGTGGGGTGGCTTTTGGAAAAGAGCGGACACGAGGAGCTTTTGGTCCTTTTTGGCCTGGCCCTGGCCCTTCTGGGAGGGGAGGGGTTCCGGCAGGTGGGCCTCTCCCCGGAGCTGGGGGCCCTCCTCACGGGAACCCTGCTCTCCGGCCACCCCAAGGGGGCGGAGATGGGCAAGGCCCTGTGGAGCCTGAAGGAAGCCTTTTTGGTGGCCTTTTTCCTAGAGATTGGCCTGCGGGAGGGGCTAGGGGGGGTGGACGTGGCCGCGGTGGGGGGGTTGCTCCTCCTCTCCCTCCTCAAAACCCCCCTCTTCTTCGCCCTCTTCCTCCTCCTGGGCCTGCGGGCCCGCACGGGCTTCGTGGCGGGGCTCTACCTGGGCAACTACTCGGAGTTCGCCCTCATCGTGGGGGTGGTCCTGGAACGGGCAGGCTTCCTGCCCTTGGGCCTCACCACCTTGGCCCTGACCGTGGCCCTATCCATGGCCCTCTCCGCCCCGGTGGCCCGGTACAGCCATGTCCTCTACAAGCGGCTGGAGCCTTGGCTCCTGCGCCTGGAACGGAAGGGCCTCCACCCGGACCAGGAGCCCGAGCGCCTGGACGGGGCCACGGTCCTGGTGGTGGGGATGGGGCGTACCGGGGGGGCGGTCTACCGGGTGCTGGAGGGAGCCGGGGAGCGGCCCCTGGGCCTGGACGCCGACCCGGAGAAGGTGGAGCGGCACCGGGCCAAGGGGCGGCGGGTCCTTTACGGGGACGCCGAGGACCCGGAGCTTTGGGAGCGGCTGGACCTAAAGGGCCTCAAGGCCGTGGTCCTGGCCTTGCCGGACCTCGAGGCCAAGCTCCTGGCGGCCCGCTGGCTCAAGGAGCGGGGCTTTCCCGGGATCCTCGCGGCCACCAGCTTCCACCTGGAGGAGGACCCCGTGCTCCAGGGGGCGGGGGTCAACCTCCTCTTCCACCCCTTCCGCGAGGCAGGGGAGCGGCTGGCGGAGAGGGTGCTGGAGGCGGTGGCTATAATGGGTGAGGTGAGCCATGGCCGGTCATAGCAAGTGGGCACAGATCAAGCGCAAGAAGGCCGCCAACGACCTCAAGCGCGGCAAGATCATCTCCAAGCACCTGAGGGCCATCCAGGCCGCGGCCCGGGCCGGGGGAAGCCCCTACCCCGAGGCCAACGTCCAGCTCAGGAACGCCATTGAGGCCGCCCGGGCCGACGACGTGCCCATGGAGAACATCGAGCGCCTCCTGCAGAAGCTCCAAGGGGGCGGGGAAGGCGCCGAGCAGTACGAGGAGATCGTCTACGAGGGCTACGCCCCGGGTGGGGTGGCGGTCCTGGTCTACGCCCTCACGGACAACCGCAACCGCACCGCCGGGGAGGTACGCCACGTCTTCGGCAAGTACGGGGGCTCTTTGGGCACCTCGGGGAGCGTGGCCTGGCAGTTTGAGCGCAAGGGGGTCATCGTAGCCGAGAACAGCGAAAGGGCTCAGGAGGCGGCCATTGAGCTGGGCGCCCTGGACCTGGAGGAGGAAGGGGAAAGCCTCACCGTCTACACCGATCCCGCCGAGGCCTACCGCATGGCCGAGGCCCTGAAGGCCCGGGGGGTGGGGGTGGAGGCCGTGGAGGTGGTGCAACACCCCCAGAACACCGTGGCCCTCAGCCCCGAGGAGGCCGCCAAGGTCTTGCGGCTGGTGGAGGCCCTAGAGGACCTGGACGACGTGCAGCACGTCTACACCAACCTGGACCCCGCGAGCCTCCAGGTGGAGGCTTAGCCCCCGTGCGGGCTTTAGGCCCGCATGGGGTGGTATCACAACCGGTTTGCGCTGGGGTTCTGCGGGTGCTGCACCGGGTGGCGAGCCCCGGCCCCGCCGACTTTATGCTGGACGAGGTGATGCCCGATGAAGACGTTATGGACCCTCCTGGAGGGGCGCAGGGGCGAGTTCCTGCTGCTGGTGGCGGTTAGCAGCCTGGTGAGCGCGACCGAGGCCCTGCTCCATCCGTTGATGCTCAAGTGGCTCTTCGACGAGGCGGTGATCGCGCAAGACTTCCGGCGCTTCGCCCTCCTGGGATTCGCCTACCTCGCTGTGGGACTGGGCCTGATCGCTCTCTTCTGGGTCGCCTCCCTCTGGCAGAAGGCCCTTATCAACCAGGTGGTGCTTGATTTGGAGGGGCGGCTGCTGGCCCAGGCCCTGCGAATAGACTGGAAAGACTTCAGTCGTGAGGGAGCCGGGGCCTTTGTGAGCAGGGTTCACCGGGATGTCCTCGAGGGGCTGGCCCCTGCGATTTCCCTCTTGGTTGACCTAGCCCGCCAGGCCCTGGCGGCCCTAACCTTCCTGGGGGTGCTGCTGTACCTGTCGTGGCAGGCTACCCTGGCCCTGGCGATCCTGGTCCCGCCGCTATTGTGGGTCGCGCAGCGGGTTGGGACGGGGATTCGCCGGGCGACTGAGTACGAGCGGGAGTCGGAGGCCCGCTACCTCGAGGTCCTCTCCCAATCGCTAAAGGCCTTCCGGGCTCTACGCGGCCTACCCCGTCTTCTCAGCCCGACTCTGGCGGCCAACCGGGAGGCCCTGCGCGCCCACCTCGAAGACACCTACCGCAGCCACCGGCTGATGTGGGCCCAACAGGCCTGGAGCGACGTGTTCATGAACCTGGCCAACACGCTCGCGCTGGTCGTGGGCGGCTACTTCGTCCTGATCCGCGTGCTGAGCTTCGGCGGGTTCTTGGCCTTCGTCAACGCCTTTTGGCGGGCGGTGGACAACACCTTTTCCCTGTTGCGCCGGGTGCCCGAGTTCCACCGCTACGGGCAGATCCTCGAGCGCTTGCACGGACTGCTCTCCTCCGCACCCGACCCCTACGTGCAGCCGGCCGCCGAAGCCCGGCTCGAGGGGGTGCGGCTGGGCTACGCGGGCGGGGCCCCGCTGGAGCTGCCGCGGGTGGAAATCCGCCCGGGTGAGCGCGTGCTCCTCGTAGGGCCTAACGGCGTGGGCAAGACCACCCTGCTGCACGTGCTTTCTGGGTATCTAGCCCCCGAGAGGGGTAAGGTGGAGCGGCCCGCGCGGGTGGCCGCGCTCACCGCTCCCCCGGAACTGCCGCCCTTGACGGTACGCGAGCTAGTTCCCGACGCCGGGATCCGTAAGGAACTGGGGCTAGAGGGCCTGGAGGACCGCCGCCCGGAGGCCCTGTCCTCGGGGCAGCGGCAGAGGGCCGCCATCGGCGCCCTGCTTTGCGAAGAGGCCGACCTCTACCTTCTGGACGAGCCCTTGGCCAACCTGGACCTCGAGAGCCGCGAGGGGGTGCTCGATCTCATCCTGCGCCGGACCGCGGGAAAGGCCCTGGTCGTGGTACTGCACGGGGATGAGGCGTTGCACAGCCGCTTCGACCGGGTGGTGGAACTGGCGGGGCCGCAGGGGGTGGACTCCCGGTAGCGCCCGCCTTCACCCAGGCTTTAAAGCTGCGAACAACTCTCTACTCTCTACCGGGGCCCCCATACGGTCGCAAGACCGCATGGGGTGGCATAAGGCCTACCCCTTCTTGCGCTTCTTCTCCTCCCGCATGAGCCTTCGGCGCTCGGCCCGGGAAAGGCCGGGCTGGGGCGGTGGGGTGGTGGGGCGCTTCTTCTCCACGCCGAAGGGCCGGGCCTCCTCCTGGGGAGCGGGCACGGGCACGTAAGGAGCCTCCCGCACCGGGCGCACCGGCTCCGCCTCCACCTTGAGGCGGAAGAGGAACTTGGCCACCTCCCCCTTGATGAAGCCCACCATGTCGTTGAACAGGCGGGTGGCCTCGATCTTGTACTCCTGGAAGGGGTCCTTCTGACCATAGCCCCGGAGGAAGATGCCCTGGCGGAGCACGTCCAGGTTGTGCAGGTGCTCCTTCCAGGCGGAGTCCACCACGTTGAGGATGACGAAGCGCTCCACCGCCCGCATGAGGGGAGGGCTGAGCTCGGCCTCCCGGGCCTCGTAGGCCTTGAGGGCGGCTTCCACCAGGCGCTCCACCCCCTCCTCCGGCTTGAGCCGCCGCAACTCCTCAAAGGGGAAGTCCCCAAGCTGGGGCGCGGTGTCCAGGAGGCCGGCCTTCAGGCCCTCGAGGTCCCAGTCCTCGGGGTGCACCTGGGGGTTGAGGAAGTTCTCCGCCAGGCCCGCCACCGACTCCTCCACCATGCCCAAGGCGGCCTCCCGCACCTCCTCGTCCTTCCCCAGGAGGATGAGGCGGCGCTGGGCGTAGATCACCTCCCGCTGGCGGGCCATGACGTCGTCAAACTGCAAAAGCTGTTTGCGGATGGCGAAGTTGCGGTCCTCCACCCGCTTTTGCGCCCGCTCAATGGACCGGGTGACCATGGGGTGCTCAATGGGCTCAGAATCGTCAAAGCCCATGCGGTCCAGCATGGCGATGACCCGATCGGAGGCGAAAAGGCGCATGAGGTCGTCGTCAAAGCTCACGTAGAAACGGCTGCCCCCGGGGTCCCCCTGGCGGCCAGCGCGGCCACGGAGCTGGTTGTCAATGCGGCGGGACTCGTGCCGCTCCGTGCCCAGGATGAAAAGCCCTCCCAGGGCCCGCACCCGCTCCTCGTCGGCCTTGCACTCCTCGCGGATCTGGCGGATCCGTTCCAGGAGTTCCCCCCTGACGCCCAGCTCCTGGGCCAGGGCCTGGGCCTCCGCCTCCTGGCCGGCCACCATCTTCTTGATGAAGAGCTCCACCTTCCACTCGTAGCGGTCAAACCCTTCCTTTTCCAAGAGGGCCGCGGCCAGGTACTCGGGGTTCCCCCCCAGCTTGATGTCCGTACCCCGGCCCGCCATGTTGGTGGCGATGGTGACGGTTTTGGAGCGCCCCGCCTGGGCCACGATCTCCGCCTCTTTGGCGTGGTGCTTGGCGTTGAGCACCTGGTGGGGGATGCCCTGGCGGAGGACGCCCAGGGTGTGCACCGCCCGCTTCAGGCCCTCCCAGGCCGCCCGCAGGTTCCCCTTGGGGGGGATGAGTTCCTCAAAGGGGGCCAGGTCCTCGTCCTTGAGCTGGGTGGGCTTTTCCAGAAGCTTCCTCAGGCGCTCCCAGGCCTCCCCCGTCTGCTTGGCGCTGGCCTTCTTGAAAAGCTCCAGGCGCATCTCCAGGCGGGGCAGGTAGAGGCGGGGCTCCTTGAGCATCTGGGAAAGGCGCTCGGACTTTTCAATGCTGATGGTGCCCACCAAGACCGGCTGCCCCCGCTCGTACTTCTCGGCGATCTCCTCCACCACCGCGTAGAACTTCCCCTTCTCCGTGCGGTAGACCACGTCGGGGTGGTCCTGGCGGATCATGGGGCGGTTGGTGGGGACCACCACCACGTCCATGCCGTAGATCTCCTGGAACTCCTTCTCCTCGGTCTTGGCGGTGCCGGTCATGCCCGCCCGCTTCTCGTAGAGGCGGAAGAAGTTCTGGTAGGTGATGGTGGCCAGGGTCTGGTTCTCCCGCTCGATCCGGACCCCTTCCTTGGCCTCAATGGCCTGGTGCAACCCCTCCCCGTAGCGGCGCCCGGGCATGAGCCGGCCCGTGAACTCGTCCACGATGATGACCTGGCCGTCCTGGACGATGTAGTCCCGGTCCCGGTGGTAGAGGTCCTTGGCCCGGATGGCCTGGATGAGCATGTGGGCCAGCTCCATGTTTTCCGGGCTGAAAAGCCCCTCCACCCCAAGGAGCTTCTCCGCCTTGGCGATGCCCTGGAGGGTGAGGTGCACGGAGCGGTTTTTCTCCTCGATGGTGTAGTCCCCCGTGGGCTCCTTGCGCACCCCGGGCTCAGGGGGAAGGCCTCTTTCCAGCTTTTTGGCGATCTCGGCCATCTTGTAGTAGAGGTCGGTGGCCTTCTCCGCCGGGCCGGAGATGATGAGGGGGGTGCGGGCCTCGTCGATGAGGATGGAGTCCACCTCGTCGATGATGGCGTAGTGCAGGGGGGTATCGTGGCGGAGCACCAGCTGGTCTGGGCTGATGGCCATGTTGTCCCGCAGGTAGTCAAAGCCCAGCTCGGAGTTGGTCACGTAGGTGACGTCGCAGAGGTAGGCCCGGCGGCGCTCCTCCGGGGTGGAGGTGTGCTGGATGACCCCCACGCTGAGGCCGAGGCCCCGGTAGACGGGCCCCATCCACTCCGCGTCCCGCTTGGCCAGGTAGTCGTTCACCGTGACCACGTGGACGCCCTTGCCGGTGAGGGCGTTGAGGGCCACGGCCAAGGTGGCCACCAGGGTCTTCCCCTCCCCGGTCTTCATCTCGGCGATCTTGCCCTCGTGGAGGACCGCCCCGCCGATGAGCTGCACGTCAAAGTGGCGCATGCCCAGGTAGCGCTTGGCCGATTCCCGGGTGAGGGCGAAGGCCATGGGGAGAAGCTCCTCCAGGGAAGCACCCTGCTGGTGCTTCTCCTTGAGCTCCCGGTAGGCCGCGGCCAGGTCGGGGATCCGCTCCACCTCGGCCTCGAGGCGGTTGGTGGGCTCCACCACCTGCTTCTGGTAGCGGGCGATCTCCCGCTCGTTGTTGTCAAAAAGCTTCCGTATGAGGCCCAGCATCCTAGGGCCGATTGTACTCCCTGGGGATGAGAAACCCCTTTAGGCTTCCTCCAGGGGCCAGTAGGCGGTGGCCCCCAGGCCCAGGGGGCTTGGGGGAAGGCCCGCCCGGTAACGGCGCCAGGCGGCCAGGGCCACCATGGCTCCGTTGTCCTGGGAGAGGCCCCTGGGGGGGAAGTGGACCTGGAGGCCTGCCTGGCGGAAGCGTTCCTGAAGGGCTTGGTTGGCGGCCACCCCCCCGGCCACCAGGAGGACGCGGTGGCCGGTGTCCTCGGCCGCCCGCAGGACCACCTCGGCCAGGTGGAGGATGGCCGCCTCCTGGAAGCCCCGGGCCAGGGCGGGGGCAGGTAGGCCCTTCTCCACCAGCTGTAAGGCCCTGGTCTTGAGGCCGGAAAAGCTGAAATCGTACCCCTCCTGCCCCTTGAGGGGGACGGGGAAGGGGATGGCCTCCCCGGCCTCCCGCGCCAGGCGCTCGATCTCCGGCCCCCCGGGGAAACCGAGGCCCAGGAGGCGGGCCACCTTGTCAAAGGCCTCCCCGGCGGCATCGTCCCGGGTGGCCCCCAGGAGGCGGTACCGCCCCAGAGCCTGGACCTCAAAGAGGTGGGTATGCCCCCCGGAGGCCACCAGGGCCAGGAAGGGGGGCTCGAGGCCTTCGGGCCAAGCGGCAGCGATGTGGGCCTCCAGGTGGTGGATGGCGTAAAAGGGCCGCCCCAGGGCCCAGGCCAGGCCCTTGGCGAAGGCGTAGCCCACAAGTAGGGCCCCGATGAGGCCAGGCCCCCGGGTGGCCGCCACCAGGGAAAGGTCTTGGGGGCCGATGCCCGCCTCGGCCAGGGCCCTTTCGGCCAGGGGACGGATCACCTTCAGGTGCTCCCGGCTGGCCAGCTCCGGCACCACGCCGCCAAAGGCCTGGTGAAGGGCCACCTGGCTCGCCACCAGGTTCACCGCCACCCGGCCATCCTCCACCAGGCCCACCCCGGTGTCGTCGCAGGAGGTGTCTATGCCCAGCACCCACACCCTTCCACCCTACCAGGGCTAGGCTGGAGGGGAAGGTGCTCTGGCTTCTGCCCCCCATCCTGCTTCTGGTCTACCTCCTCTACCGGGCCCGCAGGCCCCGGCCCCGGCCCTGGGCGGGGGTGTGGCTGTGGCGGCGGGGAAGGCGGCGCCGCTTCCGCCCCAGGCCCGACCTCAGGCTCCTCCTCCTCCTCCTGGCCGCGGCCCTCCTGGTCCTGGCCCTGGAGGACCCTCCCTTGGGGCCCCCTCCCAGGGTCTTCGTGGTGGACGCCTCCGCTAGCATGGCCGCCCGGGAAGGGGGGAAGACCCGGCTGGACCTGGCCAAGGAAAGCCTCCTTCCCCTCCTGGAAAGGGCCCCGGAGGCGGTCCTGGTCCGGGCAGGGGAGAAGCCTTTGGCCTTTGGCCCCGCCCCTGGGGTCGCCCTCAGGGCCAGGCTCCTCGCCCTGGAGGCCGGGGATGCCCGGGCGGACCTGGAGGGGGCCATGGCCCTGGGGAGGAGGCTCCTCAAGGCCCCGGTGGTGGTGGCCACCGACGGCCCCCCGCCCCCCGGGGCCGAGGGGTACCTGGGGGTGGGCAGCCCCCAGGAGAACCTGGGGATCGTGGCGGTGGCGGGGGGGTTCCTGGCCCTGGGGAATAGCGCCCCAAGGCCCCTCCTGGCCCGGGTGGAGATCGGGGGCCAGGCCTACCAGCGGGAGGTGCCCGCCCGGGGGTATGCCCGCCTCGAGGGCCTCCCCTTAAGCTTCTCCGCCCGGGTCCTGAACGGGGGGGCCCTGGGGCTGGACGACGCCGCGAGCTTTGGCCTAAGGCGGCTTGGAGTGGAGGCCCCATCCCTCCCCGCCCTCACGCGCCTCCTGCGCCTCTTGGGGACGGTTCCGGGAGGGGAGGTGCGGGTGCGCATAGGGGTGCCCCAGGCCCCCCCCGAGGGGCCCACCCTCTTCTTCGCCCCCCAGGCGGGGGAGCCCCTTCCCGTCCTCCTCACCGCCCCCCACCCCCTCCTGGAGGGCGTGGCCCTCCTGGGGGAGCGCCTTCCCCCTCCCCCTCCTCCCCCCGCCCCCTGGCAGGCCCTGGCGGAGGGGGAGGACGGGCAGGGCCTCCTCTACTTCGCCGAAGGGGGGCTTTACCTGCCGCCCCTGGAGGCCATCCAGGACCGGCCCCTCTTCCCCGTCCTGGCCTACAACTTCCTCCGGCCCTACCGCGAGGCGCGCACCGGCCTCCTGGCCCCGGAGGAGACCCTCCTGCCCACCCCCCAGGCCAGCTTCCTGCCCCGGGAACCAGGGGGCGGGGGCCGGTGGCTGGCCCTCCTGGCCGCCTTGGTCCTCCTCCTGGAAGCCCTCCTCTGGCGGAAGCGGGAGGCGGCATAATGGGCCCATGCGCTTCCGCCCCTTTAGCGAACTGGACCTGGAGGCCCTGAACCGGGTGGCGGGCCACCGGCCCCTAAGCCCCGGGGCCGTGCGCCACTTCGCCCGCACCGGCCACTCCTTCCTGGCCGAGGAGGGGGAGGAACCCTTGGGCTTCGCCCTGGCCCAGGCGGTCTGGCAGGGGGAGGCCACCACCGTGCTGGTGGTGCGGATAGAGGGCATCTCCCAAGCGGTGCTGGAAGGCCTCCTGGCCGCGGTAGTGAAAAGCGCCTACGACGCTGGGGTCTACGAGGTGGCCCTCCACCTGGACCCGGGGCGCCGGGAGCTGGCGGAAGCCCTAAGGGCCCAGGGGTTTGCCGTGGGGCCTTTGGTCCTGGCGGTGCGGGTCCTGGGCAGCCGGGGCCTTAGGGGGGAGGCCCGGGGGGTTTTAGAATAGGGCTTATGAACCGCGTCCTCATCGGCATCCGGGGGGAGCCCACCCCCGAGGGCATGGAACGGATCCTGAAGGCCCTGCGGGGCCTAGAAGGCGTAGAGCAGGCGGAACCCACCGGGCCCGCCCAGGTCCTGGTGGCCTACGATCCCCAGGCCCTCACGGTCATGGACCTCATCCGCACCATTCGGGAAGAGGGCTTCCTGGCAGGCATGCTCTAGGGGGTAGACTGAGGGCCGAGGTGCCCCATGCTGGACTTCTACGCCCTGGAAGACCTCCTCACCCCGGAGGAGAAGGAGGTACAAAAGGCCGCCCGCCGCTTCCTGGAAAAGGAAGCCCTGCCCCACATCCGGGACTGGTGGGAGGAGGGGGTCTTCCCCACCCACCTGATCCCCCGCTTCGCCGAGCTGGGCTTCCTAGGCCCCACCCTGCCCCCGGAGTACGGGGGGGCGGGGGTGAGCAGCGCCGCCTACGGCCTCATCGCCTACGAGCTGGAGCGGGTGGACTCGGGCCTGAGGAGCTTTGTCAGCGTGCAAAGCTCCTTGGTCATGTACCCCATCTACGCCTACGGGAGCGAGGCGCAAAAGCGGGAGTTCCTCCCCAGGCTCGCCCGGGGAGAGCTGGTGGGCTGCTTCGGCCTCACCGAGCCCGATGGGGGGTCTGACCCCCAGGGCAACATGAAGACCCGGGCCCGCCGGGAAGGGGATACCTGGGTGCTCCAGGGCAGCAAGATGTGGATCACCAACGGCAACCTGGCCCATATCGCCATCATCTGGGCCAAGGACGAGGAGGGGCGGGTCCTGGGGTTCATCGTGCCCACGGACACCCCGGGCTTCCAGGCCCGGGAGGTGAAGCACAAGATGAGCCTCCGGGCCTCGGTGACCAGCGAGCTGATCCTGGATGGGGTGCGGGTACCCGAGGCCCTGCGCCTGCCCAAGGCGGAAGGCCTCAAAGCCCCCCTTTCCTGCCTCACCCAGGCCCGCTTCGGCATCGCCTGGGGGGTCTTGGGGGCCTTGGAGGCGGTCTACCGGGAAGCGGTGGAGTTCGCCAAAAGCCGCTCCACCTTTGGCGCGCCCATCGCGCAAAAGCAGCTGGTGCAGGCCAAGCTGGCGGAGATGCTCGCCTGGCACACGGAGGGGCTTCTCCTGGCCTGGCGGCTGGCCCGGCTCAAGGACGAGGGGAGGCTCACCCCGGCCCAGGTCTCCCTGGCCAAGCGGCAGAACGTCAGGAAGGCCCTCGAGGCCGCCCGGCTGGCCCGGGAGATCCTGGGGGGAAGCGGCATCACCCTGGAGTACCACGCCATCCGGCACATGCTCAACCTGGAAACCGTCTACACCTATGAGGGCACCCACGAGGTCCACACCCTGGTCCTAGGCCGGGAGGCCACGGGGCTGAACGCCTTCTGATGGTCATCGCCTTCACCGGCGACCCCTTTTTGGCCCGGGAGGCCCTCCTGGAGGAGGCCCGGCTCCGCGGGCTTTCCCGCTTCACCGAGCCCACCCCGGAGGCCCTGGCCGAGGCCCTCACCCCGGGGCTTTTCGGCGGGGCGGGGGCCATGCTGGACCTGAGGGAGGTGGGGGAAGGGGAGTGGAAGGCCCTGAAGCCCCTCCTGGAAGGGGTGCCGGAAGGGGTGCCCGTCCTCCTCCTGGACCCCAGGCCTACCCCTGCCCGGGCGGCCTTCTACCGGGGAAGGGAGCGGCGGGACTTCCCTACCCCCAGGGGCAAGGACCTCCTGCGCCACCTGGAGGGCCGGGCCAAGCGGCTTGGGCTTAAGCTGCCCGCGGGGGTGGTGCAGTACCTGGCCTCCCTGGAGGGGGACCTCGAGGCCCTGGAGCGGGAGCTGGAGAAGCTGGCCCTCCTCGCCCCTCCCCTCACCCTGGAGAAGGTGGAAAGGGTGGTGGCCCTAAGGCCCCCAGTGACGGGGTTTGACCTGGTGCGGGCCGCGCTGGAGGGGAACGCCCCCGAGGCCCTGCGCCGCCTCCAGCGCCTCAAGGAGGAGGGGGAGGAGCCCCTTAAGCTCCTTGGGGCCTTCGCCTGGCAGGTTGCCCTCCTGGCCCGGGCCTGGATGCTCCTGGGGGAAACCCCCAGGCCCAAGGAGGAGGACCTGGCCCGCCTCGAGGCCCACCCCTACGCCGCCAGGCGGGCCCTGGAGATGGCCCGGGGGCTGGGGAAGGAGGGGCTCCGCCAGGCCCTGGACACCCTGATCGCCGCCGAAAGGCGGGCCAAGGAGGGAAAGGACCCCTGGCTGGCCCTGGAAGGGGCGGTCCTGGCCCTGGCCGGCCTGTCCTTGACCCGCGGGTCAGGGCCTGGGTAGAGTGGGGCCATGCTCCCAACCGCAGGGGTGGAGGGGGTGCTGGCGCGGGCCCTGAAGGGCGGGGCTGACTTCGCCGAGGTCTACGCCGAGCGCTCCCGAAAGCGTCGGATGTCGGTCCGCTCCGGGAGGCTGGAGGAGGCCATCTCCGGCCTGGACTACGGGGTGGGGATCCGGCTTTTCTTCGGCACCGAGGTGGTCTACGCCTACACCAACGACCTCACGGAAGCGGGCCTGCAGGAGGCCCTGGAAACCCTCCTCAGGGCCAAGGGAACCCTGGGAAAGGTGGACGCCCGGGGCCAAGGGGGCCTGGACTTCCGCCGGCGCGCCCCCCAGGGCCTCCACACCCCCAAGGTGCCCCTAGGGGAGAAGGACAAGCGCTTCCGCCTGGAAAGGCTCTTGGAGGCCGAGGCCGGGGCCCGGCTGGCCCCGGAGATCAAGGAGGTGGAGGCGAGCCTCCTGGAGTGGGAGCAGGAGGTCCTCATCGCCAACACCGAGGGCACCTGGGCTGAAGAGAAGCGGGTCCGCACCCGGCTCTACGTGCTGGCCGTGGCCCAGGACGGGGCCGAGGTGCAGACCGGGATGAGCGCCCCGGGGAAGAGCGTGGGCCTGGAGCTCTTCGAGCTCTATCCGCCCAAGGAGGTGGGGGCCAAGGCCGCCCGCCAGGCCCTCACCAACCTGCGGGCCAAGCCTGCCCCGGCGGGCACCATGCCGGTGGTGGTGGGCCCCGGTTTCGGCGGGGTGATCTTCCACGAGGCCCTGGGCCATCTCCTGGAGACCACCAGCGTGGCCAAGAAGGCCAGCGTCCTCGCCGATCGGCTGGGGGAGGCCATCGCCAGCCCCGTGGTCACCTACATCGACGACGGCACCCTGCCCCACGCCTGGGGCTCCAGCGAGGTGGACGACGAGGGCCGGCCCACGGAGCGCACGGTGCTCATTGAAAAAGGGGTCCTCAGGGCCTACATGGTGGACCGCCTGGGCCACCTCCTCACGGGCTACCCCCTGACGGGCTCGGGCCGGAGGCAGGACTACACCTACGCCCCCACCTCCCGCATGCGCAACACCTTCCTGGCCCCTGGGGAGAGCGAGGTGGAGGACCTCTTCTCCGGGATCGAGTTCGGCCTCTACGCCAAGGAGATGGGGGGCGGCCAGGTGAAGCCGGGCTCGGGGGAGTACAACTTCGCCGTGCAGGAGGGCTACATCATCCGCAAGGGGCGTCTAGAGGAGCCCGTACGCGGGGCCATGCTGGTGGGCAAGGGGCCGGAAACCTTGAAGCGGGTGGTGGCCGTGGCCAAGGACTGGGAGAACGCCCCCGGCATGTGCGGCAGCCTCTCGGGGGCGGTGCCGGTGGAGGTGGGCCAGCCCCACATCCTGGTATCCGAGCTGGTGGTGGGAGGGCGGGCATGACCCTGGAGGAAGCCAAAGCCTACCTCTTAAGGCGGGCGCGGGAGATGGGCCTTTCGGCGGAGGTCCTCTTCCAGGAGGAACGGGAGCTTTCCCTGAGGGCCCAGCAAGGGGTCCTGGAGGAGATCAAGGAGGCCCGGCAGGGGGGCCTGGGCCTGCGGGTGGTGGCCGAGGGCCGGGTGGGCTACGCCTACACC
This sequence comes from Thermus sp. CCB_US3_UF1, assembly GCF_000236585.1. Lineage (NCBI taxonomy): Bacteria > Thermotogati > Deinococcota > Deinococci > Thermales > Thermaceae > Thermus > Thermus sp. CCB_US3_UF1. The sequence continues at coordinate 1,620,510 of NC_017278.1, forward strand.
GAGGAGCTCTCCCAGGAAGCCCTGGAGTGGGCCCTGGCCGAGGCCCGGGAAAACGCCCTCCTTTCCGGGAAGGAGGGCTTCCTCCCCGAGGGGAAGCCCTTGGGGCACCACGACCTCCTGGGCGAGGGGCTTTCCGCTCCCCTCGAGGCCAAGAAGGAAGCGGCCCTGGAACTGGAAAGGGCCCTCCGCAGCGATCCCCGCACCCAAAGCGTGATGATGGCCGGCTACCTGGAACGGGAGGCCCGGGTGGCCCTGGCCAGCACCCAGGGGGCCGAGGGGGGCTTCCGCACCGGCCTGGCCGCCCTGGGGGGAAGCTTCGTCCTGAAGGAGGGGGAAAGCCTTAAGCAGGGCTGGGACTTCAGGCCGGCCAAGGAGTTCCACGCCTTAGACCCCGGGCGCACCGCCTTGGAGCTGCGGGAGAAGACCGCGAGGCTCCTCGGGGCTAGGCCCCTGAGGACGGGACGGTACCGGGCCTACCTGGAGCCTAGGGCCATGGCGGGCCTCCTCCGGGTCTTCGCCGAGGCCCTTTCCGGCAAAAACGCCCTGGAGGGGAAAAGCCGCCTCCTGGGGCGGCTTGGGGAGCAGGTGGCCTCGGCGTGGGTAACCCTGGTGGACGACCCCACCCTGGAGAAGGGCCTGGCCTCCCGCCCCTTTGACGCCGAGGGCACCCCGGCCCGGCCCGTGACCCTCATTGAGCGGGGGGTCTTCCGGAGCTTCCTCCACAACAGCGAAACCGCCCGGGCCCTGGGGCAGGCCAACACCGGCCACGCCTTCCGCCGCTACCGCTCCACCCTGGACGTGGCCCCCAGCAACCTCTACCTCCTGCCCGTGGGCAACCTAAAGCTGGAAAGGGGCGTCCTCATCGCCGAGTTCATGGGCCTCCACGCCGGGGCCAACCCCGTGAGCCTGGACTTCTCCCTCCAGGCCCTGGGGCTTTGGGTGGAGGAGGGGGAGGTGCGCCATGCGGTGGAGAACTTCGCCGTAAGCGGCAACCTCCTGGAGTTATTCCAGGCCATTGAGGCCCTGGGGGAGGATCTGGACTGGGAGCTCATGGGTTCCGCCTATGGGAGCCCCACCGTGGCGGTGGCCGAGCTCTCCTTTGCCGGGGCATGAGGGTCCTCGTCACCCGCACCCTTCCGGGAAATGCCCTAGATAGGCTTCGGGAAAGGGGCCTCGAGGTGGAGGTCCACCAAGGCCTTTTCCTCCCCCGGGAGGAGCTTTTGCGCAAGGTCCAGGGGGTGGTGGGCCTCATCCCCACGGTGGAGGACCGCGTGGACGCCGAGGTCATGGACCGGGCGGGGCCGGGCCTCCGGGTGATCGCCTGCTACAGCGTGGGGGTGGACCACGTGGACCTGGAGGCGGCCAAGGCCCGGGGCATCCGGGTCACCCACACCCCCGGGGTCCTCACCGAGGCCACGGCCGACCTCACCCTGGCCCTCCTCCTGGCCGTGGCCCGCCGGCTGGTGGAAGGGGTGGAGCACGCCCGGGAGGGGCGCTGGCAGGCCTGGCACCCCGAGCTCCTCCTGGGGCTGGACCTGGGGGGGCTGACCTTGGGGATCGTGGGCATGGGCCGGATCGGCCAGGCCGTGGCCCAGAGGGCCCAGGCCTTCGGGATGCGGGTGGTCTACCACAGCCGCACCCCCAAGCCCCTCCCCTACCCCCACCTGGCCCTCGAGGCCCTCCTGGCCCAGGCGGATGTGGTGAGCCTCCACGCCCCTCTCACCCCGGAAACCCATAGGCTCATGAACCGGGAGCGCCTCTTCGCCATGAAGCCGGGGAGCATCCTCCTCAACACCGCCCGAGGGGGGCTGGTGGACACCGAGGCCCTGGTGGAGGCCCTCGAGGGCCACCTCTTTGGGGCCGGCTTGGACGTAACCGACCCCGAGCCCCTTCCCCCAGGCCACCCCCTCTACGCCCTGAAGAACGCGGTGATCACCCCCCACCTGGGCTCGGCGGGCAGGCGGACCCGGGAGCGCATGGCCGCCATGGCGGTGGACAACCTGCTGGCCGTCCTGGAAGGCCAAGAGCCGCCCAACCCGGTAGTATAGGCCCCATGAGCCTCCTCATCGGCTTCCTCGGCGGGGCCTTCGGCGGGCTGGTGGGCCTGGGCGGGGGCACGGTGATGATCCCCCTCATGGTGGGGGTGCTCCGGCTTTCCCAGCACAAGGCCCACGGCACCAGCCTGGTGGCGGTCTTCTTCACCGGCCTGGTGGGGGCCCTCACCTATGGCCTGCAGGGTTCCTTGGACGCCAAGGCCGCCTTCTTCCTGGCCCTCACCGCCGTCCTCACCGCCCGCCTGGGGGCCCGCTACGCCCACTCCCTCCCCGAAAGGAGCCTGAAGCGGGCCTTCGGCTGGTTTCTGGTGGGGGTGAGCCTCCTCCTCCTCCTTCGGCCCTACCTGGCCCCCCTGGGCCTGGTGCGGGGCGAGGTCCTGAAAGACCTCACCCTCCTCCTGGCTGGGGGCTTCACCGGCTTCCTCTCGGGAATGATGGGGGTGGGTGGGGGAACGGTCATGGTGCCGGCCATGGTCCTGCTCCTGGGCATCCCCCAGCACACGGCTCAGGGGACGAGCCTTCTCGCCATGGTGCCCGCCAGCCTCATGGGGGCTTACACCCACCTGCGCCTGGGCAACGTGGACACCGCCTTGGCCCCCGGCCTGGTCCCCGGGGTCTTGGTGGGCACCTTCTTGGGAGGGGAGGTGGCCCATTTCCTCCCCGAGGGGGCCTTGAGGGTGGTCTTCGCCGCGGTCCTCCTCTGGACGGGGTGGCGGTACCTGCGCCCCACAGCCGGGAAAAAGTGACTTGGATCCGGCCTGCCCAGACCCAAGCCCCTTCATAATGGGAAAAGAAAGGAGGTGGGCAGCCATGACCCGTTGGCAGGACTGGGTGAACCTTGTCCTGGGGGTATGGCTCATCCTCTCCCCGTGGCTCCTGGGCTTCAGCGGCACCGCGGCAGCCATGTGGAACGCGGTGATCCTAGGGGTGGCCGTGGGGCTCATGGCCCTCCTGCACCTCCGGGGCGGTCCCATGTGGGAGGAGTGGCTCAATGTCCTCCTGGGGGTGTGGCTCATCCTGTCCCCATGGCTCCTGGGGTTCAGCGGGCTGACGAACGCCACGTGGAACGCCATCCTCGTGGGCATCCTGGTGGGTGCCCTAGCCCTTAGCGTGGCCCGGGAGAGGCCCAAGGCCACCTGAAGCGACCCCCTTACCCGCCCAGGGCTTTCCTGGGCGGGGGTTCCCCCTTGCCTAACCTGGGCTTAGGGTGTAAGGTGGGGGTGGCCTTTAAACCGGTCCCGCGAGGCCGGAAAGGGGGAAACGTGAAGCGAGAACACGGAAGCCAAAGGCAAAAGGGTGCGGGGGTTCTGGCCCCCGCCTTTCTTTTGGAGGTGGGGCGTGCGCTTTAAGGCGGAGCTCTTGAACGCCGAGGAGATGCGCCGGGCCCTCTACCGCATCGCCCACGAGGTGGTGGAGGCCAACAAGGGCACGGAGGGGCTGGTCCTGGTGGGGATCCATACCCGGGGCATCCCCCTGGCGGGGCGCATCGCCCGCTACATCCGGGAGTTTGAGGGGCGGGAGGTGCCGGTGGGGATCCTGGACATCACCCTCTACCGGGACGACCTTTCCGAGATCGGCCTGAGGCCCCAGGTACGGGAAACCCGCATCCCCTTGGACCTCACAGGGAAGGCCGTGGTCCTGGTGGACGATGTCCTCTACACGGGGCGCACCGCCCGGGCCGCCCTGGATGCCCTCATGGACCTGGGCCGCCCCAAGCGCATCTACCTGGCGGTGCTCGTGGACCGGGGGCACCGGGAGCTTCCCATCCGGGCGGACTTCGTGGGCAAGAACGTGCCCACCGCCAGAAACGAGGTGGTGAAGGTCAAGGTGCAGGAGGTGGACGGGGAGGACCGGGTGGAGCTTTGGGAAAGGGAGGGGGCATGAGGCACCTCTTGGACTTCGGGGGATGGACGCGGCAGGAGGTGGAAAGCCTCCTGGACACGGCCAAGGTGATGGCCGAGGTGCTCCAGCGCCCGGTGAAGAAGGTGCCCGCCCTCCAGGGCTTCACCGTAGCCACGGTCTTCTTTGAGCCCTCCACCCGCACCCGCCTCTCCTTTGAGCTGGCGGCCCGGCGGATGTCCGCGGACGTGGTCTCCTTCACCGCCCAGACCAGCAGCCTGCAAAAGGGGGAAAGCTACAAGGATACCCTGCTGACCCTCGAGGCCATGGGGGTGGACGCCTACGTGATCCGGGCCGACGCCGCCGGGGTGCCCCACCAGGCCACCCGCTGGGTGAAGGGGGTGGTGGTGAACGGGGGGGATGGGCGCCGGGCCCACCCCACCCAGGCCCTCCTGGACGCCTACACCTTGCTGGAGGCCCTGGGGAGCTTGGAGGGCAAAAAGATCGCCATCGTGGGGGATATCCTCCACTCCCGGGTGGCCCGCTCCAACGCCGAACTCCTCCCCCTCCTGGGGGCGGAGGTCTGGTGCGCCGGCCCCCCCAGCCTCCTGCCCCAGGCCCTGCCCGGGGCGCGGCTTACCCCCAGCCTGGAAGAGGCCCTGGCCGAGGCGGACGCCGTGATGGTGCTCAGGCTGCAAAGGGAGCGGATGGAAGCCGGCCTGGTGAACCTCCAGGACTACATCGCCCACTACCAGGTCACCGAGGCCCGCCTGCGCCGGGCCAAGCCCCAAGCCCCCCTCCTCCACCCGGGCCCCATGAACCGGGACGTGGAGCTGGAGGGCACCCTGGCGGACTCGGAAAGGAGCCTGGTGGCGCGGCAGGTACAAAACGGCGTGGCCGTGCGCATGGCCGTGCTCTATCACCTCTTGGTGGGAAAGGAGCGGGCATGATCCTCATCAAGAACGTTCGCCTGGTGGACGCCCTAGGGGAACGGGGGCCTGCGGATGTCCTCATCGGGGAAGGCCGGATCCTCTCCTTGGAAGGGGGGGATGCCCCGCAGGTGGTGGAGGGCCGGGGGCTCTTCCTGGCCCCGGGGTTTTTGGACCTCCACGCCCACCTGCGGGAGCCGGGGGAGGAGGTGAAGGAGGACCTGGCCACGGGGCTTCAGGCCGCGGTCCGGGGCGGGTACACCGACCTCGTTTCCATGCCCAACACCAAGCCCCCCGTGGACACCCCGGAGGCGGTAGGGGCCCTTAAGGAGAAAGCGGCCCGCCTGGGCCTGGCCCGGCTCCACCCCGCAGCCGCCCTGACCCAGGGCCAGGAAGGCCTCCGCCTCACCGAGGCCGGCCTGCTAAAGGCCGCGGGGGCGGCCCTCCTCACCGACGATGGCCGGACCAACGAGGACGCGGGGGTACTGGCCCTAGGGCTCATCCAGGCCGCCCCCTTGGGCCTGCCCGTGGCGGTGCACGCCGAGGACGCCTCCTTGCGCCGGGGCGGGGTGATGAACGACGGGAGGTTGGCCGACCTCCTGGGCCTGCCGGGGAACCCCCCGGAGGCCGAGGCCGCCCGCATTGCCCGGGACCTCGAGGTCCTCCGCTACGCCCTGCGCCGCTCCCCGGTACCCCCCCGCCTCCACGTCCAGCACCTCTCCACCCGGCGGGGGCTGGAGCTCTTGCGGGAGGCCAAGCGGGCCGGGCTTCCCGTGACCGCCGAGGCCACCCCCCACCACCTCACCCTCACGGAAGAGGGCCTCCGTGGGTTCGATCCCCTTTTCAAGGTGGCCCCGCCCCTGCGCACCCAAGAAGACCGGGAAGCCCTCCTGGAGGGGCTTCTGGACGGTACCCTGGACGCCATCGCCACCGACCACGCCCCCCACACCCTGGCGGAAAAGGAGCAGGACCTTCTCCGGGCCCCCTTCGGCATCCCCAGCCTCGAGGTGGCCTTCCCCCTCCTCTACACCGAGCTCCACCAGAAGCGCGGCCTTCCCCTACCCCGGCTGGTGGCCCTCTTCACCGACGGGCCCCGGAAGGTCCTGGGCCTTCCCCCCCTGCACCTGGTGGAAGGGGCTGAGGCCAGCCTGGTCCTCCTCTCCCCCCAGGAAAGGCCCGTGGACCCCTCCCGCTTCGCCTCCAAGGCCCGCTTCTCCCCCTGGGCGGGGGCCCTCCTCGGGGGCTGGCCGGTGCTCACCCTGGTGGCGGGCCGGGTGGTGCACCAAGCCCTCGAGCCTTAAAATGAAAGGGTGCTGAAGAAGCTTTTGGAGGCAGACCAGCTGGGGCTGCGCCTGGAGTGGGTGGGCGGCCTCCCCTTGTGGGAGGCCCAGCCCACCTACCGCCACCAGAAGGCCGTGGACCGCATCCGGGCCAGCATCCGCCCCCAGGAAGGGTCGGGGTGCCCCTGCATCCACGTGGCCGATGTGTACATCCGCTTCCCCGATGGCTCCTACAAGCGGCCAGACATCGCCCTCTTCTGCCAGGAACCCCAGGAGCTGGACGAGGCCATCACCCTCCTGCCCGAGGCCGTGGTGGAGGTGGTAAGCCAGGGGTACGAGGCCAAGGACCTGGAGATCTCCCCCCGGTTTTACCTGACCCAGGGGGTGAAGGACGTGGTGGTCTTTGACCCCCATACCCTCCTGGTCCTCCACCTGCGCCAAGACCGGGCCTGGCGGGGGGTTTCCCCCGCGGAGCTCTCCCTCCTTTGCGGCTGCACCCTCACGGTCTAGGACCAGAGTTCCTCCAGACGCCCCACGCCCTCCGCCCGCAGAAGGCCGAGGAGGTCCAAAAGCACCCGGCGGGGAAAGAGGGGGCCCCCGTAGACGAAGCCCGTGTACACCTGGACCAGCCGGGCCCCCCGGCGAAGCCGCTCCCAGATGTCCCTGGCCCCCTCTATCCCCCCCACGCTCACCAGGGTCAGGCCGGGAACCTGGGCCAGGTGGCCGAGCACCTCCAAGGCCCTGGCCTTGAGGGGCCTTCCCGAAAGCCCCCCGGCCTCCTTGGCCCAGGGGCTTCGGAGGCCCTCGCGGCTTAGGGTGGTGTTCACCGCCACCAGGCCCTCCAGGCGGTGCTTCAAGGCCAAGGCCACCACCTGGTCCAGGGCCGGGGCCGGGAGGTCCGGGGCCACCTTGAGGAGGAGGGGCTTGGCCGTGGCGGGGCGCAGGCGAAAGAGGAGCTCATCCAAAAAGGGGGCTTCCTGCAGGGTCCTAAGCCCCGGGGTGTTGGGGGAACTGACGTTCAGGACCAAGTAGTCGCCATAGGGCTCCAAAAGGCGCAAGGCCAAGAGGTAGTCCTCCGCTGCCCTTTCCAAGGGGGTGTCCCGCCCCTTGCCCAGGTTCACACCCACGGGGAAGGGAAGGCCCCGCTCCCGGAAGCGCCTTAGGCGCTCCGCCGCCCGGGAAGCCCCCTCGTTGTTGAAGCCCATGCGGTTGATGAGGGCCCGGTCCTCCAGGAGGCGGAAGAGCCGGGGCCTGGGGTTTCCCCCCTGGGGATTGGGGGTGAGGGTACCCACCTCGGCGAAGCCAAAGCCCAGGGCCCACCAGGCGGCCAGGGCCTTGGCGTCCTTGTCCATCCCCGCCGCCAGGCCCAAGGGGTTGGGAAAGGTGAGGCCTAGGGCCCTTACCCGAAGCCTAGGGTCCTCCACGCGGAGAAGCCGGGCCGGGACCTCCAGGAGGGGTCCCCGGCCCGACCACCAGGCCAGAGCCTTGAGGACAAGCTCGTGGGCATACTCGGGATCCAGGGCAAAGAAAAGGCGGTGCATCCTTCCCATGCTATCCCCAGATGGGGTAGCATGCCCCCATGCGCCGCTTCGGGATGCTGGCCCTAGGGGTAACCCTCCTCGCCGCCTGCTCCTTCAACCTCACCGTTCCCTTGCCCGAGCAAAGGGTCCAGGTACCCTTGGCCGACAGCCAGGGTCGGGTGGTCTACCCCGCCCAAACCCTCTCCTTTCCCCCGCCAGGGGGGGTGGTGCGGAGGGCGGAGGTGCGGGGCACCCTCGAGGCTGACCAAGCCCTCAACGCCACCCTCGCCCTTTACGTCCGCCTCCAAGACCCAGGGGAGGACCCTAACTGCCTGGCCCTACGGGACCTAAATGGCGCCCCCTTGGGGTACGCCTGCCCCGTGGGCTCCGGGGACGAGAAGGTCGGGGAGGCAAGTTTTGCCGCCTCCAAGACCGCCCCCCTTGGCCTCCGGGGCGAGCAGCTCACCCAAGGGGTGCAGAGGGGGAAGCTCTGGCTAGGCCTTCAGGTCCAGGGTTTACCCTCGGGCCTCGTGGAGCTCCGCTTCAAGGACCTGAAGGCCATTCTGACCCTGGGCCTTTAGGCTTCTTTGTGCCCCAACTGCCAAGGGGGGGCGGGGGAAGCCGCTATGATAGGGTTTAGATGAAGGACGCTTTGCGCCTAGAACTCCCCGTTCTTCCCCTGCGGAACACCGTCATCCTCCCCCACACCACCACCGGGGTGGACGTGGGCCGCCCCAAGAGCAAGCGGGCGGTGGAGGAGGCCTTGAACGCCGACCGCTACCTGATCCTGGTGGCCCAGAAGGACCCCGAGGTGGACGATCCCGCCCCCGAAGACCTCCACGGGGTGGGCACCCTGGCCGTGGTCAAGCAGGCCATGCGCCTCCCCGACGGCACCCTCCAGGTGATGGTGGAGGCGAGAAACCGGGTGCGCCTTTCCGGCTACGTGGCGGCCCCTTACCTGCGGGCCCTGGGCGAGGTGCTGCCCGAGCCTCCCCTCGAGGACCCCAGCCTGGCCCGGGTGCTGGTGGGCGAGGTTCAGGAGGCTTTTGAGCGCTACCTGCAGAACCACAAAACCCTGCGCCTGGACCGCTACCAGCAGGAGGCGGTGAAAAGCACCCTGGACCCTGCGGTCCTGGCCGACCTGGTGGCCCACTACGCCACCTGGGGCCTCGAGGAGAAGCAAGACCTCCTGGAAACCCCCAGCGTGGAGGAACGGCTCAAGAAGGTCTTGGCCCTCCTCCTGCGCGACCTGGAGCGCTTTGACCTGGACAAGAAGATCGCCGCCCGGGTCAAGGAGCAGATGGACCAAAACCAGCGGGAGTACTACCTCCGGGAGCAGATGAAGGCCATCCAGAAGGAGCTCGGGGGCGGTGAGGACTTCCTCACGGAGATGGAGGAGCTCCGCGAGCGCATTGAGCAAAGGGGTCTCCCCCAGGGGGTGAAGGAAAAGGCCCTGAAGGAGCTCAAGCGCCTGGAGCGCATGCAGCCCGGTTCCCCCGAGGCCACCGTAAGCCGCACCTACCTGGACTGGCTCCTGGAGGTCCCCTGGACCGAGGCCGACCCCGAGGTCCTGGACATCGGCATCACCCGCCGGGTCCTGGACGAGGACCATTACGGCCTTAAGGACGTGAAGGAGCGCATCCTGGAGTACCTGGCGGTGCGCCAGCTCACCCAGGGGAAGGAGGTCAAGGGCCACGCCCCCATCCTCTGCTTCGTGGGCCCCCCAGGGGTGGGCAAGACCTCCTTGGGCAAGAGCATCGCCCGCAGCATGAACCGCAAGTTCCACCGCATCTCCTTAGGGGGGGTGCGGGACGAGGCGGAGATCCGGGGCCACCGGCGCACCTACATCGGGGCCCTGCCCGGCAAGATCATCCAGGGGATGCGGCAGGTGGGGGTGGTGAACCCGGTCTTCCTCCTGGACGAGATCGATAAGCTCTCCTCTGACTGGCGGGGGGACCCGGCCTCGGCCCTCTTGGAGGTCCTGGACCCCGAGCAGAACCACACCTTCACCGACCACTACCTGGACGTCCCCTACGACCTCTCCAAGGTCTTCTTCATCACCACCGCCAACACCCTAAGCACCATCCCCAGGCCCCTTCTGGATCGGATGGAGGTCATTGAGATCCCCGGATACACCCTGCCGGAGAAAAGGGCCATCGCCCGCCACTTCCGCTGGCCCTTCCAGGTGAGGGAGGCCGGGCTGGAAGGCCGCCTGGAGCTCACCGACCGGGCCATAGACCGCATCATCCAGGAGTACACCCGGGAAGCCGGGGTGCGGAACCTGGACCGGGAGCTCTCCAAAGTGGCCCGCAAGGCGGCCAAGGACTTCCTGGAAAGGCCCTGGGAGGGCGTGCGGGTGGTGGACGCCCAGGACCTCGAGGCCTACCTGGGGGTACCCAAGTACCGCCCTGACCGGGCGGAAAAGGCCCCCCAGGTGGGGGCAGCCCAGGGCCTGGCCTGGACCCCTTACGGGGGAGCCCTCCTCACCATCGAGGCCGTGGCCGTGCCCGGGACGGGCAAGGTCAACCTCACCGGCAACCTGGGGGAGGTCATGAAGGAGTCGGCCCACGCCGCCCTCACCTACCTCCGGGCCCACCGGGAGGCGTGGGGCCTGCCCGAGGGCTTCCACAAGGACCTTGACCTCCACATCCACGTGCCCGAAGGGGCCACCCCCAAGGACGGCCCCTCGGCGGGGATCACCATGGCCACCGCCCTGGCCAGCGCCCTCACCGGGAGGCCGGTGCGCATGGACATCGCCATGACCGGGGAGATCACCCTAAGGGGCAAGGTCCTGCCCATCGGCGGGGTCAAGGAAAAGCTCCTGGCCGCCCACCAGGCGGGCATCTTCCGCGTGGTCCTGCCCAAGGAAAACGAGCCCGAGCTCAAGGAGGTCCCGGAGGAGATCCTCAAGGACCTGGAGATCACCTTCGTGGAGGAGGTGGGGGAGGTCCTAAGGCTCCTCCTCCTGCCCCCCGCCCCGCCCCCCTTAGCCCCCACCGACCGGCCCCAGCCGGGGGCGGGGGCCTAGGGCAGCTCCTCCTTGCGGTTGGCGTTGAGGAAAACCTGTTGGCCAAAACGGGCCACCACCTCCTCGGCCGGGATGCAGGTGGCCCCCAGGGTTTCCATCACCCGCCTCAGGAGGAAATCCCCCTGCCGTATCTGGGCCTCCACCTGGGGCAGGCAGTCCTTGTGGTAGAGGGCCATGAGGGGCTCGAGGTGCCCTTCGGGGTTCCGGGCCACCACCACGGGGTAGGGGGAGGAACGGGCCCTCTCGTAGAGGAAATCCCAGTAGTCCCGGGTGAGGAAGGGGAGGTCCGTGGCCGCCACCGCCACCCAGGGGAAGCGGGCGTGGACCAGGGCGGCGTGGAGGCCGGAAAGGCTATCTGCCCCGGGGAGGAGGTCGGGGTAGACGGGAACCCCAAAGGCCTCGTAAGGGCGGTTGGCCACGATGAAGCGCTCCCCGGCCCCGGCCAGGCTCTCCAACACCCAGGCCAAAAGGGGCTTTCCCCGGTAGGGGTAAAGGGCCTTGTCCTCGCCAAACCGCCGGGAAAGCCCCCCGGCCAACACCGCCCCTGCGTACATGCCCCTTAGCCTAAGGCTTCCGCCAACCGCCCCGCCAGGAGGGGGGCGTAGAGGAAGCCCGTGGAGCCGAAGCCCGTGAGGGCGAAGCCGCCCTCCACGGCAAAAAGGTGGGGCGGGGCCAGGCGGAAGCGCACCCCCCGCCAGGCTGAGGCCACCTGGGGGCGGTAGCCCACCAGGGCCTCGGCCCCTGCCAGGAGCCACTCCACCTCCCCTTCCGTGGGGGGAGGGGCGTGGTGCGCCTCCTCATGGGGCAGGTAGCTTCCCCCCAGGGCGTTTCCCGCCAGGTAGACCCGGTAGCTGATGGCCCGGGGAAAGTAGTCCAAAAGGGTCAGGACCAGACCCGGGACATGCCTTCCCCAAAGGCCCAGCAGGTGGGCCCCGCGCCCGCCCCCGGCGTAGACCAAGACCCCGCCCCGCACCCTCCCGCCCCCCTCCAGGCGGAGGTAGGGGGGCTCCCAGGCCAGGACCTGGGCCCACACAAGGGGCACCCCCTGGGCCAAACGCTCCAGGAGGGGCCTGGGCTCCAGCCAAAAGGCCTCCTCCAGGAGAAGCCCCCCCTCCTCCCAGCGGTGCTTGAGGCCGCCAAGCCTTGAGGCCACCCCCGAACGCTCCCCCTCGGGCACGGGACGGTAGACCCCGAGGTGCAGGGGAACGAAGCGGGAGTAGAAGGCCAGGGCGGCCTCGAGGGCCCTCTCCCCCTCTGGGGCCAGGGTGAAGCGCCGCCCCCTCAGGGGGTTGACCAGGGCCACGGGGGGGCGGCTCGCCTCCCCCAGGCCTTGGGCCACCACCAAGACCTGGTGGCCCCGGTCCCTCAGGCGCTGGGCCAGGGAAAGCCCGGCCACCCCGGCCCCCAGGACCACCACCTCCGCTTCCCGCACGGCTAGAAGCGGTACCCCTCCCCCTCCCTCCGGCAAAGCCCCCGCCCCGCCAGGGCCTCCAAAACCTCCCGGGCCTCTGCCTCGGGCAGGTAGGGGGCCAGGTCCTCTGGGCGCAACACCCCACCCCGCCGCCAGGCCTCCTTCATGGCCAGGCGCTCCAGGGCCGCCCGGGAAGGCCCCCTACCCAGCACCCCCCCTTGCCAGCGCCCCACCCCCAGGTAGGCCCCCACGGCCAGGAGGAAGGCCAGGGCCAAGCCCCAAGGGGCGAAGCGGGAAGCCGCCCAGAGGAGGAGGAAAAGGGCCAAGGCCGCCGACAGGGGAAGGAGGGCCCGCATCCTCACCCCCTAGGCCACGGGCAGGGGGATAGGGGCGGGGGCTTCCGCCCCCACCACCTCGCCGAAGAGAAGGTGGGGGGTAGCCTGCTTGACCTCCACCCGGTACAGGCCGGGCATGGGGGCCTGGTGGGCGGGGAGGAGGACGGGGTGGTTCCCCCGGTCGTGCCCCTGCACGTACCCTTCCTCCTTGGCCGCCCCCCGGACCAGGACCTCCACGGTCTTCCCCACCCACGCCAGGTTGCGGCGGTAGCTCCACTCCTTCTGCTTCTCAATGAGGCGCTGTAGCCGTTCCACCTTCACCTCCCGGGGCAGGTCCTGGAAGTGCTTGTAGGCGGGGGTCCCAGGCCGGGGGGAGTAGATGAACATGTAGGCCTGGTCGTACCCCACCTCGTCGTAGAGGGAAAGGGTTTCCTGGAAGTCCTCCTCGGTTTCCCCGGGGAAGCCCACGATGATGTCGGTCGAGAGGACAACGTCGGGCAGGGCCTCGCGGATCCTATGGATGCGTTCCAGGTAATGGGCCCGGCGGTACTCCCGGGCCATGCGCTTCAGGACCCGGTCCGAGCCTGACTGCACCGGCAGGTGGATGTACCGGGTGATGGCCGGGGTTTCGGCAATGGCCTGGATGATGTCGTCGGTGAAGTTCACCGGGTGGCTGGTGAGGAAGCGCACCCGGGGGATGCCCATCCCCCCCACCATCCGCAGGAGCTCGGCGAAGCTGGGGAAGCCGGGCTGGTCCTTGCCGTAGGAGTTCACGTTCTGGCCCAGGAGGGTGATCTCCACGACCCCGGCGGCCTTGAGGGCCTCGATCTCCTTGAGGATCAGGTCCGGGTGCCGGGAGACCTCCGGACCCCGGGTGGTGGGCACGATGCAGTAGGTGCAGTGGTGGTTGCACCCCCGGATAATGGTCACGTGGGCGGAAAGGGCCCCCTTGGGAGGGGGGGGAATATAGTCCAGGACATCCTCCCGGAAGGTCAGGTCCCAGAAGCGCTCGTGGGCCTTCAAGGCCTCGGGCAAGGAGGTGAGGGCCCCTGGGCCCAGGAGGATATCCACCCCGAACTTGCGGGCCATCTGCTGCCCCTCATCCAGCTGGGCCAGGCAGCCCATCAGGCCCACCAGGAGGCCCCGGCGTTCCTTCTCCTTGCGCAGCTGGCCCAGGAGGGAGCGGACCTTCTCCACGGGCTTGCCCCGCACGGCGCAGGTGTTCACCAGGACGAAGTCCGCCTCCTCCACGCTCTCCACCAGCTCCCACCCCAGGCTCACCAGCTCGCTGGCCACCAGGTGGGAGTCGTACTCGTTCATCTGGCATCCGTAGGTGATGATGTGCGCGCGCATACGCCTCCAGGGGCGGCCGGGGGGATCCCGGGCCCCGTGCCCTTCAGTGTAGCAGGCCAAGGGGGAAGGCCCCAGCCCTCAGGGGGTTGGGGCCTTCCCGACACTGGTGGCGGCGGTGGGACTCGAACCCACGACACCACGATTATGAGTCGTGTGCTCTGACCACCTGAGCTACGCCGCCAAGGGGCCAGGCATTCCCATCTTAGGGGAGGGCCCCCTCTGGGTCAAGGCTCAAAGCCGATGTGCTCCATGAAGTCCGGCAGGATTTCCTCGGCGAAGAGGTCCAGGAAGGCCCGCACCGCCCCCAGGCTAACCCCGCCCGTGAGGTCCAGGTCCGCCTCCACCCAGGCTGCCCCCGAGGGGTCCAGGTAAGCCCGGCTAAGGCGGCGCTCCCGGTTCCAGGCGTTGAGGGTCTCCAGGTCGGGTGGCGCCTCCAAGGTAAAGCCCGCACCCAAGGTGAGGACCCCGCAGCGATCTTCCTGGCAGAAGTCCAGGGAAAGCCAGACCTTCTTGAGCCCGGCCATCTCCAGGCGAAACTCCCGCGGGCCCGTTTTCTCGTAGGGGATCTGGGCCTCCTGGAGAAGGCCCTCCGCTTCCTTCGGGGTCAGGCCCCGGACCACGCTCTGCCCCAGGGCCAGCCCCAAGGCCAACCATACCGCCAGAAATAGCCGCACGGGCCTCTCCTTTCCGTCCCCAAGTACAAGTAGAGTCTACACGATCCCCTGCTCGCGAAGAAGCCTACCCTGGCGGAAGCGCTCCGGGCGGAAGGGGGATAGGTCTAGGCTCTTAGCCCCCCCTAGGGCCACCTCCTCGGCCATGAGCCGGCCCACCATGGCCGCCTGCTGCACCCCGTGCCCCGAGAAACCCGCCGCCACCCAAAGCCCCTCCTCCACCGGGCCCAGGAGGGGGTTGTGGTCTGGGGTCACCTCGTAGTAACCCCACCAGCTGGCCCTCCGGTCCAGGGCCAGGCCCCCCAGAAAGGGGAAGCGGGCGAGGCCGGCCTCGAGGACCTGCTCCAGCCAGGTCCAGTCCATCCCCTCGCGGAACCCGGGGGGCTCCCCGGGGTTGGACCTGCCCAAAAGGACCCTCTCCCCTTCCGAGCGCAGGTAGAACCCCGTGGAGAGGTCAATCGTAAGGGGGAAGGCGTGGGGAAAAGGGGCAGGGGCCGTGGCGAAAAGCATGCGCCGCACCGGCCAGACCGGGAGCTCCAGGCCGAGCCGCCTCCCCACCTCCCCTGTCCAGGCCCCGGTGCAGAGGAGAAGGTAGGGGGCCTCGTACCGCCCCTTGGGGGTCTCCACCCACCACACCCCCCCCTCCCGCCGGGCCCCAAGGAGGGGTTCGGCGAAGCGCACCTCGGCCCCAAGCCGCACCGCCTGCCGCAGGTAGTAGGCCGTGGCCCCGTGGGGGTCCATCACCCCGTCCAGGGGGCCAAAGGTGGCGTAGGCCAGGCCCTCTTCCCGGAAGGGAACCAGGTCCTTGGCCTCGGCAAGGGAGAGCTTCCGCACCGGCACCCCTAGGGAGCGCTGGGTCCTTAGGGCCTCCTCCTGGGCCTCTGCCAAGGCCTCCGGCACCAGGAAGAGGTAGCCGATGGGGCGGTAGGCGGCCTCGGGGATCTCCCGGTACTCCAGGATGGAGCGGTAGGAGAGGAGGATGTTTAGGGGCTCGGAAAACTGCACCCTCACCCCCCCGGCGCTCCGCCCCGTGGAGCCCTGGGCGAAGGTGGCTTCCTTTTCCAGGACCAAAACCCTAAGCCCCCTTTCCGCCAAGCGGAAGGCGCAGGCCGCCCCCACGATCCCCGCCCCCACCACCAGGACATCCATGGGTTCCAGTGTAGTGTAGACTCGGGACGAAGGGCAGCAAGCCCCCAGGAGGTGGAGGATGTCCCTGATCACCACCCAAAGCGGAAAGAAGGTTTACCTCACCCCAGAAGGGAAGAAGCTCATCACCGTGATCCCTGGGGACGGCATCGGCCCCGAGTGCGTGGAGGCCACGCTCAAGATCCTCGAGGCGGCCAAAGCCCCCCTGGCCTACGAGGTGAGGGAAGCAGGGGCCGCGGTGTTCAAGCAAGGCCTGGAGTCCGGGGTGCCGCCGGAAACCATTGAGTCGGTGCGCAAGACCCGGGTGGTCCTGAAAGGGCCCCTGGAAACCCCCGTGGGTTACGGGGAAAAGAGCGCCAACGTCACCCTACGCAAGCTCTTTGAAACCTACGCCAACGTACGCCCGGTGCGGGAGTTCCCCAACGTCCCCACCCCCTACTCGGGCCGGGGGATTGACCTGGTGGTGGTGCGGGAAAACGTGGAGGACCTCTACGCCGCCATCGAGCACATGCAGACCCCCGGGGTGGCCCAGACCCTGAAGCTCGTTTCCCGTAAGGGGGCGGAAAAGGTGATCCGCTTGGCCTTTGAGCTGGCCCGCGCCGAGGGGCGCAAGAAGGTCCACTGCGCCACCAAGTCCAACATCATGAAGCTCACCGAGGGGACGATGAAGCGGGTCTTTGAGGAGGTGGCCCAGGAGTACCCCGAGATCGAGGCCCACCACATCATCGTGGACAACGCCGCCCACCAGCTGGTGAAGCGGCCAGAGCAGTTTGAGGTGATCGTCACCACCAACATGAACGGGGACATCCTCTCCGACCTCACCTCGGGGCTCATCGGCGGCCTGGGCTTCGCCCCCTCGGCCAACATCGGCCACGAGGTGGCCATCTTTGAAGCGGTGCACGGCTCGGCGCCCAAGTACGCCGGGAAGAACGTCATCAACCCCACCGCCGTCCTCCTTTCCGCGGTGATGATGCTGCGCTACCTGGAGGAGTTCGCCGTGGCCGACCTCATTGAGAACGCCCTCCTCTACACCCTCGAGGAGGGCAAGGTCCTCACGGGAGACGTGGTGGGCTACGACCGCGGGGCCAAGACCACGGAGTACACCGCGGCCATTATCCACAACCTCGGCCAGCGGCCCAAGACGGCCACGGTACGGGACTACCGCCCCATCCGCCTCCCCCCCTACGCCCCGGACCCCGTGGCCGTGCGGCCCCAGAGCCGCCGGGTGGTGGGGGTGGACGTGTTCGTGGAAACCCACCTCTACCCCGAGGCCCTGGGCCCCCTGCTGGAGGAGGCGGTGGCCGGCCTGCCCTTCCGCCTCAAGATGATCTCCAACCGCGGCACCCAGGTCTACCCGCCCACGGGCGGCCTTACCGACCTGGTGGACCACTACCGCTGCCGCTTCCTCTACACCGGGGAAGGGGAGGCCACGGACAGGGAGGTGCTGGACCTGGTAGCCCGGGTGGGGAACCGGGTGCGCTGGATGCACCTAGAAAAGCTCCAGGAGTTTGACGGGGTCCCCGGCTTCACCAAGGCCCAAGGGGAGAACTAAGTCCCCTGCCATGGGATAAGGTAAGGGGGTAGCTAGCCCGCCCCGCGGGCTGGAAAAGCTACGGTTCAAAGGAGGTCACCATGGCCTACAGGCATATCCGGATACCCGAAGACGGCGAGCGGATCTCCATCCAGAAGGGAAGCCTCCAGGTACCCGACCGGCCCATCATCGGCTTCATCGAAGGGGACGGCACCGGCCCCGATATCTGGAGAGCGGCCAAGCCTGTCTTGGACGCCGCGGTGGCCAAAGCCTACGGGGGCAAGCGCGCCATCGCCTGGGCGGAGATCTACGCCGGGGAGAAGGCCAACCAGGTCTACGGGGAGCCCATCTGGCTTCCCGAGGAAACCCTGGACTTTATCCGGGAATACCTGGTGGCCCTCAAGGGCCCCCTCACCACCCCGGTGGGCGGGGGGATCCGCTCCATCAACGTGGCCCTGCGGCAGGAACTGGACCTCTACGCCTGCGTGCGCCCCGTGCGCTGGTTCCAAGGGGTACCCAGCCCGGTCAAGCACCCGGAGCTGGTCAACATGGTCATCTTCCGGGAAAACACCGAGGACATCTACGCCGGGATCGAGTGGCCCGCGGGGAGTGAGGAGGCCAAAAAGGTCCTGGACTTTCTCCGGCGGGAGTTCCCCAAGGCCTACGCCAAGATCCGCTTCCCGGAAACCTCCGGGCTGGGCATCAAACCCGTTTCCCGGGAAGGCACGGAACGCCTGGTGGCCGCGGCCATCGACTACGCTATCAAGGAGGACCTGCCCAGCGTCACCTTGGTGCACAAGGGCAACATCATGAAGTTCACCGAGGGGGCCTTCCGCGAGTGGGGCTACGCCCTGGCCCGGGAGAGGTACGGGGCCACCCCCTTGGACGGCGGCCCCTGGCATGTCCTGAAAAACCCCCGCACGGGCCGGGATATCGTCATCAAGGACATGATCGCCGACAACTTCCTGCAACAGATCCTCCTAAGGCCCGACGAGTACTCGGTGATCGCCACCTTGAACCTGAACGGGGACTACATCTCCGACGCCCTGGCCGCCCAGGTGGGGGGTATCGGCATCGCCCCTGGGGCCAACATCAACTACCTGACGGGCCACGCGGTCTTTGAGGCCACCCACGGCACCGCTCCCAAGTACGCCGGCCAGGACAAGGTGAACCCCTCCAGCGTCATCCTCTCCGGGGAGATGATGCTCCGCTATCTGGGCTGGAACGAGGCCGCCGACCTCATCCTCCAGGCCATGGAGCGCACCATCGCCAAGGGGCTGGTGACCTACGATTTCCACCGCCTCCTGGTGGCCGAGGGCAAGCCCGCCACCCTGCTCAAGACCAGCGAGTTCGGCCAGGCCCTGATCCAGCACATGTAGGGGCCTAGACCAGGGCGAAACGGACCTCCAGGTTGGCCAGGTCCGCCTCCAGGAAGCGGAGGCGGGCCTCGGCGTTCAGGGGGAGGGGCTGGGAAAGGGCCACCTGGGCGGTGAGGCCCAGTTCCGTCAGGAGGAAGACCCCCTGCCCCCCCCGCCGTTCCACCAGGACCCCAGGGCCCTCGTAGCCCCCTTCCAGGAGGTAAAGGAGGGTCCAGTGGAGCTTGCTCTTGCGCTCCGCTTCCCGCACCAGGTCGGCCACCGCCTCCGCCGCCCCCACCCGCTCCAAAAGCGCCCCCTGGGAGAGGGGCTTTTCCCCCCTGAGCCAGGCCCGGAGCTGCTGGTGGGCCACCAGGTCCAGGTAGCGCCTTAGGGGGCTTGTCACCTGGGCGTAGAGGGGCAGGCCCAGGCCCCTATGGGGGGCGGGTACGGCCTTGAGCTGGGCCCGCTTTAGGGCCTTGCGCTGCTCCCACATGGCCGCTAAGCCCTCCCCCTCCATCCTCCGGCTGGGGGCTTCCTGGGTGGCAAAGGGGAAGGGCAGGCCTTCCCTCAGGGCCAGGTGGGCGGCGGCGTAGCCGGCAAGGAGCATGGCCTCCCGCACCCAGAGGCGGCTCTCGTAAGGGGGCAAGGGGGTGATGCGGATGGCCTCCCCCTCGAGGCGGACCTTCACCTCCGGCAGGGCGATGTCCAGGCCCCCCTGGGCCAGGCGCTTCCTCAGGAAGGCCTGGGCCAGCTCCTTGAGGGGCTTAAGGGCGGAAACCCCCAAGGCCTCCCCATAGGTGAGCCGCTCCACCCTCACCCAGCTGGGGTACACCCGCTCCTCCAGGACTTCCCCTTCCAGGGAAATCCAAAGCTCAAAGGTGAGGGCCGGGGAAACCTCCCTCAGGCCCAGGCCCAGGGCCTCCGTGGCCCCAGGGGGCAGCATGGGCACCGTGCCCTCGGGAAGGTAAAGGTTGGCCCCACGGCGCATGGCCTCCTGGTCCAAGGGGCTTCCCGGGGCCACCATGGCGGCCACGTCGGCCACATGCACCAGGAGGCGGAACCCTTCTTCGACCCGCTCGGCATAGACGGCATCGTCCGGGTCCTGGCTCCCCTCGTCGTCAATGGCGAAGGCCGGGAGGTGGGTGAGGTCCTCCCGCGCCTCCTCGGGAAGGGGGGGAAGGGGCAGGTCCGGAGGGGCCAGGGGAAGGCCAAGCCGCCTGGGGTGGGGGTTTTCCCGCCGCCACACCCCAAGGCGGAGGAGGAGGGCGTGGGCGGCCTCAGGGGTTTCCGGCCCGCCCAGGGCCTTTAGGACCCGGCTTTCCCGCCGCTCCCCTAGGGCCAGGGCCTCCACCTCGAGGAGGAGGGGGCGGTCTTCCTCCCTGGGCTTCCCTTCCCGGATCCGGGCTATCCCCTCCTGGAAGGCGCGCTCCCGGGCTTCCTTCTGCCGCTTGGCCTCTTGGAGGGCCCTTAGCTCCTCGGGGGTGCGGGCCCGCACCCCCTCCCCCTCCAGCACGAAGCGCTCCCCCTCCTGGGCCAGGAGGTAGGCCCCGTAGGCGGTCTCGGGGGTGTAGGCTCCGTAGACCAGCTCGGCCAGCTCCCTAAGGCTCACGGTCTGGCCCTGAAGGAGCTCCCAGGCGGCTTCGGCCTCCCCTTCGGGCACCTTAAGGTCCAGGCGGGCAGGGCCCGGGTGGAGGAAGAAGACGTCCTTGGGACGGACCCTTAGCTTTGCCCCCTCGGGAAGGGTCAACTCCAGCTTCTCTCCCCGTTCCTCGGCCAGGGCGGGCTTCCCTTTGTAGACGACGAGCGCGGCCACGCCCCTAAGGATAACGCCCTGCCGCTTTCCCTCACCTCCGCCAGGTGCCCGGGAGGCCCGAGAGGCTTTCCTCCAGCTGCCGCCACCCCCCCTGGCGCAGCATCTCCTCCAGCCTCCCTCCCCGTTCCACCGCCCCCACCACGCCGCCGAATACGGGGTCGCGCCAGAAGGTGCCGGTGTCAAAGGAGGCCTTGTAGGCCCGGAAGACCTCCCCGGTGCTGGGGTCGCGCACGTAGGTCTGGTCGGAGAGGAGGTTGGCCCAGCTCTGGCGCATCCAGGTGTTGAACTCCTGTTGCTCCCGCACCCAGCGGAGGACGCGCTCGGTTTCCTCTATGCTGGCCCGCCGGGCCCTTAGGGCCTCCCGCCAGGGCCATTCGGGGTGGGAGCGGATCCCGGCTTGGAAACCCAAGAAGACGGGGTTAGCCCGCGCCAGGGCCTCCGCCCGGCCCTCCTTGAGGTAAACCTCCCCCCGCCAGTCACAGTAGGCGCTGGAGGCCACCCATTGGGCTTCCCCCATGGAGGTGACCAAGCCCGCCACCATGGCCTGCCGCAGGAGGCCTCCCGAAGCAGCCTCCAGGGCGAAGGCGAACCGCTCCTGCTGGGGAAGGGGCACGGGAAGGCCTGCGGTCATGGAGGCCCAGTAGGCCTCGTGCAGCTCCTGGATGCGGCGGAAGACCCGGCCCGTGGGCTGGGGATAGGGCTCCGCCTTGCGGATCTGCCAGGGCCTGCCCGTCTCCTGCCGCCAAAGCTCCAGGAGAAACCGGGCCACCTCCTCCGGCCCCCTGGGGCAGAGGAAGCCCGCAAGCTGGGCCTTCTGGCCGTTCCACCCCAGGAGGGTGCTGGCATTGCCGCCAAAGCCCGTCTGCACGCCGTAGGCCAGGGCAAACACCCGCTCCTTGCGCAAGAAAACCCCCTCTCCCTGGAGGAGGTAGACCAGGTCCCGCACCGCCCCGGCGCTCTCCCCCACGGGCACCAGGCCGGCCTGGAAGGCGTACCCCTGGGGCACCTTGGCGTGGAAGGCCTCCATCCCCAGAAGGGGGTCCCGCACGGCCTGGACCCCGTAGGCCACCCGGGCCTCCTGGGGCAGGAACTCCAGGGAGCGCAGGGCGGAAAAAAGCCGCTTCCGGACCTCAAAAGAGGCGTCGGTGGGCAGGTAGGCGCTCACCAGGAGGAGGCTTTTGGCCCCGGGAAGAAGGAGGTGGGAAGCCTCGTAGCGGAGGCCGAGGAGGAAGGGGTCCTGGTAGGCGGGGGGAGGCAAGGCGGCCATCTCCTCCGCCAGAGGGAAGGGGTAGGAAAGCCCCTGGATCAGGAGGAGAAGCCCGCCTGGAACCTCCTTGAAGTGGTACCGGGCCCGGGCCTGGGCTACCCTTTGGGCCTCCTGGACCAGGAGGGCCACCGCCTCCCTGGGCCCCTTTAGGGGCATCCCCCGCACCAGGAGGAAGGCCTCGAGGTCCCCCAGCAAAAGGCCGTAGTCCCGCACGCGAAGGCTATAGTCCTGGGGCAGGAAAACCCTAAAGCCGTGCAGGGCATCCCGGTGGTCCTGTCCCCCTTGGGCCAGGGCCAGCCCCAGAAGGCATAGGCCACCCATAAGCCTGGCGAACCCTCCCATCACCTACCCCCACGAAAGCCGATCCAGTCCATAAAAGTCCGGAGGCTAAGCTCAAAGGTCTGCAGGAAGTTCCGTATGGCCGCGTCGGCCACACCCCCCGTTAGGTCCAAGTCCGCTTCCAGCACGGGATCCCCATCCTCGTCCAGATAGGAGCGGCTGAAGCGGTACCGGCGGTTCCATTCGTTGATCCGCTCTAGAGGAAGCCCATCTGGAAGGCCAAACACGGCGTAGAGCTGCAGGGAACTGCAGCCTCCCTCTGAGCAGTCCAAGAGGAGGAGCAAGGCCCTAACCTCTGCCATGCGCAGGGCGTAGTAGACCTGCCCCCCACGTTCTATCCTCTCATAGGTATACCCCCAGGCCTGCAGGAGCCCCTCCGCCTCCCGCGGCGCCAAAGCGGCACGAGGCCCTTGGGCCCAGGCAAGGCCCAGCCAGAAGGCCAGGAGCACCCACCCCACCTTCCCCGCCGCCCCGTTCCCCAACCCGCGCATCCCCATCCCTCCTTACCCCTACCTTAACCGGGGTGCCTTACACCTTCCTTACGCCCCCAGGCCGGGTATAGTGGCCCTCATGGAATGGGACCTCTCGGACCTCTACGCAGGCCCCCAGGACCCCAGGCTGGAAGCCGACCTGGAGGAAGCCCTGCGCCTCACGGAAACCCTTTCCCCGGAGGCCCTAGGCCAGCCCGAGGAGGCCGAGGCCCTTTTCCGGCGCTACGAGCTGGCCCTGGAGAAGGCCTACAAGCCCCTGAACTACGCCTCCTTGTACTTCGCCACCCGCACCCAGGACCCCGAGGCCAAGGCCCTTCTGGACCGGGTGCGGAACCGCTACACCGAGGTGAGAAACCGCCTGGTGCCCCTCGAGGTGGCCCTGCGCAAGCTCCCCGAGGCGGCCTTCCAGGCCCTATTGGAGGGCCCAGAGCTGGCCGACCTCCGCCACTTCCTTCTGCGGCAGCGGGCCTACGCCCCCCACACCCTCTCCGAGCGGGAGGAGGAGCTCCTCAACCTCAAGGGCCTGGTGGGCCGGAGCGCCTGGAGCCAGTTCTACACCGAGTACACGGGCCGCTTCCGCTTCCAGGTGGGGGGCAGGGAGCTCACGGAGATGGAGGTCCGGGCCCTCCGCCGCGACCCTGACCCCGCGGTGCGCCGGGAGGCCCACCGGGAGCTCTACGGGAAGCTGATGGCCGAAGCCCCCACCCTGGCCTCGGTCTTCAACGCGGTTTACCTGGACTACCTCCAGGACCTCCGCCTGAGGGGCTACCGCCACCCCTTGGAGCCCGTGGCCCTCAGGGACGAGGTGGAGGTAAGGGACATCGAGGCCCTCCTCGAGGCCACCCGGGAACACTATCCCCTGGTGGAGGCCTACTACCGCTGGAAGGCCAGGCGGCTTGGCCTACCCCAGGTGCCAAGCCAGGACCTCCTGGCCCCCTTGCGGAGGGAAAAGCCCAAGGTGCCCTTTGAGGAGGCGCGGGAGCTGGTCCTCACCGCCTTCCGCCGCTTCTCCCCCAGGGTGGAGGCCATCGCCCGGGAGTTCTTCGGGCGGCGCTGGCTGGACGTCTACCCCAGGCCGGGAAAACGGGGCGGGGCCTTCTGCAGCGGAGGGCTTCCCTCCACCCACCCCTACATCCTCCTCAACCACACGGACGACCTGGACGCGGCCCACACCCTGGCCCACGAGCTGGGGCACGGGGTGCACTTCTACCTGGCGCGGAAGCAGCGCCTCCTCAACTTCGGGGCCTCCACCCCCCTGGCGGAAACGGCCAGCGTCTTTGCGGAAATCCTCCTGGACGACCTGCTGATGGAAAGGCTTTCCGGGGAGGAAAAGGCCCTCCTCCTGGCCGAACGGGTGGAGGACGCCATCAACACCCTCTTCCGCCAGGTGATGTACACCTTCTTTGAGCGGCGGAGCCTCGAGGCCCGCCGGGAAGCCGCCCTCTCCCCCGAGGCCTTCCACGGCCTCTGGCAGGAGGAACAGGCGGCCCTCTACGGGGACGCCGTGGCCTGGACGGAGCTGGACCAGGCCGCCTGGGCGGGCATCCCCCACTTCGTCCACTACCGCTTCTACACCTACAGCTACGCCCTCGGATACCTGGTGGTCCTGGCCCTTTACGGGCGCTACCGGGAGGAGGGGGAGGCCTTCGTGCCCAAGTACCTCGAGGTCCTGGAGGCCGGGGAAAGCTCCAGCCCCAAGGAGATCCTGGCCCGGGCCGGGGTGGAACTCGGCTCCGAGGCCTTCTTCCGCTACGGCTTCGGGGTGATCCGCTCTTGGCTGGAAGCCCTCCCCTAGGGGAAAATGGGGGGATGGACCTCGTCTACCGCCCCGAACGCTACCCCTTCCTCACCCCGGACCTCCCCGGGGTAGGGGGCACCCTACGCCTCCTCCCCCAGGACTTCCAGGTGGAGGAGGTCCCCGCCTACTTACCCCAGGGCGAAGGGGAACACCTCTACCTCTTGCTGGAGAAGGAGGGCCTCACCACCCGCCAGGTCCTGGAGTTCCTGCGGGACCAGGTGGGGGTGCCGGAGAAGGAAATCGGGGTGGCCGGGCTCAAGGACAAGCACGCCCGCACCCGCCAGTGGTTCTCCATCCCCAAAAGGTACGAGGATGCCCTGTGCCTCCTGGAAGGGCTCCGGGGCGTGCGGCTTCTGGACGCGGGGCTCCACGCCAACAAGCTCCGCACCGGCCACCTCAAGGGCAACCGCTTCCGCATCCTCATCCGGGGAGGCGGGCCCAAGGAGCGGGCCGAGGCCATCCTGAGGGTCCTTCAGGCCAAGGGGGTACCCAACTACTACGGGCCCCAGCGCTTCGGCCTGGGGGGCCTGAACCCCGTGCGGGGGTACGAGCTGGTCAAGGGGGGCAAGGGCCGGGGAAGCCCCTGGCTCAAGCGCTTCCTGGTGGGAAGCCTGCAGAGCCTCCTCTTCAACGACTGGCTGGCCCTGCGCCTGGAACGGGGCCTCTACGACCGGGTGATCCCCGGGGACTGGGCCAAAAAGCACGCCACCGGCGGGGAGTTCCTGGTGGAGCGCCCGGAGGAGGCGGAAAGGGCCCTCCGCTTGGAGATCAGCGCCACCGGCCCCCTCTTCGGCAAGAAGTACCCCGAGGCCCAAGGCGAGGCCCGGGCCCTGGAGGACGAGGTCCTGGTCCGCTATGGCCTAAGGCGGGAGGACTTTGCCCTGCGCCGGGGGGCGAGGCGGCCCATCCGGGTTCCCTTGGAGGAATGGCGGGTGGAGGAAGCCCCCGAGGGGCTTTGGCTCAGCTTCTTCCTGCCCAAGGGCTCCTACGCCACCAGCCTTCTGCGGGAGGTGATGAAGGTGGAGGTGGACGCAGGGGATAGCCCGGAAGGCGAGGAGGGGGAGGGCTAGGCCCTCCCCCTCCGGGAACTTGCCCTAGAAGCGGTAGCCGAGCTTCATCTGGGCGGCCAAGGTCCCTCCGGCCAGGCCCAGGTCCCCGCCCAGGAACACGGGAGCCCCCAGAAGGGCCCTCAGGTCGTACTCAGCATCGGCGCGGAAGTACAGGTTGGGGCTGCTAAAGCCCGGGAAGGCCACCCCCAGGCCAACGCCCGCCCGCAGGCCCTCGGCCACGGGGTAGAGGTAACGGAAGAGGAAGGCCCCGTTGACCTTTCCGTCCACCGTGTAGGCCAGGTCCAAGGCCGGCCGCACCTCCCCAGCGGGGGGCTGGAAGAGGAGGCAGTGCCAAGACACCTCCAGGCCAAAGCCCTGGCTACCCCCCAAAACCGCCGCGGAGGGCTTCAACCCTTCCAGGGAAAGCTGGGCCATAGCCAGGCCCAAGGCCACCACCAACGCCAAAAGCTTCCTCATAACCCCACCTCCTAGGGGTCATGGTATCAGAGAGAGCCTACCTTGAACAAGGCTTCACTTAAGTTTTCCCCAGAAAAGACCGGGTAACCCCGCTCGGCCAGAACCCGCCCCACCGCCTCCCCCAAGCCCCGCACCAGGATGGGGGGCCGGCCCAGGTTGGCCATCACCAAAAAGGCCGCCACGTACTCCGCCAGCTCCTCAGGGGGCATGGGGGAACCCCCGGTGCGCCCGTACCCGGGGAGGTCCAGGAGGTAGAAGGTGTAGCCCGCAGGCAAGGGCTCGGGCCAGCAGGCCGCCTCCTCGGCCAGGAGGAGGACCGCAAGGCCCCTCCCCACCCGGTCAAAGACCAGGTTGAGCCCGTAGAGGTGCAGATAGCCCGTGCGCCTCATAGGGCCAGCCCTCCGGGCAGGGGGCGAAAGCTCTCCCCCAGAAGGAAGTCCGCCACCAGCTCCGCCACCTCCTCCGGGGCCTCCCACGGCGCCAGGTGGCCTGCCCCCTCCACGGTAAAGCGGAGGGCCTGCCCCTTGGCGAAGTCCGCCACCTCCTGGCCGTAAAGGGGCGGGGTGAGGGCGTCCAGGGCCCCTTGGACCACCAGGAGGCGGGCCCCGGTACCCCGGAGCCAGCGCCTTTGGTCTCCCAGGGCCCCCACCTCCGCCAACCAGGCCGCTATCCCCTCTGGGGAAAGGCCTTCCTTCCAAGCGGCCAAGATCTCCTCGCTCCCCACGGTGCGGGGGCCAAAGAGGAAGGCCCGGGCCACCCGGGCAAACCCCTCCACCCCGCCCGCCTCGAGGGCGAAGCGCAAGGCGGCCAGCTTGGCCGCAAGAAGGGGGTCCGTGCGCAGGATGGGGGAAAGGAGGGTGAGGCTTCGGGCCCCTTCCTGGAAGGCCGTGCGCAGGGCGGGTAGGGCCCCCTCGGCAAAGGCGATGAGGTGGAGCCCCTC
Source organism: Thermus sp. CCB_US3_UF1 (assembly GCF_000236585.1). Taxonomy (NCBI): domain Bacteria; kingdom Thermotogati; phylum Deinococcota; class Deinococci; order Thermales; family Thermaceae; genus Thermus; species Thermus sp. CCB_US3_UF1. Next base: position 1,647,139 of record NC_017278.1, read on the forward strand.
CTCCGAGGGAAGGCCCTGCAAAAACCCCAGGCCCGAAGGGGGGGCCAGCCGCCCGGGAAAGACGCGCACCTCGCCCACGCCCCCCTTTATACTCCAGGGCATGGACCTGCAAAGCGTCCTCGGCCGGGAAACCCTGGACCAGACCCTGGGGGTGCGCTACCTGAAGCTCACCCCGGAGGAGGTGGTGGCCGAGCTTCCCGTGGGGCCCAAGGTGCACCAGCCCTTCGGCTTCCTCCACGGAGGGGCCACGGTGGCCTTGGCGGAAAGCGTGGCCAGCGTCGGGGGCTTCCTCAACTGCCCCCCGGGGCACGCCGCCTTTGGCCTGGAGATCAACTGCAACCACATCCGCAGGAAATCCTCCGGGACCATCCGGGCCGTGGGCCGGCCCCTCCACCGGGGCCGCACCACCCAGGTCTGGGAGGTCAAGGTCTACGACGAGGAGGAGCGCCTGGTGGCCGCAAGCCGCTGCACCCTGGCCGTGGTGCCCTTAGAACCAGCCCCGTAGCCAGCGGAGCCAGTTCTCCCCCAGGAAGCCCCCTCCCCCTAGCCCCCGGAGGTCCCGGTGGCGGTCCAGGCCTAGGGGGACGGCCTCGAGGCCAAACCCCCCGTCCCAGTCCGTGCCCAAGCCCACCCCTTCCGCCCCCAGGAGGGCCTCGGCCCGCGCCTTGTGCTGGAGGAAGGCGGCCAGGGGAAGCCGGGGCATCCCCCGCCTCCAGCCGGGGTGCAAAAAGGCGTTGTAGGGCACCAGGCCCACCACCCCACCCCGCTCCCGGAGGGCCAGAAGAAGGCCATAAGGGAGATGGCGGGGAGTGGGCACCAGGGCACGCAGGTTGGCGTGGGTGGCGCAGACGGGACCGGGGAAGGCCCTTAGGGCCTCCCAGGCCGCCGCCTCCGCCAGGTGGGAGAGGTCCAGGGCCATCTCCCAGGCGGCCATGGTCTCCAAAAGGGCCCTCCCCGCCTCGGTGAGGGGGGCCTCCTCGGCGTTGCCCCCGGCGTAGGGGTTGGCCGTGGCCCAGGTGAGGGAAAGGAGGCGCAACCCCCGCTCCCTCAGGGGCAGGAGGGCTTCCGGGGAGGCCAAGGCGTGGGCCCCTTCCAGGAGGAGGATGAGCCCGGGGACCCCGTCCTGGGGAAAGCGGGCCAGATGCCCTTCCAGGTCCTTTCCCTCCCGCAGGAGGCGGACCAGGCCCCGGGCCTCCCAGGCCTCGTAAAGGTGAAGCTGGGCCCAGACCTCCTCCTCCCAGTCCTCCCGCCCCCCCGCCCGGGGGTCGGCGAAAAGGGTGGCGAAGACCACAGCCACCCCCGCCTCCCTCAGGCTGGGCAGGCTCACCAGGGGGGTGTCGGGGTGGGGATCCTGGGCGCGAAGGGCCTCCAAGGGGAGGGTCAGGTCCCGGCCCAGGGCGCGGGCGTTATAGGCCAGGTCCAGGTGGGCGTCCACCATGACGGGCTCCATGGGGAAACTCTACAATGGGGGGCGTGCGGCCCGCCGAGCTTCCTCCCCTTCCCGAAACCCCCGGGGTCTACCTCTGGAAGCGGGGGGAGGAGGTCCTCTACGTGGGCAAGGCCAAGAACCTAAGGGCCCGGGTCCGGAGCTACTTCCACGCCGAGGGCAAGGCCCTGCGCATCGCCCAGGAGGCCACGGGGCTGGACTTCATCGCCACCCGGGACGAGGTGGAGGCCCTTCTCCTCGAGGCCAACCTCATCAAGGCCCACCGACCCCCCTACAACGTCCTCCTCAAGGACGACAAGCACTACCCCTTCCTCAAGCTTACCCAGGAGGCCTTCCCCACCCTCCTGGTGGTGCGGAGGGTGGAGGCGGACGGGGCCAAGTACTATGGCCCCTTTCCCGAGGCGGGGGCCCTAAGACGCATCAAGACCCTCATCGACCGCCTTTTCCCCTTGCGCAAGAACTCGGGCTACCCCATGAAGCGGCGGCGCTACCCCTGCCTGAACCACAGCATGGGGCGGTGCCTGGCCCCGTGCGTGGGCCTGGCCGACCCCGAGGCCTACGGGGAGGTGGTGCGCCAGGTGGAGGCGGTCTTGGAGGGCAAGGTGGACTGGCTTTTGGGCCAGCTGGAGGAAAGGATGCGCCAAGCCGCCCGCAGGCTGGAGTTTGAGCGGGCCGCGGAGATCCGCGACCAGATGGAGGCCCTGAAGGCCTTCTTCGCCACCCACCAGCAGGCCTTTGACCCCGGGATGGGGGACCTGGACTTCCTGGGCCTGGCCCGGGCGGGAGGCCTGGCCGTGGTCCAGCTCTACCAGGTGCGGGGGGGGCGGATCCTGGGGCGGATCAGCCGGGTGGTGGAGAAGGAGGAGGCCCAGGAGGAGGAGATCCTCTGGGCCTTCCTGCGGGACCACTACCTGGAGGCCTCCCCCCTCCCCCCCCTGATCCTCCTCCCCTTCCCCCTGGAGGACCTGGAGGGCTTGGCGGAACTCCTCCGCCGCCGGGCCGGGCGGAAGGTGGAGGTACGGGTGCCCAAGAAGGGGGAAAAGCTGAGGCTTCTGGAGCTGGCGGAGCGGAACGCCCGCCTGGCCCTGGAGAGCGAGCTCAAGCTCCGGGAGCGGCGGGGGGACCACCCGGCCCTCCAGGCCCTAAAGGACCTTCTAGGGCTTCCCGTGCGCCCTTTCCGCCTCGAGGCCTACGACATAAGCCACCTCCAGGGCCAGGCCCGGGTCTTCTCCCTGGCGGTCTTTGAGGGAGGGAGGCCCAAAAAGGCCGAGTACCGCCGCATGCGCCTCAGGGCGGGCAACGACGACTACCAGGCCATGGAGGAAGGGGTGTTCCGCCGCTTCACGGGAAGCCTCAAGGAAATGCCCCTCCCCGACCTCCTCCTCATCGACGGGGGCTTGGGCCAGGTGCGGGCAGCGGAAAGGGCCCTGGCGCGGGCGGGGCTGCGGCTACCCCTGGTGGGCCTGGCCAAGCGGGAGGAGGTGCTCATCACCCCGGAGGGGCGGGAGATCCGCCTCCCCCTCACCCACCCCGCCCTGAGGCTCCTCATCCACCTGCGGGACGAGGCCCACCAAAACGGCCTCCGCCAGCACCAAAAGGACCGGAGCCGGGAGCTTTTCAAGGTCCTGGAGGGCATCCCCGGCATCGGGGCGGCCCGGCGGCGGATGCTTTTGGAGCGCTACGGGGGGCTTGGGGCCCTCAAGGAAGCCCCCCTGGAGGAGCTGGCCCGCCTGCCGGGGATGACCCGGAAGGCGGCTGAGGCCCTCAAGGCGGCCCTTTCCCAGTCCGGAGGTCCCACCGGGTGAGGCCCGGCAAGGGCCTAGACCCTTCCAGGCCTCCGGTAGATCCCCCAGAACCCCACCGCCCCGCCGGGGTATGATGACCCCCTGATGGTGCGCCGCGCCCTGGAAGAGGCTATCCACCACGCCCTAAAGGAGATGGGCCTGGACCTAAGGCCCCGGGTGGCCAAGGCCCCCAAGGACAAGCCCGGGGACTACGGGGTTCCCCTTTTCGCCCTGGCCAAGGAGCTTAAACGCCCCCCCCAGGCCCTGGCCCTGGAGCTCAAAGACCGCCTGGACCTGCCCCCCTTCGTGGAGGAGGCCATCCCCGTGGGGGGGTACCTGAACTTCCGGATCCGCACGGAGGACCTGCTCCGGGAGGCCCTGCGCCCCAAAGCCCCCCTGCCCAAGCGGGAGGGTCTGGTGCTCATCGAGCACACCTCGGTGAACCCCAACAAGGAGCTCCACGTGGGCCACCTCAGGAACATCGCCCTGGGGGATGCCCTGGCCCGCATCCTGGCCTACGCCGGGCGGGAGGTCCTGGTCCTCAACTACATTGACGATACGGGCCGCCAGGCGGCGGAAACCCTCTTTGCCCTGAGGCACTACCGCCTGGCCTGGGACGGAAAGGAGAAGTACGACCACTTCGCGGGCCGGGCCTACGTGCGCTTGCACCAGGACCCGGAGTACGAGGCCCTCCAGGAAGGCATCGCCGAGGTCCTCCACGCCCTGGAGCGGGGGGAGTTGCGGGAGGAGGTGAACCGCATCCTCCTGGCCCAGATGGAGACCATGCGGGCCCTGAACGCCCACTACGACCTCCTGGTCTGGGAGTCGGACATCGTGCGGGCAGGGCTTTTGGGCAAGGCCCTGGAAATCCTGGAGAAGAGCCCCCACGTCTTCCGCCCCTCCGAGGGCAAGTACGCGGGGGCCCTGGTGATGGACGCCAGCCCCTTTATCCCGGGCCTCGAGGACCCCTACTTCGTCCTGGTCCGCTCCGGGGGCGCGGCCACCTACTACGCCAAGGACATCGCCTTTCAGTTCTGGAAGATGGGCCTTCTGGAGGGGCTACGCTTCCGTCCCTACGAAAACCCCCACTACCCCGGCCTGCGCACCAGCGCCCCCGAGGGGGAGGCCTATACCCCCAGGGCGCGGGAGACCATCAACGTCATCGACGTCCGCCAGAGCCACCCCCAGGCCCTGGTGCGGGCTGCCTTGGCCCTGGCGGGCCACCCCGAGCTGGCCCAGGGGGCCTTCCACCTGGCCTACGAAACCGTGCTCTTGGAAGGCCGGCAGATGTCGGGGCGCAAGGGCTTGGCGGTGAGCGTGGACGAGGTGCTGGAGGAGGCGAGCAAGCGGGCCCTTTCCATCGTCCAGGAGAAAAACCCCGCCCACCCCGCCAAGGAGGAGGCAGCCCGGATGGTGGCCCTGGGGGCCATCCGCTTCGCCATGGTGAAGACCGAGCCCAAAAAGCAGATCGACTTCCGCTACAGCGAGGCCCTTTCCTTTGAGGGGGACACCGGCCCCTACGTCCAGTACGCCCACGCCCGGGCCCACAGCATCCTGCGCAAGGCCGGAAGCCTAGGGGAAGGAGCCCCTTTGGACCTTGCCCAGGCCACCCCCTACGAGCGGGACCTGGCCCTCGCCCTCCTGGACTTTGAAGAGGCCGTCCTGGAAGCCGCCGAGGAGAAAACGCCCCACGTCCTGGCCCAGTACCTCTTGGACCTGGCCGCCGCCTGGAACGCCTACTACAACGCCAAGGAAGGGGGGCAGGCCGCCACCCCGGTCCTCACCGCCCCTAAGGGCCTCCGCGAGCTCCGCCTGGGCCTGGTGGGGAGCGTGCAGACCACGTTGCAGACGGGGCTTTCCCTCCTGGGCATCCCCGCCCCTGAGGTAATGTAAGGCCATGCGCCTCCTCTTCCTGGCCCTCTTCCTCCTCTTCGCCCTGGGGCAGCGCCTGGTCTCCCCCGAGGAGGTGGCCCGGAGCCAGGTGATCCAAAAGGCCCTGCCCGCGGTGGTGCGGGTCCAGGGCTCGCCCACCACCCCGGGGGGGGAACAGGTGGTGGGCACGGGGTTTTTCGTGAGCCCCTTCCGGGTGGTGACCAACTACCACGTGGTCCAGGACCTCGCCGACCTCACCGTGCGCCTCTCCGATGGGCGCACCTTCCCCGCCGAACCCTTCGCCGTGGACCCGGGGATCGATCTGGCCCTCCTCACCGTGCGGGGGGTCCAGGCCCCGGGGGTTCTCGGCTTCAGCAAGGTCCCCACGGCCAGCCTGCCCTTGGGGATGGGGGTGGTGCTGGTGGGCTTCCCCTACGGCCAAGGCCCCCTGGCCTCCTACGGCATCCTGGCCGGGGTGGGCCCCCTCGAGGTCCCCACCCCCGACCCCAGCGTGGGGGCCGAGGTGGGGGAGTACCTCTTCACCGATGCCCCCCTCACGGTGGGCAACTCGGGCAGCCCCCTCCTGAACCTGCAGGGGGAGGTGATCGGGGTGGTGGCCGACGTGGTGGGGGGCCCCTCCGGGGTGGGGGGGATTGGCGTGGCCATCCCCGCGGAGCTGGTGGCGCAAAGCGTCCAGGACCTGGAGCGCTTCGGCATCCCCCAGAGGGGGTGGCTGGGGGCCAGCCTGGTAAGCCTGGACGAGCTCCCCCCGGTCCTCCTGCGGGCGGTGGGCCTCACCACCACCCAAGGGGCCATGGTGGACCGGGTGGAGCCCGGGGGGCCGGCGGCCCGGGCGGGGCTGAGGGGGGCGCAAAGGGATGCCCAGGGGAGGCTGCTGGCCCTAGGGGACGTGATCCTGGCCATAAACGGCAAGGCGGTGAAGGACAAGGCCGAGGTGGTGCGGCTCATCGCCCGCTACCGCCCCGGGGACCGGGTCCGGCTCACCCTCTGGCGGGAGGGGAGGCGGCTGGAGGCCACCCTGACCCTGGTGGCCCGGCCCCGCCGGTAGGGGGTTTGGGGTTGCGGGAAAGGGGGGGCGCCGGTAAGGATATGGGGGTGTACATCGCCATTGAAGGCCCCATCGGCGCGGGCAAGACCACCCTGGCCAGGCTCCTCGCCCAACGCCTAGGGGCCGAGCCCCTCTTGGAGGTGGTGGAGGAAAACCCCTTCCTCCCCCTTTTCTACCAGGACCGGAAGCGCTACGCCTTCAAGGCCCAGGTCTTCTTCCTCCTCTCCCGCTACCGCCAGCTTTCCCGCCTGCGGGAACGGCCCCTCTTCGGGGGGGTGGTGGCGGACTACCTCTTTGACAAGGACGCCATCTTCGCCAGCCTCAACCTGGAAGGCCCAGAGTGGGACCTCTACCTGGAGCTTTACCGGGAGCTTTCCCTCAAGCTCCCCCCGCCCGACCTCACCGTCTACCTGAAGGCCCCCGTGCCTGTGCTTCTGGAGCGCATCCGCAAACGGGGGCGGCCCTTTGAGGAGGGGATGGACCCAGGGTACCTGGAAGCCCTATCCGAGGCCTATGAGCGCCACTTCGCCCGCTACCCCCACCCCCTTCTGGTCCTCCCCACCGAGGCCCTGGACTACAGCGTGGCGGGGCCGGACCAGGAAGAGGTGGTGGCGCGGGTGAAGGCCCACCTTTCCCTGGGCGTCTAGCCATGTACCTGGCCATCGCCGGCAACATCGGCAGCGGCAAGAGCACCCTCACCGCCCTCCTGGCGGAAACCTTTGGCCTTAAGCCCGTGTACGAGGCGGTGAGCGAGAACCCCTACCTGGAGGACTTCTACCGGGAGATGGGCACCTACGCCTTCCACTCCCAGGTCTTTTTTCTGGCCCGGAGGCTGCGCCAGCACCTCTTGGAGGTGAACGGGGCCCCACGGGTGGTCCAGGACCGCACCGTCTACGAGGACGCCTGGGTCTTCGCCCGGCACCTCCACCGGCAGGGGCACCTCTCGGAGCGGGACTGGCGGACCTACCTGGACCTTTTCCAGAGCGTTGCCCCAGCCCTCCGGAAACCCGACCTTCTCCTCTACTTGCGGGCCAGCCTTCCCACCCTGAAGGAACGGATCCGCAAGCGAGGGCGGCCCTTTGAACGGGCCATCCCCGAGGATTACCTCCTGGGCCTGGGGCAGCTTTACGAGGAGCTCATCGCCTCCTGGGACCTCTGCCCCGTGCACGTGGTGGAGGCGGATGCCCTAGACTTTGTGGAGAGGGCAGAGGACCGGAAGGCGCTCCTGGAGACCCTCCGCCCCCTAATCCGGCCATGACCCTAGAGGAACTCTTCGCCCCCTTTGGCCTCCCGGCCCCCCCGCTGGAGGTGCGGGGGCTGGCCCTGGACTCGAGGCGGGTGGAGCCCGGCTTCGTCTTCGTGGCCGCCCCCGGGGTCCCCCTTCCCCACCGCAAGCCCCTGGACGGGCACGATTTCATCCCCGAGGCCCTGGCCCGGGGGGCCATCGCCGTGGTGGGGGAAAGGGACCTCACCCTCCCCGTCCCCTACCTGAGGGTGGCGGATAGCCGCCTGGCCCTGGCCCAGCTGGCCCGGCGGTTTTACGGGGAACCCGACCGGAGGCTAGCCCTCCTGGGGGTTACGGCCTCCAAGGGGAAGAGCACCACGGCGAGCCTCCTCCACCACCTCCTGCAAGGGGCCGGGGTGGGTACGGCCCTCCTCTCCACCGTGGGCCTGCGGCTGGGGGAGGAAGCCCGCCCGCCCGTGGGCCACTTCACCACCCCCGAGGCCCCCGAGGTCTACGGCTTCCTGCGGGAGGCCGCGGATCGGGGACTTTCCGCGGCGGTCTTGGAGGTTTCCAGCCATGCCCTGGCCCTGAAGCGGGTGGAGGGTCTGGGCTACCGCATCGGGGTCTTCGTGAGCTTCTACCCCGACGACCACCTGGACCTGCACGGCACCCCTGAGGCCTACTTTGCCGCCAAGGCCCTCCTGGTGGCCCGGGCGGAGGTGGCCGTGCTGCACACAGGGCTACCCCACCTAGAAGGGCTGCGGTCCCGGCCCCATCTCCTGGTGGGGCCCGGGGGGGAGGTATGGGCCCAAGGGGTGCGGGAGGAGGAGGGGGGGGTGGGGTTCCGGCTCCACACCCCCTGGGGCCAGGGGGAGGTCTTCCTGCCCCTCCTCGGGACCTACAACGTGGACAACGCCCTGGCCGCCGCCGCCGCCGCCCTCCTCTACGGGGTTCCCCTGGAGGGGGTTCTCCAGGGCCTGGCCACCTTCCCCGGGGTTCCGGGGAGGATGGAGGTGGTACAAGGGCAACCTTTCCGCGTGGTCATTGACTTCGCCCACACCGGGAAGAGCCTCGAGGCCGCCCTTTCCACCCTGCGCCGCACCACCCGGGGCCGCCTCCTCCTGGTGGTGGGGGCGGCGGGGGAGCGGGACCCAAGGCGGCGGGAGGACATTGGCCGGGTGGCGGCCCGCCTGGCCGACCTCACCTTCTTCACCGAGGAGGACCACCGCGGGGAGCCCTTGGAGGCCATCCTGCAGGCCCTGGCCCAGGCCGCGGAACGGGAAGGCGGGCGCTACGCCCTGGTCCCCGACCGCCGGGAGGCCATCTTCCGGGCCCTGCGGGAAGCCCGCCCCGGGGACACCGTCCTCCTGGCGGGCAAGGGGCACGAACGCACCCTGGAACGGGGCGGGGAAGCCCTCCCCTGGGACGAGAAGGCCGTGGCCCAGGAAGCCCTAGCCTCCTTGGGCCTCGGCTAGCTCCCGGGCCCCGGGAAGGGGGGGACGGAGGGCGGAAAGCCAGGCGGCAAAGGCCCCCAGGCCCCGCCGGTACATGGCCTCTCGCTTCTCCTTCTTGCCCATGCGGCCCTCGAGGGGAGGGACCAGGCCCCAGTTGGCGTACATGGGCTGGAAACCCTCGGGGTTGGCCGTGGCCAGGTAGCGCACCAGCCCCCCCAGCATGCTCTCCTCCGGCGGGGCCACCGGGGAAAGGCCCAGGGCCCGCCGGGCGGCGTTGAGCCCGGCCAAAAAGCCGGTGGCGGCGCTTTCCAAATAGCCCTCCACCCCCGCCAGCACCCCGGCGGCGAAAAGCCCTTCCTGGGCCCGGAACTCCAGGGTCTCCCAAAGCAGCCTGGGCGCGTTCAGGTAGGTGTTGCGGTGCATCACCCCGTAGCGGACGATCTCCGCCCCTTCCAGCCCCGGGATCATCTGGATGAGGCGCTTCTGCTCCGGCCACTTGAGCCCGGTCTGGAAGCCCACCAGGCTCCACATCCGCCCCGCCTTGTCCTCCTGCCTCAGCTGGACCACGGCAAAAGGCTCCCGGCCCGTGCGGGGGTCTTTGAGGCCCACGGGCTTCATGGGGCCAAAGAGAAGGGTCTGGTACCCCCGCCGGGCCAGCTCCTCCACGGGCACGCAGGCCTCAAAGAACTCCAGCTTCTCCCAGTCATGGCCGAGGTGCTTTTCCGCCTGCAAAAGGGCCTGGTAGAAACGGCGGTACTCCTCCTCCGTCAGGGGGCAGTTGAGGTAGTCCGCGCTCTGGCCATAGCGGCCTGCGCGGAAGCACTTGCTCAGGTCAATGCTCTCGTAGAGGACGATGGGGCTTGCGGCGTCGTAGTAGGCCAGGAAGTGGTCGCCGAAACGGCGCCGCAAGGCCTCGGCCAGGGGCTCGGAGGTGAGGGGGCCCGTGGCCAAGACGGTGAGGCCCTCCGGAACCTCCGCCACCTCCTCCCGCACCACCTCCACCAGGGGGTGCTGGCCGAGCCTTTCCGTGATGAGGTGGCTGAAGGCCTCCCGGTCCACGGCCAAAGCCCCCCCAGCCGGAACCCGGGCCTCTTCCGCCGCCTCCATGACCAGGCTGCCCAGGAGGCGCATCTCCGCCTGGAGAAGCCCCTTGGCGTTGGCAGGACCCTCCCCGCCCAAGGAGTTGGAGCAGACGATCTCGGCAAACCCCCCCGTGCTGTGGGCAGGGGTCATGCGCAGGGGGCGCATCTCGTAGAGGCGCACGGGAATCCCTAGGCGCACCAGGGTCCAGGCGGCCTCGCTCCCCGCCAGGCCTGCCCCCACCACGTTCACCCGTTCCATCCTTTAGAGCTTACCACCCCGGAGGCAAAGGCAAAAGTGGCCTATAATGGCCCCCAAGGCGGCAGGTCCGCCCCCAGTATGAGCCTGGCCAAGCGCATCATCCCCTGCCTGGATGTCCACGCAGGCCGCGTGGTCAAGGGGGTAAACTTCGTGAACCTGAAGGATGCCGGCGACCCGGTGGAGGCGGCGGAAGCCTACAACGAGGCCGGGGCCGACGAGCTGGTCTTCCTGGACATCTCCGCCACCCACGAGGAACGGGCCATCCTCCTGGAGGTGGTGGCCCAGGTGGCCGAGCGGGTCTTCATCCCCCTCACCGTGGGCGGGGGGGTGCGCTCCCTGGAGGATGCCCGCAGCCTCCTCCTGGCCGGCGCGGACAAGGTGAGCGTGAACTCGGCGGCGGTGAAGCGGCCCGACCTCCTAAGGGAGCTCGCCGACCACTTCGGGGCCCAGGCGGTGGTCCTGGCCATCGACGCCCGCTGGCGGGGGGAGTTCCCCGAGGTGGTGATCGCCGGGGGCAGGGTGCCCACCGGCCTCCACGCGGTGGAGTGGGCGGTAAGGGGGGGGGAGCTGGGGGCCGGGGAGATCCTCCTCACCAGCATGGACCGGGACGGGACCAAGGAGGGGTACGACCTCAGGCTCACCCGCCTGGTGGCCGAGGCGGTGAACGTCCCGGTGATCGCCAGCGGGGGGGCAGGACGCGAGGAGCATTTCCTAGAAGTTTTCCAAGTTGGTGCGGAAGCGGCCCTGGCCGCCAGCGTCTTCCACTTCGGGGAGATCCCCATCCCCAGGCTCAAGGCCTTCCTGGCCCAACAGGGCCTCCCCGTGCGGCTAGACTAGAGGGCATGGACCTGAGCGGGGTGCGCTTTGACCCAGAAGGCCTGGTGCCGGTGGTGGTCCAGGACGCCAGGACCGGGGAGGTCCTCACCCTGGCCTACGCCAACCGGGAGGCCCTGGAGGAAACCCTAAGGACGGGGCAGAGCACCTTTTATAGCCGGAGCCGGGGCAGGCTTTGGCGCAAGGGGGAAACCTCGGGGAACACCCAGGAGGTGGTGGAGGTCCTCCTGGACTGCGACGGGGATGCGGTGGTCTACCGGGTGGTCCCCCGAGGCCCCGCCTGCCACACGGGGGAGCGCACCTGCTTCCACCACCCCCTCCTCCCCGGTAGGCCGAACCTGGGCTTGGTCCTGGGGCAGGTCTACGCCACCATTCAGGAACGCCTCCGGACCCTCCCCGAGGGGAGTTACGTGGCCAAGCTCCACCAGGGCGGTCTGGACCGCATCCTGAAAAAGATCGGGGAGGAGGCGGGGGAAGTGATCATCGCCGCCAAAAACGGCAACCCGGAGGAGGTGCGCTGGGAGGTGGCCGACCTCCTCTTCCACCTCCTTCTGGTCCTGGCGGAGCTGGGCCTTTCCCCGGAGGATCTGGCGGAAACCCTCTGGGCGCGGCACCAGCCCCCAAGGCCTTGAGGGGCTCGGCCCGGCCACCCCTTATGATGGAACCATGGAAATCGAGCGCCGTCTCGTGCTGGAGGTGGTCCGGGTCACGGAAAGGGCAGCCCTGGCGGCCAGCCGCTACGCCGGCAAGGGGGACAAGGAGGCCGTGGACGAGGCCGGCACCGAGGCCATGCGCCAGGTGCTCAACGAGCTACCCATCCGGGGCACGGTGGTGATCGGCGAGGGGGAGATGGACGAGGCCCCCATGCTCTACATCGGGGAGGTCCTGGGCCAAGGCGGGGTGGAGGTGGACATCGCCGTGGACCCGGTGGAGGGCACCACCACCGCGGCCAAGGGCCTGCCCAACGCCGTAACCGTGATCGCCATCAGCGAGAAGGGGGGGCTTTTCCACGCTCCCGACATGTACATGGAAAAGCTCATCGTCCCTCCCCCCGCCGCGGGCCTGGTGGACCTCACCTGGCCCGTCTCCGCCAACCTCAAGGCCCTGGCCTTGGCCCTGCAGCGGGCGGTGGAGGACCTGGTGGTGGTGGTCCTGGACCGCCCCCGGCACGAGCGGCTCATCCGCGAGATCCGGGAGGCGGGGGCCCGGGTCAAGCTCATCTCCGACGGGGACGTCATCGCCGCCCTGGCCGCCGCCATCCGGGGCACGGGGGTGCACGCGGTCATGGGCATCGGCGGGGCCCCGGAAGGGGTGTTGGCCGCAGCCGCCCTCAAGTGCCTGGGCGGGGAGATCCAGGCCCGCTTCGCCCCGCAAAACGAGGAGGAGCGGGCCCGGCTTAGGGCCATGGGCGGGGATGAGAACCGGGTGTACCGCACCGAGGACCTGGCCCCTGGGCGGGAGATCGTCTTCGCCGCCACCGGCATCACCGACGGGGATATCCTCCAGGGGGTGCGCTTCTTCGGCGGGGGGGCCAGGACCCATTCCATCGTCATGGGCCACGCCACCCGGATTGTGCGCTTTATAGACTCTATCCATCTTTTTGAAACGGGCGCCCGGGTGACCATCCGGGTATAGACTGGGGGCGTGCCCCGGCGCGCCTATGCCGAGGAGGAGGCCAACCGGCTGGCCCTGGACTTCTTCGGGGGAGACGCCCTAAGGGCCAGCGTCTTCCTGCGGCGCTACGCCCTAAGGGACCGGGAAGGGCGGCTTTTGGAGCCCACCCCGGAGGCCATGTGGCGCCGGTTGGCCCACCATGCGGCCCGGATGGACCGGGGGGCGGAGGGGAAGTACCTCTGGCTCTTCTCCGGGTTCCGCTTCGTCCCCGGGGGCAGGATCCTCTTTGGCCTCGGCCACTGGCGCCGGAGCACCCTCTTCAACTGCTACTTCATCCCCATCCGCGAGGACTCCGTAAGGGGGATCACCCGCTTCCTGGACGAGGCCGCCCGCACCTTCGCCTACGGGGGCGGGGTGGGCACCAACGCCGACGTCCTAAGGCCCCAGGGGGCCAAGGTGAGGAACGCGGGGGTGGAGAGCTCGGGGGCGGTAAGCTTCATGGAGCTTTTCTCCACCCTGGCCGGGGTCATGGGGGCCAGCGGGGGCCGGCGGGGGGCCCTCATGCTCACCTTCTCCGACACCCATCCTGAGCTCCTCGCCTTCATCCGGGCCAAAACCGACCCCGAGCGGCGGCGGGTGCGCCACGCCAACCTCTCCTTGCGGGCAAGCGACGCCTTCTTGGAAGCCGCCCAGGCCGACGAGCCCTGGACCCTATCCTTCACCACCCCCAGGGAGGAGATCCGCCGCACCCTGCGGGCCAAGGAGGTCTGGGAGGCCCTGGTGGAGGCGGCCTGGGCCAGCGCCGAGCCCGGCCTGCTCTTCTGGGACCGGGTGCGGACCTGGACCACGGCCCAGTACGGGGGCCTCGAGGTCCAGGGGGTGAACGTCTGCGGCGAGGTGCCCATGGAGCCCTACGGGGCCTGCAACCTGGGGAGCCTCAACCTGGCGGCCTTTGTGGAGGCCCCCTTTACGCCCCAGGCCCGGCTGGACGTGGGGGCCCTGGAGGAGGCCACCTTCTGGGCTGTGCGCTTCCTGGATGGGGTGGTGGACCTGGGACGGAACCGCCACCCCCTAAGGGCCCAGCGGGAAGCCTCCTTGCGGAGCCGGCGCATCGGCCTTGGGGTCATGGGCCTGGCCGACATGCTGGCCATGCTGGGCCTCCCCTACGGGAGCGAGGAGGCCAACCGCTTCGCCGAGGAGGTCCTCTGCCGCATCAAGGAAACCGCCTACCGGGCCAGCGCCCAGCTGGCCCGGGAACGGGGCCCCTTCCCCGCCTTTCAAGCCCAGGAGCACCGGAAAAGCCCCTTCATCCAAAGCCTGCCGGAAGACCTGCAAAGGGAGGTGGAAAAGGGCCTTAGAAACGCCGCCCTTCTCTCCATCGCCCCCACCGGCTCCATCTCCATCCTGGCCGGGGTCACGGGGGGGATTGAGCCCATCTTCGCCCTCACCTACCTGCGCCACGCCGGGGGGGAGGTGTTCCTGGCGGAACACCCCCTCCTCAAGCGCTACCGGGAGGCCACGGGGGGTGGCCTACCCAACTGGCCCACCGCCCACAGCGTGGACCCCTTTGGGCGGGTACGCCTGCAGGCGGCCTTGCAACGCCACGTGGACCAGAGCATCTCCTCCACGGTGAACCTGCCCCAGGACACCCCCAAGGAGGTGGTGGAAGCCCTTTTCCTCACCGCCTGGAAGGAGGGGTGCAAGGGGATCACGGTCTTCCGCGAGGGAAGCCGGGAGGAGGTCATGGAACCCCTGCCCCCGGTGGGGGTCTGCACCTTTTGCCAGACGGCATGATCCGCTACCGCCTGGCCACCAAGCCCTACCTCCCCTACCCTGGGGAGCGCCTGGCCCGAAGGAAGGGCCTGGGGGGAGAGTTTTACGAGCTCCGCCCCTACGCCCCGGGGGACGAGGTGCGTCGGGTCCACTGGCGGGCCTACGCCAAGACGGGCCGCCTCTATACCCGGGTGGAGACCGCCCCGGAGCGAAGCCGCTTCCGCCTCTTCCTGGACGATAGCGAGAGCATGGGCCTCCACGGCAAGGGGGCCTATGCGGCGGAGGTGGCGGACCTCCTCCTCCGCATCGCCCGCCAGGAGGACCCCCTGGCCCGGCTGGGGCGGGGCCGGCCCGGGAGGATCCCCCCCGGGCGGGGCGTCCTGGTCCTCCTCACGGACGGCCTGGACCCCCTGCCCTGGCCCCAGGTCCTGCCCCGGCGGGTGGTGCTGGTGCAGATCCTCTCCCCCTGGGAGCTAAGCCCTCCCCGGGAGGCGGCCCTCCTGAGGGATGTGGAAACCGGGGAAAGCCTCCCCGTGGGCCCAGAGGAGGTAGGGGCCTACCAGGAGGCCCTGGCGGAGCACCTCAAGGCCCTCCGCCTCCTGGCCCTCCTCCGGGGGCGGTACGCCCTCCTCCGGGTGGGGGAACCCCCCCTGCCCGCCCTCCTGCGGCAGGGGGTGTTGGAGCCCCTTTAGCCCTCGAGGCCCAGGGCCCTAAGCCGCTCCGCCGCCACCTTACCCCCCTCCCAGCCGGCCAGGCGCCAGTAGGTCCGCACCGCCTCCTGGAAGGCCGAAGGGTCCAGGCGGGCCTCCGGGTTCCCCCGGCGGAAGGGCTGGAAAAAGCGCCCGGGGAGCCGGTCCTCCTCGGGAGGGATTCCCTCCCGCAGGTTGAAAAGCCGGGCAAGCTGCAGGGTCCTCTCCCCCACCTGGAGCATCTCCTCCGGGGTAAGCCGCCAGCCGGTGGCGGCGTAGACCGCCTCCTGCCACTCCTCCGGGGTCCAGGGGACGAAATCGCACATCACCAGGCTGTTCACGAAGCCCCGCTCCCGGGTCTTGGTCCAGAGCATGCGCACCTTGTCCTCGGAAAGGTCCTCTATGGGCAGGGGCTGAAAGTCCTCCCCGTAGAAGCGGAGCTCCTTCAACCCCTTCCCCTCCTTGGCGAAGGCGGTGTCGTGGAGGTTGTGGTTGTGGTCCGCCCCCGTGGGGCTCACCGCATACCCCACCCCCAGGGCCCGCTTGAAGCGGGGATCGTGCATGGGCACCTCCTGCCCCTTCACGTGCATGGCCAGCTCGGGGTGGCCCAAGACCTCGGCCAGGCGCCTGGCCCCTTGGGCCAGGAGTTCCCCAAGCCGCCCCTCCCGGCGGGCCAGCTTCTCTATGGCGGCGATGAGGGCATCGGCGTGGCCAAAGCGCAGGCCCAGGCCCTCATCGTCCAAATAGCCCCGCTCCACCGCCTCCATGGCCGTAGCCACCGTGACCCCCACGCCGATCACGTCCAGGCCGTACTGGTTGCAGAGGGTGTTGGCCTTGGTCACGGCGTAGGGGTCGGTCACGCCGCAGGTGGAGCCCAAAGCCCCTAGGCCCTCGTACTCCGGCCCCCCGTACTCCGGGCGCACGTCGTACTTGCCCGTCCCCTCAATGCGCACCACCTGCTTGCAGCGGATGGCGCAGGCGTAGCAGGTGTCCCGGCCAATGCGGATGCCCAGGGCGTCTAGGCTGGTGCCGTCCAGGGCTTCGGCCCCTTCCAGGAAGCCATCCTGGAAGTTGTGGCTGGGTAGAACGCCGCGCAGGTTGAAGGGCTTCACCGTGCCCACGGTGCCCATGGTGACCATCCCCGCCGCCCGCTCCATCCGCTCCTTGGCCATGCGCCGGGCCAGCTCCTTGAGGAGGCCGGGGTCGTGGTAGGCGGGCAGGGTTTCCTTGCGGGCCCGGGCGGAGACGGCCTTGAGCCTCTTGGCTCCCATCACCGCCCCCAACCCCCCCCGGCCAGCGAAGTGGGCCAGGTCGTGGATCACGTTGGCGGTGAGGACGCGGTTCTCCCCGGCGATCCCGATCTGGGCCACCCGGGTATTGGCCCCGTGGGCCTCCTTGAGGAGGGCCTCCACCTCGAGGGGGTCCTTGCCCCAGAGGTGGGGGGCGGGGTGCAGGGCCACCTCCCCCCCCTCCACGTGGAGGTAGACGGGCTCGGCCGCCTGCCCCAGGACCACCAGGGCATCCAGGCCGGCGTTCTTGAGCTCTGCCCCGAAGAAGCCCCCGCCCTCCGCGTCCCCATACCCGCCGGTGAGGGGGCTCTTGGCGGCCACGGTGTTCCGGCCGGAGCCCGAGATGGGGGTACCGGTGAGGACCCCAGGGGCAAAGACCAGGGCGTTCTCCGGGCCCAAGGGGTCGGCCCCCGGGGGCACGTGCCTAAGGAGAAGGTAGGCGCTTAGGGCCCTTCCCCCCAGAAACCTCCGCCAAAACGCCTCGCCAAAACCCTCATACCAGATGCGCCCCGTGGACAGGTCCACGAAGGCCACGCGGTCATGGTAGCCCTTAGGCATAGCCCCATGCTATAAGATGCCCCCCGTGTGGACCCTCACCCTGGACACCGCCACCCCCTACCTGGCCCTGGGCCTCTTCCGCGGCGAGGAGGGCCTGGGGCGGGTGGTCCACCTGGGAAGGCGGCACGAGGAAGCCCTCTTTGACCTCCTGGAAGCCCTTTTGGCCGAGGTAGGGGCCAGGCGGGAGGAGATCGGCGCCCTGGTGCTGGGGGAAGGCCCCGGTTCCTACACCGGCCTGCGCATCGCCTTGGCGGCAGGGCTTGGAATCGCCCTGGCCCAAGGGGCCAGGGTCTACGGGGTGGGTTCCCTCCTCGCCGCCTGCTGGCCCTTCCTGGAGGAAGGGGGGCCGCCCCTTACCCCCCTCTTCACCGCCCGGAACGGCCTTTACTACGGGGCCACCTACGCCAAGCGGGAGGGGAAGCCCTTGGAGGTGAACCCCCCTAGGAAGCTACGGGCCGAGGAGCGGCCCAAGACGGGCCTCCTCCTGGACCCTCCCCCGGACCCCCGGGCCCTTTACGAGCTCCTCCCCTTCGCCCGGGAAGGGGTGGAGCCCCTCTACCTCTAGTCCGCCGCCACCCCCGGGAGGTTGGGCAGGCGGTACTGGTGGCTGGGAAGGGGTTCTTGGAAGGGAGCCCCGCGGAGCTTTTCCGCCATCAGGACCAGGTTTTCCCCGGCAATGCGGGCATCCTCCAGGAGCTCGGGGTTGGCCTTTAGGCCCTCCAAGCCCCTGCGGTGGGCGTAGACCAGGCCCAAGGGGGCAAGGACGAACCCCATGTAGGCCAGGGGAAGGAGCATCTGAGCAAGGGCTTGGCTGGCCCCCTCCTCCTCGGCCACCGCCAGGAGGGCCATGGGCTTGCCCAGGTTGAGGAGGCCCTGGTTCTCCATGGAGGTCATGCGCTCCAGAAGGGCCTTCATCCGGGCGGAAACGCTGAACCAGTAGACGGGGGTGGCGAAGACCACGGCATCCGCAGAAAGAAGCCGCTCCGCCACCTTGCCAAACCCATCCCAGGGCCCCTGGACGCAGGTTTCGGGGCCGCAGGAAGCGGGGTCCAGGGAGTAGTTCCCCGCGCACAGGGGGAAAGGATGCTTCACCAGGTCCAGGCGCTGGGTGGTAGCTCCCTTGCGCCTGGCCGCCTCCAGAACCTCGTCCAATAACGCCGCCGTAAACCCATCCGTCCGTGCCGATGCGTTGACGCCGAGCACGCGTAAGCCCATACCTATCACCCAAGCACTAAACCGGTTTTAGTATAGCACACGCACTTAGGGGCGGAAGGTCCCGGCGACAAACTCCCCCATCCCCTGGGCCCGCACGGGGTAGCCCAGGAGGGTTCCCTCCCCCACCACCGGCCCCTCCCAGTAGGCCACCCGGGTGGTGCGGGAGAGGATCTCCCCCTCCCGGAAGAGGGGGCGGAGGGCGAGGTCCAGGGAGGAGCCCTGGAGGCGCCAGCTTAGGGTGTAGGTGCGGCCGGAGGGGCTCTGCCAGGCCTCGAGGGCCTGGAAGGCCAGGTCCAGGGCCTCCACCCGCCCCAGGGGGTCCACCCGGCTCCCCAGGACCTGGACCACCCTTCCCTCCCGGTCCCGCACCTGGTAGGCCATGAGCTCGGAGCCGTCGGAAAGATGCAGGCCAAACCAGTCCCAGGTGGCGGTGAGGCCGGAAAGCTGCTCCCCCCATTGGTGGTCCAGCCAGGCCTCCCCCTGTACCGCCTGGCCCAGGACCCGGCCCTGGACCTCGGTCCGGGTGTAGGACTGGTAGTACATCCGCCCCGTTTCCGCCGTGCCCGAGTAGCCAGGGGGGTGGACCACCGGGGGCTTCAGGGGACGGAAGGCCAGCTCCACGGGGCCTGCCAGGAGGCGGAAGGCCTCCCCCTCACGGAAAAACCGCCAGCCCATGAGCTCCAGGCTGGGCCCCGCTTCCGCCCGGCCCCGGGGGGCAAAGAGGTCCTGGTCGGAAACCTCCAGGAAGCGCCTCTCCCCGGTGCGGAGGTCGGTGAGGGCCAGGTGGGCGGCGTGGAAGGCCCCAAAGAGGCTTCCCGGCAAGCCCAGGATGCGGTAGGAGGGGGGGGCATAGGCCTTGAAGAAGGCGAAGTGGAAAGCGTAGGGCTGGGCCCAGCCCGAGGCGTACCACCATTCCAGGGGAGCAGGCTTGGGGTCCCAGTCCCTGGGGTCAGGAAGCCTCTGCGGATCCACCCCCTGGAGGGCCGGAACGCAGGCGGCGAGGAGAAGGGGAAGAAACCAAGCCCTTCGCATACCCATCACCCTATCTACCTGGTATGGGTCAGATCCCGGTTCCAGGATACACTGGCGGGAAGGAGGGGGTTGTGACCGATACCCACGCCCACCTGGACTTCCTGGCCCCCGAGGAGCTGGAGGAGGTAAGGGCCCACCTGGGGGAGCTCCGCGCCGTCCTCACCCTGGGGGTGGACCCGGCCCGCTGGGGAAAGACCCTGGAGCTGGCCCAGGGCAATGTCTACGCCGCGGTGGGCCTCCACCCCACCAGCGCCCACCTCCTCTCCCCCGAGGTAGAGGAGGCCCTTGGGCACTACGCCCGCCATCCCCGGGTGCGGGCGGTGGGGGAGACGGGCCTGGACTACCACTGGACCCCGGAAACCCGGGCCGCCCAGTTCCGGGCCCTGGACTTCCAGGCCGCCCTGGCCCAGGCCCTCGGCCTCCCCCTGGTCCTCCACGTGCGGAGCCGGGACGGGAAGGCGGAGGAGGACCTGGCGGGCTGGCTCCTGGCCCACCGGCCCCCGCGGGTGGTGCTCCACGCCTTTTCCGGCCATCCGGCCCTGGTGGGGGCGGGGCTTGCGGTAGGGGCCTACTTCAGCTTCGCCGGCCCCCTCACCTACCGCAAAAACCAGGCCTTACGGGAGGTCCTCCGCCAGTTACCGCCAGACCGCCTCCTGGTAGAGACCGATACCCCCTTCCTCCCCCCGGAGCCCCACCGGGGAAAGCGGAACCGCCCCCATTACGTACGCCATACCCTGGCCAAGCTGGCGGAGGTCCTGGGGCTGGACTACGGGGAGGCCGAACGCCTCACCGATGGGAACGCTGAGGGCCTTTTCCGCTTTGCGGCTTGACCCAAGGGGGGGCATTCCCTAAACTTAGGGGCAACATGTGCCCTCGTTCCCTTAACAACGCCTAAACGGGGGGCAGGCAAGCCCCCCCGGTCCGCCATGGCCGGGGGGGCTTGGGGTTTAGAGGAGGGAGCATGCGCGTTCTGGTCAAAGACCTTAGGGCACACGTGGGCGAAGAGGTGGAGGTTTGGGGCTTCCTCCATTGGCGCAGGGACCTGGGGAAGGTCCAGTTCCTCCTCCTGCGGGACCGAAGCGGGGTGGTGCAGGTGGTGACGGGGGGGCAGAAACTCCCCCTTCCCGAGTCCTCCCTCCGGGTGCGGGGCCGGGTGGTGGAAAACGCCAAGGCCCCCGGGGGCCTCGAGGTCCAAGCCCAGGCCCTGGAGGTCCTCTCCCCCGCCCTAGAACCCACCCCGGTGGAGATCCCCAAGGAGGAATGGCGGGCCCATCCCGACACCCTCCTGGAGTACCGCTACGTCACCCTAAGGGGGGAGAAGGCCCGGGCCCCCCTCAAGGTCCAGGCCGCCTTGGTGCGGGGCTTCCGCCGCTACCTGGACCGGCAGGACTTCACGGAGATCTTCACCCCCAAGGTGGTCCGGGCCGGGGCCGAAGGGGGCTCGGGCCTCTTCGGGGTGGACTACTTTGAAAAGCGGGCCTACCTGGCCCAGTCCCCCCAGCTCTACAAGCAGATCATGGTGGGGGTGTTTGAACGGGTCTACGAGGTGGCCCCCGTGTGGCGCATGGAGGAGCACAACACCAGCCGCCACCTGAACGAGTACCTCTCCCTGGACGTGGAGATGGGCTTCATCGGGGGGGAAGAGGAGCTGATGCGCCTGGAAGAAGGCCTCCTCCAGGAGATGCTGGAGGAAGCCCTTTCCGCAGCCGGGAACGAGATCCGGCTCCTGGGGGCCGAGTGGCCCTCCTTCCCCCAGGACATCCCCCGCCTAACCCTGGCAGAGGCAAGGCGGATCCTCAGGGAAGAACTCGGCTACCCCGCGGGCCAGGACCTCTCCGAGGAGGCGGAGCGGCTTCTGGGGCAGTACGCCAAGGAGCGCTGGGGTACGGACTGGCTCTTCCTCACCCGCTACCCTCGGGCGGTGCGCCCCTTCTACACCTACCCCGAGCCCGACGGCACCACCCGCAGCTTTGACCTTCTCTTCCGCGGCCTGGAGATCACCTCCGGTGGGCAGCGCATCCACCGCTACGAGGAGCTTCTGGAAAGCCTAAAGGCCAAGGGGATGGACCCTGAGGGCTTCCGGGGCTACCTGGAGGTCTTCAAGTACGGCATGCCCCCCCACGGGGGCTTCGCCATCGGGGCGGAGCGGCTCACCCAAAAGCTCCTTGGCCTGCCCAACGTGCGCTACGCCCGGGCCTTCCCCCGGGACCGGCACCGGCTTACCCCATGAAAAAGCCCCATCGCGGCCTAAGCCGCGATGGGGCCCCAAGGCCCGCTAGAAGCGGTCAAAAAGGATGGCCCGCTTGACCTCCTCAATGAGCTGGGTCACGGGGATCTCCCGGGGGCAGGCCTCGGTGCAGTTGTAGGCGGTGCGGCACCGCCACACCCCGCTTCCCGAGCCCAGGGCCTGGAAGCGCTCCCGCTTCCCCCGGTCCCGGGAGTCAAAGAGGAAGCGGTGGGCCTGGACAATGGCCGCCGGGCCCAGGTAGGCGCCGTTGACCCAGAAGACGGGGCAGCTGGTGGTGCAGGAGGCGCAGAGGATGCACTTGGTGCCGTGGTCAAAGCGCTCCCGTTCCTCCGGGCTTTGCAGGCGCTCCCTTTGGGGAGGGGGTTCGTCGTTGATGAGGAAGGGCTTTACCGCCCGGTAGGCGGCGAAGAAGGGCTCCATATCCACGATGAGGTCCTTCTCCACCGGCAGGCCGCGGATGGGCTCCACGGTGATCACGTTCCCCAGGTCCTTCACCAGGGTCTTGCAGGCCAGGCGGTTCTTGCCGTTGATGAGCATGGCGTCGGAACCGCAGATGCCATGGCCGCAGCTCCTTCGGAAGGCCAGGGTGCCGTCTTGGTCCCACTTGACCTTGTGCAGAAGGTCCAGGACGCGGTCGGTGGGTTCCGCCTCCACCTGGTAGGTCTGCCAGCGGGGCTTTTGCTCCTTGGTGGGGTCAAAACGGAGGATCTTCAGGGTAACCTGCATGGGGCCTCCTAGTACGTGCGGGCCTTGGGCTCAAAGCGGCCCAGAACCACGGGCTTGTAGCGGAAGGCCACCTTGCCGTCTTTCACCTTGTAGGCCAGGGTGTGCTTGAGCCAGTTTTGGTCGTCCCGCTCCGGGTAGTCCTCCCGGGCGTGGGCCCCCCGGGACTCGGTGCGGTTCAGGGCGGAGTGCACCAGGGCCTCGGAGACCTCCAGAAGGTAGCCGAGCTCCAGGGCCTCTACCAGCTCGGTGTTGTAGGCGTCCCCCTTGTCCTCGAGGGAAACGTTCCGGTAGCGGTCCATGAGCTCCTTTAGGATCTCCACCTGCTTGGCCAGAAGCTCCCCAGTGCGGAAGACGGAGGCGTGGTCCATCATGGACTGCTGCAGCTCCGCCCGCAAGACGGCCACCTTCTCCTTGCCCGTGGAACGCTTCAGGCGCTCAATCCGCTCCCGGCTTTCCCCCAGGTGCTCCTCGGTGAGCTCGTGGTAATCGGCATCCTTGGCGAAGCGGGCGGCGTGGATGCCGGCGCGGCGGCCAAAGACCACCAGGTCCCCCAGGGAGTTGGTGCCCAGGCGGTTGGCCCCGTGCAGGCTCACGCAGGCCGCCTCCCCGGCGGCGTAGAGTCCGGGGACCACGGTGTTCTGCTCGTCCCGGATCACCTGGCCCCAGAGGGTGGTGGGGATGCCGCCCATGGCGTAGTGGGCGGTGGGCATTACGGGTACCGGCTCCTTCAGGGGGTCCACCCCCAGGTAGATGCGGCTGAACTCGGTGATGTCGGGCAGCTTCTTCTCAATGACCTCTGGGGGCAGGTGGGTGAGGTCCAAGAGGACGTGGTCCTTCTTGGGCCCCACGCCCCGGCCTTCCCGCACCTCCAGGTACATGGCCCGGGCCACCATGTCCCTGGGGGCCAGGTCCTTGATGGTGGGGGCGTAACGCTCCATGAACCGCTCCCCCAGGGCGTTGCGCAGGATCCCCCCCTCGCCCCGGGCCCCCTCGGTGAGGAGGATGCCCAAGGGGTAGAGGCCCGTGGGGTGGAACTGGTAGAACTCCATGTCCTCCAGGGGCAGACCCTTGCGGTAGAGGATGGCCTGCAGGTCCCCGGTGAGGGTGTAGGCGTTGGAGGTCACCTTGTAGATGCGGCCAAAGCCTCCCGAGGCGATGACGATGGCCTTGGCCTGGAAGAGGTGGAGCTCCCCGGTGGCCAGTTCCAAGGCCACCAGTCCCTTGGCCACCCCGTCCTCCAGGATCACGTCGGTGACGTGGAACTCGTTGTAAAAGGTGATCCCTGCCTTGACGCACTGCTGGTAGAGGGTCTGGAGGATCATGTGCCCGGTGCGGTCGGCGGCATGGGCCGCCCGGTGCACCGGGGCCTTGCCCCAGTCCTTGGTGTGGCCGCCAAAGCGGCGCTGGGCGATCTTGCCGTTGGGCAGGCGGTCAAAGGGAAGGCCCATGTGCTCCAGCTCAATGACCGCCTCGATCACCTCCTTGGCGAAGACCTCGGCGGCATCCTGGTCGGTGAGGTAGTCCCCCCCCTTGACCGTATCGAACATGTGCCATTCCCAATGGTCCTCCTCCACGTTGCCCAAGGCGGCCCCTATGCCCCCCTGGGCCGCTCCCGTATGGCTGCGGGTGGGGTAGAGCTTGCTCACCACCGCCACGTCCGCGCCTTCCCTGGCCGCATACAGGGCGGTGGCGAGGCCCGCCCCGCCCGCGCCCACCACGATCACCTCGTGCCTGTGCGCCATGCTACTTCACCCCAAAATCATGGTTGAAAAGGGAAAGGCTGCCCAAGAGGAAGAGGAAGCCGATGAGGCCGTAGGCCACCACCTTGGTCCAGAAGCGCTTGGCCGGGTCCCGCACCCAGTCGTCCAGAACGTAGCGGAGCCCGTTGGCCCCGTGCAGGAGGGCCAGGGCCAGGATGAGCCAGTCGTAGATCTTCCAGGTGGTCTGGGAAAGTCTCTGGGCCACGTAGTCGTAGTCAATCTTGTTGAGGTCCATGAGGATGGCGTTCATCCACATGTGGCCGATGAGCAAGAAGACCAAGACCACCCCGGAGATGCGCATGAAGACCCACCAGTAAAGCTCCAGGTTGGTGTTGGCCTCGAGCCTGGCCTCAGCATACCGCTTGGACTTAATCGCCATGGCTACCTCCCAGGATCCCGCCGCCGATCTTGACCAGGAAAGGCAGGTAAAAGAGGACAAAGAGCACCCAGACCCCGTACCAGAGCTGCCGCTGGTAGCGCACCCCCCAGGCGGTGAAGTCCATGAGGATGATCCTGAGGCCGTTGAACCCGTGGTAGAGCACGCCCGCAATGAGGACCAAAAGCCCCACCTGGAAGACCGGCTGGTGGTAGAACTTCATGAGGGCGTTGGACACCTCTGGGCCCCACATGGCGCTGGAAATGTTGGCCACGTGGAGCATCAGGAAAACCAGAATGCCCAAGCCCGAGAGCCGGTGCAGGTAAAACGCCCACTGCCCTTCTCTTCCCCGGTACATGGCACCTCCTTGCCGAAAGCCATCATACACCCTCCGCCCAGGGGCTTTGCGTCGGGAAGCCTACTTTCCCCCCCAAATACCCCCAGATGGTATCAAAAGGCCGAGCTGGAGGAGCCTTGCCCCAAGCCCCCCTCCCCCTTCCCCAGGGCCTTGGCCCCAGGGAGTCCCCCGGGGAGGGAACCTGGGATTTTCCGCCCGGGAACGAGGTATTGACAGGGGGGGGAGGGGGGGGCATAATGGGGGGCGTGCCGCAGGGGAATACCCCGGGGGGCACGGGAAGGAGGTGGCCATGGTGGAACTCTTCGGATTCGGTCCGCATCTGATGGTGGACGGGTACGACGCCAACCCGGCCAAACTCCGGGATGCCGAGCTGGTTCGCCGCGTCCTGGACGAGCTCCCCGAGGAGATGGAGATGACCAAGGTCCTTCCCCCCTTCGTCTACAGCTACGGGCCCGAGGGGGAGGAGGGGGTGACCGGGGTGGTGATCATCGCGGAAAGCCACATCGCCATCCACACCTTCCCCAAAAAGCGCTTCCTCTCCATTGATATCTTTTCCTGCAAGGCCTTCAACATGGCCCAGGTGCTGCGGAAGCTAACCGAGGTCTTTGAGATTGGGCGCTACGAGACCTACATGATCAACCGGGGCAAGGAGTTCCCCAAGGACCCGGAGCTGGCCCGCCAGATCGTCCTGGGCGAGCGGGAGTATCTGGAAGCCCGGGTGGGTTAGCCCTTCCTCCTCCCTTCTCCCCGGGCCAGCCCGGGGCTTTTCATTTGGGCTTCATGTTTCCTGCCTAGCCTTGGTAGAGGAGGCTAAGGTATGGTGCGCAAACTCTTGGTGTTTTTCCTCTTGACGCTTGGCGTAGTCTGGGCGCAAGGTTTCCGCGGCCTCTCCCTGGGCACCCCCTACCCGGAGATGGGGGTCCAGCCGGGGGAAAACGTCAACCTCACCCTCAACCTGAAAAACCACGGCCTGCCCCCAGGGGTGGTCCGCCTCTCCCTGGCCGAGGTGCCCCCGGGCTGGCAGGCCAGCCTCATCGGGGGTGGCCGCCTGGTGCGGGCGGTCTACCTGGCCCCCGACGGGGAAACCAGCCTCACCCTGCGCCTCCAGCCCCCCAAGGAGGTGAAGCCCGGCACCTACCGCTTCCTGGTGCGGGCAGAGGGGCTTGGGCAGGCGGCAAGCCTCCCCATCGCCCTGGTGGTGGGCCAGGGACTACCCCAGCGCCTGAGCCTCGAGGCCGAACTCCCCATCCTCAAGGGCCCGCCCACCAGCTCCTTCCGCTACCGGGTAACCCTGAAGAACGAGTCCGACCGCGACCTGCTGGTCTCCTTGGAGTACGAGGCCCCCAAGGGCTTCCAGGTCACCTTCACCCCTGCCTTCGCCAGCCAGCAGGTAACCAGCCTGCCCCTCAAGGCCGGGGAGAGCAAGGACCTGGACGTGGAGGTCTCCCTGCCCAAGGACACCAAGGCCGACACCTACGGCCTCACCGTGCGGGCCGCAGCCGGGGAGGCCAAGGCGGAGCTGGCCCTCACCCTCGAGGTCACGGGCCGCCCCGAGGTGCGCTTCACCACCAAGGAAGGCCGCCTCTCCGGCCAGGTAACCGCCGGACGGGAAAACCCGGTGAAGCTGGTGGTGAAAAACGAGGGGAGCGCCCCGGCCAAAAACCTCTCCTTCAGCGCCATGGAGCCCTCGGGCTGGGAGGTGAAGTTTGAGCCCGAGAAGCTGGAGGCCCTGGAGCCCGGCCAGGAGCAGGAGGTCACGGCCCGCATCAAGCCTGCCCCCAAGGCGGTGACCGGGGACTACATGGTGACGCTCTCCCTCTCCGGGGACGAGGGGGTTTCCGAGAGCCTGGACTACCGGGCCACGGTGGTGCGCTCCAGCCTCTGGGGCCTGGTGGGGATCGGCATCATGGCGGTGGCCCTCCTGGTCCTGGGCTTTGCCGTGAACCGCTTCGGCCGGAGGTAGCATGACGGTCATCCAAACCCAGGGCCTCACCAAGCGCTACGGCCGGGTGGTGGCCGTGGAGGACCTGAACCTTTCCGTGGAGGAGGGGGAGGTCTTTGGCCTCCTGGGCCCCAACGGCTCGGGGAAGACCACCACCATCCTCATGCTCCTGGGCCTCACCGAGCCCACGGCCGGGGAGGCCCGGGTCCTGGGCCTGGACCCCATGCGCCAGCCCCTCGAGGTCAAGGCCCGGGTGGGCTACCTCCCCGACCAGGTGGGCTTCTACGGGGAGCTCACCGCCTGGGAGAACCTGCGCTACACCACCCGGCTTCTGGGCCTTCCCGAGGCCGAGGCCAGGGCCCGGATCCAAGAGGTCCTGGAGCGAATGGGGCTTTGGGAGGTGAGGGAACGCCGGGTGGCCGCCTTCAGCCGGGGGATGCGCCAGCGCCTAGGCCTGGCCGAGGTTCTCCTGAAGCGGCCCAAGGTGGCCATCCTGGACGAACCCACCTTAGGCCTGGACCCGGAGGCGGCCCGGGAGTTTCTGGAGCTCATCAAGGGCCTGAAGGCCGAAGGGATCACCATCCTCCTCTCCAGCCACCTCCTCCACCAGGTGCAGGAGATCTGCGACCGGGTAGGGCTTTTTCACAAGGGGCGGCTGGCCCTCCTGGGCACGGTGGAGGAGCTTTCCCAGCGGGTCCTGGGGGGCGGGTACGAGATCCAGCTGGAGGCGAGCCCAGGCCTCGAGGCCTCCATAAGGGCCCTGGAGGGGGTGGCCCGGGTGGAGGCCGAGGGGGGCCGCTACCGGGTCTGGGCCACCCGAGACCTGCGGCCGGAGCTGGCCCAGGTGGCGGTGGCCCAGGGGAGCCTCTATAGCCTAACCCTCCGCCGCCCCAGCCTGGACGAGGTCTACGCCCACTACTTCCAGGAGGTGGCCCATGCGGCGTGAAGGTTCCCCCTGGACTGGGCTTTGGGCCGTCTTCTTCAAGGAGATGGCCGACCACCTCACGGGGCTGAGGATGCGGATCCTCGAGGGGCTGATCCTCCTTTCCGCCCTGGCCGCGGTCTATACCGGCACCCAGACCCTGCGCCAAACCGTGGGGGAGGACCCCTACCTCTACCTCAAGCTCCTCACCACCGCCCAGGATCCCCTGCCCTCCTTCGTGGGCTTCCTCTCCTTCTTCGTACCCCTGGCCGCCATCGCCTTGGCCTTTGACGCGGTGAACGGGGAGTACGCCCGGGGCACCCTTTCCCGCATCCTCTCCCAGCCCATCTACCGGGACGCCCTCCTCTTCGGCAAGTTCCTGGCGGGGCTCGGCACCCTGGCGGTCCTCCTCCTGGCCCTTTTCCTCCTGGTGGTGGGCCTCGGCCTTTTCACCCTAGGGGTTCCCCCAGAGGCCGAGGAGATGGCCCGGGCCTTCTTCTTCCTCCTGTCCACCCTGGCCTACGCCGGGGTGTGGCTGGCCCTGGGCCTCCTTTTCTCCGTCCTCTTCCGCCAGCCCGCCACCGCGGCCTTGGCGGCCATCGGGGTATGGCTTTTCTTCGCCGTCTTCTTCCCCATCCTCACCGACCTGGCCGCCAACGCCCTCCTCCTCCAGGCCGACCCCTTTGACCCGGAAAGCCAGCTGAGGCAGGCTAACCTGGCCCTTTGGATCTCCCGCCTTTCCCCCAACACCCTCTACGCGGAAGCCCTCACCGCCGTCCTCAACCCGGCGGTGCGCTCCCTGGGGCCCATCCTCATCACCCAGCTGGAGGGGGCCGTGCTGGGCACCCCTTTGCCCCTGGGCCAAAGCCTCCTCCTGGTCTGGCCCCAGCTCACGGGCCTCTTCGCCCTCTTCATCCTCCTTTTCACCCTGGCCTACGTGGTCTTCCAGCGGCAGGAGGTGCGGGCCTAAAGGCCCTGCCTAGGCCCAAGGCCTAGGCAGGGCCACCCCCTAGTCCTCCAGCCACTCGGTGGCGTAAGCGCTCGTCTTGGGGATGACGCAGAGGAACTCCACCGGTTCCTCCCCCTCGTTCACGTAGGCGTGGGGGGTATCCGGGGGGATGTAGACCGCCTGGCCCGCGGCCACCTCCTTGACCTCGTTCCCCAAGAAGACCTTCATGCGGCCGGAAAGCACGAACTGCTCGTGCTCAATGGTGGGGTGCTTGTGCTTGGGGATGCGGCCCCCGGGAAGGAGGGTGAACTTGCGGGTGATGAAGTGGGGCGCGCCGTCCTCGGGGCCGATGAGGACCTGGATGAAGGCCTTCTCCCCCCGCTCCACGGGGCGGGCCTCCACATGGGCCGCCTGCTTGACCACGGGCTTCATGCCGCCCATTGTAGCAGAAGCCCCTCCACCTCCTCGTCCGTCACCTCGCCAAAGTCCATGTAATAGGCCCCCACCGCGGCGAAATCGGGCGGGGTGGAGAGGGCCACCACCTCGGCCTGCCCCTTAAGCCTTTCCACCACCTCCGGGCTGGCCACGGGCACGGCCACCACCACCCGCCGGGGCCTTTCCGCCAAGACCACGCTCAAGGCGGCCTCCATGGTGGAACCGGTGGCGATGCCATCGTCCACCAAGACCACGTCCCGGCCCCCCAGGGGCACCTTGGCCCGCACCTTGCGGTAGCGCTCCGCCCGCTTGCGGAGAGTGTCCTTCTGCCGCGCCGCCTCCCGCTCCAGGTAGCTTTGGTCGGCGTGCTGCAGGGCGTAGGGCCGGAGGACCAGCTCCCCCTTCTCCCCCACGGCCCCCAGGGCGAACTCCGGGTTCCCCGGAGCGCCCACCTTGCGCACCAGGACCACGTCCAGTTCCCCCCCCAGACGCCTGGCCACCTCCTCGGCCACCACCACCCCTCCCCGGGGGATGCCCAAGACCACGGGACGCTCCAGGCCCAGGGGCACCAGGGCTTCAGCCAGGAGGGCTCCGGCATGCCGGCGGTCACGGAAGCGCATAGGAAACCTCCTCACCCATGCTACACCGGACCTTGGGGTTGAACGCGGTATAAAGTGTTTGGTAGCCTGAGGGGCAAAGGAGGTCAGCATGGCCGAAGTGCGTGCGAAACCTTGGCTTGCCCATTACGACCCAGGCGTGCCCGCGGAGATCCAGGTCCCCCCCATCCCCCTTTGGCGCCTCCTGGAGGAGAGCGCCCGCCGCTTCCCCCAGAACGTGGCCCTGGAGTTCCTGGGCAAGACCCTGACCTACGCCGAGCTTTGGGAAAAGTCCCGACGCTTTGCCGGGGGGCTCAAGGCCCTGGGGGTGAAGCCGGGGGACCGGGTGGCCATCATGCTACCCAACTCCCCCCAGTTCGTCATCGCCTTCTTCGGCACCCTGCTGGCCGGGGGGGTGGGGGTGAACGTCAACCCCCTGTACACGCCGAGGGAGCTAAGGCACCAGCTGAAGGACGCAGGGGCGGAAACCCTGGTCATCCTGGACCACCTTCTGCCCCGCTTTCTGGAGGTGGAGGGGGAAACCCCCGTGAAGCGCACCGTGGTCACCGGGATCAAGGACTTCCTCCCCTTCCCCAAAAACCTCCTCTACCCCTTGAAGGCCCGTAAGGACAAGCTCCCCTTGGGCTTTCCCAAGCGGCAGGGCTTCCATGCCTTCACCCGCCTCCTGCAGAGCGCCCCCGCCGAACCCCACCCCTCAGACCCCGAAGACCTGGCCCTTTTGCAGTACACCGGGGGCACCACGGGGATCTCCAAGGGGGCCATGCTCACCCACCGCAACCTGGTGGCCAACGTGCTGCAGATCGACGCCTGGGACCCCACCTCCAGGGAGCTCCTGGGCAAGGGGGTCATGCTGGGGGCCTTGCCCTTCTTCCACGTCTACGGCATGACCGTGGCCATGAACTACGGGCTTTTCTCTGGGTACAAGATCGTCCTCCTGCCCCGGCCAGAGATCAAGCCCATCGTGGAGGCCATTGAAAAGCACGGGGTCACCCACTTCCCCGGGGTGCCCACCCTCTACGTGGCCTTCAACAACTTCCCCGGGATTGAGGGGCGCAATGTCAAGAGCATCCGCATCTGCCTCTCGGGGGCGGCTCCCTTGCCGGTGGAGGTGGCCAAGCGCTTTGAGGAGATCACCGGGGCCCGGCTCATCGAGGGGTACGGCCTATCCGAGGCCAGCCCGGTCACCCACTCCAACCCCGTGGAGGGGGTGGTGAAGAAGGGCTCCATCGGCATGCCCCTGCCCAGCGTGGAGGCCAAGGTGGTGGACGAGGAGGGCAAGGAACTCCCCCCAGGCGAGGTGGGCGAACTCATCCTCAAAGGCCCCAACGTCATGAAAGGCTACTGGAACCGCCCAGAAGAGTCCCAAAAAACCCTCAAAGATGGCTGGCTCTTCACCGGCGACCTCGCCAAAATGGACCCCGATGGCTACTTCTACATCGTAGACCGCAAAAAAGACATGATCATCGCCGGCGGCTACAACATCTACCCCCGTGAAGTAGAAGAAGTCCTCTACCAGCACCCAGCCGTCCAAGAAGCCGCCGTCGTCGGCGTCCCAGACCCCTACCGCGGCGAAACCGTGGCCGCCTTCATCGTCCTCAAAAACGAGTACAAAGGCAAAGTCTCCGAAAAAGACATCGAAACCTTCTGCCGCCAAAACCTCGCCGCCTACAAGGTCCCCCGCATCCTCCAGTTCCGCGACACCCTACCCAAGTCCAGCGTGGGGAAGATCCTCAGGCGCGAGCTCCGGGAGGAGTTCGCCAAAGGACGAGGCTAGGAGCGCGCCCGGGCCACGGCTTCCCGGAAGGCCGCCACCGCCCCTTCCACCTCGGCCAGGGTGGTGAAGCGGCCCAGGGAGAAGCGCAAGGAGGCCTTGGCCTCCTCCGGGGAGCGGCCTAGGGCCAAGAGGACGTGGGAGGCCTCGAGGCTCCCCGCGGAACAAGCCGAGCCCGAGGAGGCCGCCACCCCCAGGAGGTCCAGGGCCAGGAGCAAAACCTCCCCGTCGGCCCCCTTCACGGTCACGTTGACCAGCTTGGGCAGGCGGCGCTCGGGGTGGCCGTTCAGCTCCACCCCCTCCACGGAGAGGAGCCCCTCTTCCAGGCGCCGCCGCAGGGCCAGAAGGCGGGGAGCCTCCTCAGGCAGGAGCCTCAGGGCTTTCTCCAAGGCCACCGCCATCCCGTGGGCCAAGACCGGGTTGGGCGTACCCCCCCGGCGTCCCCCCTCCTGCTTGCCCGGCACCAAGGGGACAAGGTCCACCCCCTGGCGCACCAGGAGGGCCCCGACGCCCTTGGGTCCGTAGAACTTGTGGGCGCTTAAGGAGACCAGGTCCGCCCCCACCTCCTCGGCCCGGAAGGGGACCTGGCCGATGGCCTGCACCGCATCCGTATGGAAGAGGGCCCCGTGGGCGTGGACCACCTGGGCGATCTCGTCCACCGGGTACAGGGTGCCCAGCTCGTTGTTGGCGGCCATGACGCTGACCAGCACGGTATCGGGGCGCAGGGCCTCCGCCACCTGCTCCGGGTAGACCAGGCCGAAGCGGTCGGGCTTAAGCCGGGTCACGGCGAAGCCCAGGCGTTCCAAAAGCCTCAAGGCCCCCAGGACCGCGGCGTGCTCCACCTCCGTGCTCACCACGTGCCCCCGCCCCTTGGCCAGGGCCACGCCCAGGAGGGCCAGGGCGTTGGCCTCGGAGCCCGAGGCGGTGAAGACCACCTCCCGGGGGCGCACCCCCAGGAGGGCGGCTATCCGCTCCCGCGCCCCCTCCAGGACCCGGCGGGCCTCCTGGCCGAAGCGGTGGACGCTGCTGGGGTTGCCAAAGGCCTCCTCCACCCCCCGCATGGCCTCCCGCACCTCGGGGTCCAGGGGGGTGGTGGCCGCGTGGTCCAGGTAAACCCTCATCCGGTGGGTTCCAACTGGATGAGGCGCTTAGCCTCAATGAGCTTCCGCTCCTCAATGAGGTCCTTCAGGGTGGTGCCCCCCAGGACCTGGCGCATGGCCAGGTCCACCCGCTTCCAGAGGAGCTCGGTGGAGCACTGCCCCACCTTGGCGCAGCTCTCCGGGTCCTCAATGCAGGAGACGGGGGCCAGGCTTCCCTCCAGGGCCTCCACCACCTCCAAGGCCGTGACCCGCTCCGGGGGCCGGGCCAGGCGGTACCCCCCCTTGGCCCCCCGCACGGAGCGGATGAACCCCGCGCGGCGCAGCTGGGCAGCGATCTGCTCCAGGTAGTGCTGGCTGATGCCCTGGGCCTCCGCCACCTCCTTCAGGGGCACAGCCTCGGGGGCCCGCAGGCCGATCTCCACCAGGGCACGCAGGCCATACTGGGCCTTTGTGGAAACCCACATGCCCCCAGTATACCCCTATTTGCCGCCTGGGAATAGGGTTTTTGTGAAGGCCAGGGCAAAGAAAAGGGCCTGCACCAGGACCACGCTGGCCCCGCTGGGCCAGTCCAGGAGGAAGGAGGCCAGGAGGCCAATGAGGGTGGAAAGGGCCGCGAGGAGAAGGGAGAGGAGGGTGAGGCCGGCAAAGGTGCGGGCAAGTAGGCGCGCCGCCGCCCCAGGGATGACCAGAAAGGCCGCCACCAGCAGGATGCCCACCACTTTGACCGCCAGGACCAAGGCCACGGCGATGAAGCCGGAAAGCAGGTAGTCGTGGCGCCCCACGGGGACCCGGTCGGCCAGGGCCAGCTCCCGATCCAGGGTGGCGTAGGCCAAAGGGCCCCAAAGGGGCAGGAGGAATAGGCCCAGGAGGAACACCAGGCCCAAGGCCCAAAGGTCGGCGGGCCCCACCGCCAGGAGGGAGCCGAAAAGGTAGCCCATGGCGTCCCCCACGTACCCCTTGGCCTTGGCCAGGAAGACCGCCCCCAGGGCCACGGAAAGGGCGAAGAAGACCCCGATGGCGGTGTCCTCGGAAAGCTCGGTCCGCTCCTTGACGAAGGTGATGGCCAGGGCCACCAAGAAGGTGAAGGGGAGGGCAAACCCAAGGGGTTCCCCCCGCAGGAAAAGCCCCAGGGCCACCCCGGCGAAGGCTGCGTGGGCCAGGCCATCCCCCAGGAAGGAAAGCCTCCGTTGCACCACCAAGGGCGAGAGGAGCCCGGAAAGGAGGCTGACCAGGAGCCCGGCCAGGAGGGCCCGCTGGAAGAAGGGGTAGGCCAGGGCTTCAAGCATGGCCGCCCCCCACGAAGAGGCCGTGGGCATGGCCCAGGTGGCCGAAAGCCTGGCGCAGGCATTCCTCGCTCAGGGCCCGCTCCGGGGGGCCAAAGCCCACCACCCGCCGGTTCAGGACCAGGACGTGGCTGGCGTGGTGGGCCGCCTCCCAGTCGTGGGTGATCATGAGGACCGTGGCCCTCGAGGCCTCCTGGTAGGCCTCCAGGTAGCGGTAGAGGTCCACCTCCCCCACCCGGTCCACCCCGGTGGCGGGCTCGTCCAGGAGGAGGATGCGCGGCCTGCGGATCAGGGCCCGGGCCAGGTAGACCCGCTGGAGCTGCCCTCCGGAAAGCCGGCCCAGAGGGCGCTCCGCCAACCCCTCGGCCCCCACCTGGGCCAGGGCCTCCAGGGCCTTTTGCCGCACCTCCCGGGAGAGGCGGAAGGGCCAGCGCCGCAGAAGCCCCGTGGCCACCAGCTCCAGGGCCAAGGCGGGAAAGGTGCGGTCAAAGGTCTTGAGCTGGGGCACGTAGCCGAACCAGAGGGGGTCAGCCTCCGCCGGGGACCGTCCAAAGACCCGGACCTCTCCCCGGAAGGCCACAAGACCCAGCACCGCCTTCAAGAGGGTGCTCTTCCCCGCCCCGTTGGGGCCTACGATGGCCACGAAGGCCCCCTCGGGCACCCGCAGGGCAACCTCCTCCAGGGCCCGGAACTCCCCGAAGCGTACGGAGAGGCCTTCCACCTCGAGGGCCCACATAAAAATAACGATACCGCATTATCATTTTATCGTCAAGGCAGGGGGAGAGCCCCCGCCCCCAGGGCTACATGAAGCGCTTCCGCCTCTTGTAGGCCTTGACCTCCTTGAAGCTCTTGCGCCCACCTCCCTTGGCCACCCCCAGGTAGAACTCCTGCACGTCGGGGTTCTCCAGGAGGTAGTCCCGGTCCCCCTCCAGCACGATCCGTCCCGTCTCCATGATGTAGCCGTAATGGGCGATGGAGAGGGCCACCCGGGCGTTTTGCTCCACCACCAGCACGGTAACCCCCTCCTCGGCGTTCACCCGGGCCACGATGTCAAAGATCTCCCGCACCAAGAGGGGGGCCAGGCCCAGGGAGGGCTCGTCCAGTAGGAGGAGCCGGGGCTTGGCCAGGAGGGCGCGGCCAATGGCGATCATCTGCTGCTCCCCCCCGGAGCAGTAGCCGGCCAGCCGATGCCTTAGGTCGGCCAGGCGGGGGAAGTAGCCGTAGATGCGGTCCAGCTCCTCCTTCAGCTGGCCTTCCCGCCGGGTCAGGGTGCCCACCCGCAGGTTCTCCTCCACCGTGAGGTGCTTGAAGACCCGGCGGCCCTCCAGCACCTGGACGATGCCCAGCTTCACGATCTCCTCCGGCGGGCGGTTGTGGATGGGCTCCCCCCGGTAGAGGATCTCCCCCCGCACCACCTCCCCGTCCTCGGGGATGAGGAGGCCGGAGATGGCCCGAAGGGTGGTGGTCTTCCCCGCCCCGTTGGGGCCCAAAAGGGCCGTGATCCGCCCCTCGGGCACCTTCAGGGAAACGCCCCGCAGGACCTGGATGATGTCGTGGTAGACCACCTCAATGTTGTTGACCAGGAGGAGGATGGGACCCAAATCTTCTGGACGCGTGGGGTTCAGGCTCATGGCGGCAAAGGGAGCCCGGGGGGATCTCCCCCCGGGCCAAGGGGGTTACTGGCCGTAGTGGACGCGGCGGAAGAGGGCGGAGGTGAAGGGCTCGGTGATGGGCACGAAGCGGCCGCCCTTGACCTCGAGGATCCGCAGGCCCTCGGCCCCGGTGCGCTCGCTCTTGGTGAAGTCCACCTCAATCCCCAGCTTGGTGGACACCGCCAGGCCCGGCTTGAAGGCGTTGGGCCCGTTCATGCCCACGATGGCCTGGTAGACGGTCTCGTTGGTCACCCGCTTGAAGCGCTCCTGGGCCCGGCGGATGGCCTCAACGGCGATGGCCGCGGCCAGCATGCCCGCGGTGTAGTTGTGGTTCTCCGCGTAGCTGGCGGGACGGCCAAACCGCGCCACCAGCTCCTTCTGCAGGCGCATGCCCGGGGTGTCGTCCTGGGGCGTGAAATAGGGGCTAGCCCAGAGGAAGCCCTCCGCCGCCTCCCCCGCCAGGGCGATGAGGTCCACCCCGCCGGTGTACACCGCCCCCAGGTGGCGGATCTTGCCGGAAAGGCCGAGCCTGCGGGTGTCCTTCAGGATGTTGGCCACGGGGCCGGCCACGTTCTGGTGGACCACAAACTCCACCCCCGCGGCCTCAAAGCGCCGGAGGAGGGCGGTGTTGTCCAGGTTGCCGCCACCCACCTCCTGGACGTCCACGATCTGCAGGCCCAGCTGCTGCGCCGCCTTCCTGGCGTCCTCCACCGGGGCCCGGCCAAAGGGGGAGGGGTGGACCACCAGGGCCACCTTGGCCCCTCGCTTCTGCTTGGCGATGTACTCCAGGAGGGCCACCACCTGCTCCGAGTAGGTGGAGACGGGGATGAAGAAGTAGTCCCCGTTGGGGGGGTCAATGAGGCCCACGTGGTTGGAGGCGGGCATGGTGACGATCTTCAGCTCCTGGACCAGGGCCTTCATCTGCAGCATGCCCCCCGTGCTGTAGCCCAGGTAGATGGGGATCTTGAAGCGGTCCACCGCCTCCTCAAAGAGGCGCTGCGTGGTGGCGTTGTCGTAGCGGTCGTCCCGTACCACGCAGTTCAGGACGATCCCCGGGATGGACCGGGCCATGTGCCGGCAGTAGTCCTCAATCCCCGCGCCATAGGGGGCCCCGGTCTCCGAGGTGGCCCCGGTAATGGCCCCGGACCAGAAGAGGGTCACCTGCTGCTGGCCCAAGGCCAACCCCAACGCCGCCAACACACCCAAGATAGCCTTTCGCATGCTCATCCCTCCCATTTGAGACCCCTAAGGGGGGGTCGCCTAGTACTTGAAGGGCCAGGTGCGGAAGTAGCTCCGCACGATGCGCCACCAGTTGTAGAGGCCTCGAGGCTCAAACATGAGGAAGAGGACGATGATGAGGCCGAAGGCCAGGGGGCGCAGGGCGCTGGCCACGTCCACCCCGGCCACGTTGAAGCCCAAGGCCTTGATGAGGTTGGACAGGGACTCCATGTTCACGTCCAAAAGGACCAGGAAAAGGGGGCCCAGGAAGCTGCCCACCAGGGTGCCCAGGCCCCCCACGATGGCCATGGCCAGGTACTTGACGGAGTGGGCGAAGACGTAGTCCTCAATGACCACCGCCCGGGAGAGGTAGGCGTAAAGCACCCCTGCCACCCCGGCATAAAAGGCCCCCAGGGCAAAGGCGAAGAGTTTGGTGCGCCCGGGGTCCATGCCCATGGCATCCGCCGCCCGGTCGTTGTCCCGCACGGCCACCAGGGCCCGGCCGTACTTGGTGCGGAGAAGGTTGCGGAAGAAAAGGGCCAGGAGGACCAAGGTGGCCAGGGAAACGTAGTACCAGAAGTGGAAGTGGTTGCGGAAGCCCGCCTCGTAGCCCAGAAAGCTGGCCCGGGGCATGTCCATGGCCCCGCCCTGTTTGAGGAGGGGCATGTGGCCCACGGTCCACTCAAAGACCACCTGGAAGGCCAAGGTGGCCAGGGCCAGGTAAAGGTGCTTGACCCTTAGGCTGGGGATCCCCACCAGAAAGCCGAAGAAGGCCGCCACCAGCCCCCCCAGGGGGATCACCAGCCAGAAAGGCAGGCCCTGGGGGGCGAGGAGGGCCGCGGTATAGGCTCCCACCCCCATGAAGGCCGCCTGGCCGATGTTGATGAGGCCGGCGTAGCCGGTGGTGATGTTGAGGCCCAGCACGGCCACGCTGTAGACCAGGATCAGGTCCAGGATGAAAACCTGGGTGCGGGAGAGAAGCTGGGGCAAAACGAGGAGGAAGCCCAGGAAAAGGAGGAGGGAAACCAACTCCCTATGGGTAGCGAAGAGGCTGGCGTCCTGGGGGTAACGGGTACGGTAGTTGCCGGTCTGTGCCCAGGGGTTTCTCATACGCGCTCAATCTCCTCCGTGCCAAAGAGGCCATGGGGCTTGAACCAAAGGACCAGAAGGAGGACTAGGAAGGGGAAGACATCCCGGGTGCCGCCTCCGGGGATATAGGGGTCCAAAAACCCAGCCGCCAGGTTCTCCAAGACCCCGATGAGGATCCCCGCCACCACCGCCCCGGGAATGGAGTCCAAGCCCCCCAGAATCACCACGGGGAAAACCCGCAGGCCGATGTGCACCAGGCCGTCCAGGTTGAGCCCGGCGATGGTGCCCACCATCACGCCTCCCGCCGCCGCGGAAAGCCCCGCCGCTGCCCAGGCCAGGGCGAAGACCTTGGCCACGGAAACCCCCAGGCTCATGGCGGCCATCTGGTCGTCGGCCACGCTGCGCATGGCCACCCCTAAGGTGGAGCGCTGGAAGAACCAGGTGAAGAGGAAGAGGAAGGCCACCGTGAGCCCCAGGGCCAGAAGCTGGGGGTAGGCGATCCGCGCCCCCAGGAAGACGATGCCTCCCTCGGGCAGGAAACGGGGGTAGCCGTAGCTCCCCGCCCCGTAGGGGGTGAGGTGCAGCAGGCCGTCCAGGAAGAAGGCCAGGCCAATGGTGGCCATGATGACGGAGATGATGGGCTGGCCCACCAGCCTCTTGAGGAAGACCCGCTCCAGAAGGTAGCCCACCAAGGCGGTGAAGGCCAGGGCCAGGAGGAAGGCCAAGACCACGGGAAGCTTCAGGACGCTTAGGAAGAAGTGGGCGGAGAAGGCCCCGATGGCGATCAGCTCCCCCTGGGCGAAGTTCACCACGCGGCTGGCCTTGTAGATGAGGACAAAGCCCAGGGCCACCAGGGCGTAGATGAGCCCCAGGACCACCCCGGAAACGAGAAGCTCCACCAGGAAACTCACGCCAACACCTCCGTCCCCAGATCCAAAACGGGCACCTGGGCCCGCACCCGCTGCACGGTACCGTCTTGGTAGCGGTACTCCGCCTCCACCTCCACCTCCTTGGTCCCGGAGTAAAGGGCCTCCACCAGGGGGGCATACTTTTTGGCGATGAGCCCCCGCCGCACCTTGCCCGTGCGGGTAAGCTCCTCGTCGTCTGCGTCTAGGAGCTTGTAGAGGAGGACAAAGCGGCGGATCTTTAGCTCCTCCGGGAGCTCCCCGTTCACCCGCTCCACCTCCTGGCGCACCAGGGCGGCCACCTCGGGCTTGAGGGAGAGGTCCAGGTAGGTGGTGTAGGCCAGGCCCCGGTCCTCCGCCCACTTGCCCACCGTCTGGGGATCAATGTTGATGAAGGCCGCCAAATAGGGCTTGCGGTCACCGAAGACCACGGCCTCCTTGATGTAGGGGGAGAACTTGAGCTTGTTCTCCACGAACTGGGGGCTGAAGGCCGTCCCCCCCTGGGTGCGCATCACGTCCGAGAGGCGGTCGATGACCACCAGGTGGCCATCCTCCGTGAGGTAGCCCGCATCCCCGGTGTGGAGCCAGCCGTCGCGGAAGGTTTCCGCCGTGGCCTCGGGCCTCTCCCAGTATCCGGCGCACACCGCATCCGAACGGCAGAGGATCTCCCCCTCCTCGCTGATGCGCACCTCGGTCCCCGGGATGGGCAGGCCCACGGTATCGTGGCGCACGTCCCCATCCCGGTGGACGAAGGCGATGCCGATGATCTCGGTCTGGCCGTAGATCTGCTTCAGGTTGACCCCGATGGCGTGGAAGAAACGGAAAACATCTGGACCCAGGGCCGCCCCACCGGTATAGGCCCGCCGCAGGCGCAAGAAGCCCAGCTGGTCCCGCAGGGGCTTGAAAAGCACCTGGTCCGCCAGCCAGTAGGCCAGGCGCAACCCTAGGGGCATGGGCTTTCCCCGCATGCGGTACTCCGCCGCCCGGTAGCCCACCCGGAGAAGGCGCTCGTAAACGAAGCGGTTGAAGGCGTAGCTTTCCGACATCCGCACCCAGATCTGGCTCTGGATGCTCTCCCACACCCTTGGGGGGCTGAACATCACGTGGGGGCCGATCTCCTTGAGGTCCTGCATGGCGGTTTCCACAGC
Organism: Thermus sp. CCB_US3_UF1; assembly: GCF_000236585.1. NCBI lineage: Bacteria > Thermotogati > Deinococcota > Deinococci > Thermales > Thermaceae > Thermus > Thermus sp. CCB_US3_UF1. Next base: position 1,686,834 of record NC_017278.1, read on the forward strand.
CTCGGGGAAGTTCACGGCGAAGCCCCCGGTGAGGGCCATGGCCACCGACATCATCTGCTCCCCGATCCAGGCCAGGGGGAGGAAGGAGAGGTAGTCGTCGGTGGGGAGAAGGGGGTCCACCTCCTGCAGGGCCACCCCCATGTGGATCAGGTTGCGGTGGCGGAGCATGGCCGCCTTGGGCCGGCCCGTGGTGCCCGAGGTGGAGGAGAGGTGGCAGACCTCTTCGGGGCTGGCCGAGAGGAGAAGCTTCTCCACTGCCTCAGGGTGGCGCCTCCGGTGCTCCCGGCCCCGCTCCAATACCTCCTCAAAGGAGAGGAGCCAGGGGTCCCGGTAGCCCCGCATCCCCTTGGGGTCCTCGTAGATGACGTGGCGCACCTGGGGGATCTCGTTGCGGATCTCGTAAAGCTTGTCCACCTGCTCCTGGTCCTCGGCCACCACGATGCTGGCGCCGGTGTAGGTGAGCATGTAGGCGATCTCCGCGGGCAGGGAGCTCTGGTAGACCCCCACGCTGATGCCCCGGACCGCTTGGGCCCCAAGCTCGGCGTAGAGCCACTCGGGGATGTTGTCGGCGATGATGGCCAGGCGCTCCCCGGGGGCAAAGCCCAAGGAGAGGAGGCCGTGGGCGAAGAGAAGGACCTTCTCGTAGTACTCGGCGTAGGTGATCTCATTCCAGATACCGTAGTCCTTCTCCCGCAAGGCCACCCGGTCCCCTTCCTCCAAGGCCCGGCGGCGGAGGAGCTGGGGCAGGGTGTAGGCCTTCATCTCATAGGAGGGCCTTAAGGCCTTCACGCTCCCACCCCCATGTAGGCCTCCTGCACCCGGGGGTTTTTGGCCACCTCCTCCGGGGCGCCTTGGGCGATCACCTGGCCGAAGTCCAGAACGTAGACCCGGTCGGAGATGTCCATGACCACGGAGAGGTCGTGCTCAATGAGGATCACCGTGGTACCCTGGGCGCGGATTTCCAGGATGAAGCGGACCATGTCCTCCTTCTCCTCGAGGGTCATCCCCGCCATGGGCTCATCCAGGAGGAGGAGCTTGGGGGAAAGGGAAAGGGCCCGGGCCACCTCCACCCGTTTGCGCACCCCATAGGGGAGGTTCCCCACCAGGGCCTTGCGGTAGGGCTCCAGCTCCATGAAGTCAATGACCTCCTCCACCGCCCGGCGGTTCTCCACCTCCTTGGCCAGGGCCCGGCCGTAAAAGAAGCCCGCCTGGGCCAGGCCGTAGTCCAGGTAGGTGTGCCGGGCCAGGAGGAGGTTCTCCAGGACCGTGAGCCCGGAGAAGAGCTCAATGTTTTGGAAGGCGCGGGCGATGCCCCGCCGGGTCACCTCGTGGGGGCTGGCCCGGGTCAGGTCCCGGCCTTCAAAGAGAATCCGTCCTCGCTGGGGATGGTAAAAACCCGAGATCACGTTGAGGAGGCTGGTCTTCCCCGCCCCGTTGGGGCCGATGACGGAAACCAGCTCCCCAGCCTCCACCTGGAGGGATACCGCGGAGAGGGCGGCCACGCCGCCAAAGCTAAGGGTCACGTTCTCCACCAGAAGCTGGGCCACGGGTTCCTCCCTGACAACTGTTTGCCGGGAAGTATAAGGGGGAGCCGGGGGAAATGTCAACGTTATGCCGTCAAGGTGTAAAAAAACGTTAGACCCGGTACACCTCTTCTTGTGCTACACTCTTTAGGGTATCGGGGGCCAAGGCCCCAGGGAGGGAAATGGATGAAAAGGACCTGGCAACCCAACCGGAGGAAGCGGGCCAAGACCCACGGCTTCCGGGCCCGCATGAAGACCCCAGGCGGCAGGAAGGTGCTGAAGCGCCGGCGGCAGAAAGGGCGCTGGCGGCTCACGCCCAAGGTGAACGCCTAAAGGCAGGCCCCCCCATCCCGGGGGGCAAGCTTCTTTCCCTCAAAGGGGACCGGGCCTTCAGCCGGCTGCGCAAGGGGCAGGCGGGGCGGGGCCGGTTTGTGAGCGTCAAGTGGCTTCCCGGTCCGGAGCTGCGGGTGGGGATCGTGGTCTCCAAAAAGGTGGGGAAGGCGGTGGTGCGCAACCGAGTGAAGCGCCGTCTGCGGGAGATCCTCCGCCGCCTTCACCTGCCCAAGGCCCACCTCCTGGTGGTGGCCAACCCCGAGGCCCGGGAGGCCTCCTTCGCCGAGCTCTTCCAGGACGTGGTGCGGGCCCTGAGGAAAAGCCGCCTGGTACAATAGGCGGCGTGCGCAGGCTTCTCATCCTTCTGGTCCAGGCTTACCGCAGGTTCCTCTCCCCCCTCAAGCCCAAAACCTGCCGCTTCCACCCCACCTGCTCCGCCTACGCCCTCGAGGCCCTGGAGCGGCACGGGGCCCTTTGGGGCAGCTATCTGGCGGCACGGCGGATCCTCAAATGCCATCCCTTGCACCCGGGGGGCCTAGACCCGGTGCCCTCCGTCTTCCCGCCCAGGAAGGAGGGGGCACGATGAAACGGCTTTGGGCCCTTCTCCTCCTCCTCGTCCCCGCCTTGGCCCTCGAGGCCGGCTTTAAGGACCAGGACGTAAATGGGGACGGCACCCCGGAAAAGGTGGCCGTCACCAACCTCATGGACCTGGCCTTCAACGGGGAAGGCCAGATCGTGGGCTGGTACGTCAAGACCTACAAGGGCACGGCCTTTGGGGACTACACCCGGGCCCCGAACCTCTCGGGGAATGGACCCGTGGTGGCCACCGAGGGGTTCCGTCCCGAACGGGCGGAGTTCCTGGTGGAGGATGGCCGCCTCCTGGCCCGCTTCCAGGGGAAGGAAGGAAGCCTCACCTACCGCATTGAGCGGGGCCGGTACACGGTGAGCGTGGAGGCCAGCTTTCCCCTTTCCCTAAAGCTTTCGGCCCAAGGCACCCCCAAGGTGCTCCTGGAGGGGCAAAAGGAGGCCCTGCCTAGCGGGGAGGGAAGGGTCCGCTACCTGGCCTGGCAGACCCGGCCCAAGGCCGGCTACGCCCTGGTGGCCTTCGCCGAGGAGGCCCTCAGCGGCAAGCTGGTGGGCAAGGAGGGTACCCTCCAGCTTGCCCCGGGGAAACCCCTAAGGCTTTACGGGGGCCAAAACGAGCTGGTGCGCTTCCACGTGGAAGGCCTCCTGGGTCTTCCCGGCCTCTTCGCCCCCAACATCTGGGGCCAGCTCTCCCTGGGCCTCCTCTGGCTCATGGAAACCGCCTTCCGCTACACGGGAAGCTGGGGCCTGGCCATCCTCTTCCTCACCCTGGTGGTGCGCCTCCTCCTCTGGCCCCTCATGCACCAGCAGTTCAAGAGCATGGCGGAGCTACAGCGCCTCCAGCCCCTCATCCAGAAGATCAACGAGAAGTACAAGGACGACCCCAACAAGCGGGCGGAGGCCACCATGAAGCTCTACCAGGAGCACAAGGTCAACCCCGCCGCTGGCTGCCTGCCCCTTTTGATCCAGATGCCCATCCTCTTCATCCTCTGGAAGGTGATCGCCAACTACGAGTTCGGCCAGGGCCTCCTCTGGATCCCCGACCTGGCCCTGCCCGACCCCTTCTACGTCCTGCCCGCCCTCTACGTGGCCTCCACCTTCCTCTCCACCTGGCTTTCCGCCCATGGGAACAAAGACCTCATCCGCCAGAGCCTCTTCATGAACCTCATCTTCATCTTCCTGGTGCTGCAGTTCCCCTCCGGGGTCACCCTGTACTGGGTGCTCTCCAACCTCATCGGCCTGGTGCAGCAGTGGCTCATCAACCGGAGCCTGAAACCCCTGGCGGCGTAAACTTGAGGCATGGACGAGAAGAAAAAGAACATTGACGACCTCCTCTCCGACCTGGGGGTCTTGGAGGAAGCCCCGGTGGAGGTGGAGCTGAAAGAAGCGGGCAGGGAAGCCCGGCAAAAAACCCCCAAGGAGGTGCTGGAAGAATTCCTGGTGGGGCTTCTCCTCCGCCTGGACCCCGCCCATTACGTGGAGGTGCGCCAGGAAGGGAACCTCCTCCGGGCCGAGGTAAAAGGGGGGGATCTGGGCCGTTTCATCGGCAAGGAGGGGCGGACCCTGAAGGCCGCGGAGTACCTGGCGGGGGTGGTGCTGGCCAAACACTTTGGCGGGGCGTACCGGGTGGTGCTGGACGCCGCCGGCTACCGCAAGCGCCAGGAGGAAAGGATCCGCAAGCTGGCCGAGGAGGCCGCCCTCACCGTGGCCATGACCCGCGAGCCCCTGCACCTCCCCCCCATGCGCCCCTCGGAACGGCGCATCGTGCACATGCTCCTCAAAAACCACCCCCAGGTAACCACGGAAAGCCAAGGGGAGGGGGAGGAGCGGCACGTGGTGGTCTACCCCCGTGACGCGGCTTCTCCGGGAAGCCCAGGCCCGGCTTAAGGCGGCGGGCCTTCCCGAGGGGGAGGCCTGGGACCTCCTGGCCCTGGCCTCCGGGCTTTCCCGGCGGGACCTGCTTCTAGGCCTGGACAAGCCCCCGCCCCCGGGAACGGAGGCGCGGCTAGAAGGGCTCCTCGGGCGGCGGCTTTCCGGCTACCCCCTGCAGTACCTCCTGGGAGAGGTGGAGTTTTTCGGCCTGCCCCTGCGGGTGGAGGAAGGGGTCCTCATCCCCCGGCCGGAAACGGAGGGCCTGGTGGAGCTGGCCCTGGCCCTCCCCCTTCCCCCAACACCCCGCATCCTGGACGTGGGCACGGGCACCGGGGCCATCGCCCTAGCCCTGAAGGCCCACCTCCCCCAGGCCGAGGTCTACGCCACCGAGGTGGACGAAAGGGCCCTGGCCCTGGCCCGGGAAAACGCCCGGCGCCTGGGCCTTGAGGTGGATTTCCTCCATGCCCCCCTCACCGCGGGGATGGAGGGGCTGGACCTCCTGGTGTCCAACCCCCCTTACCTGCCCGAGGCCTACCGGCGGGTGGCCCCCCCTGAGCTGGCCTACGAGAACCCCTTGGCCCTCTACGCCGGCGAGGAAGGCCTGGCCGTGGCACGCCCTTTGGCCCTCGAGGGGGAAAGGGCCCTGAGGCCCGGGGGCTTTCTCCTCCTGGAGCTGGCCCCGGAAAACGTCCACCTCCTCGCCCAGGAGCTCCGGGAAAGGGGCTGGGAGGAGGTGGCGGTGCTACGGGACCTGGCGGGTCGGGATCGGTACCTCCGGGCCCGGCGGCCCGCCTAGGAGGGTGTAGTAGAGGAGGGGACGCTCCGCCGTCCAAAGGTCCTTGGCGGCCACCACCCCCACCCGCACCACCCCCTTGCGCCCCTGGAGGAGGGCCAGGCCCCGGGCCAGCTCCTCCGCGGAGGGGAAGGTGGCGTACTCCGGGGGGAAGCCGGCCTCGAGGAGGCGCCCCCGCACCTCCTGCCCCAGGGCCTCCAGGGCTTCCTGGTGGCGCGCCGGGGTGGAGAGGCGGAAGGTGCGGGCCGCCAGGACCTCCCCTTGGGCGAAGGCCTTGCGCTCGGGGTAGAACCGCACCCTCACCAGAAGCCGCCCCTCCCGGTAGCCCGCCCCTTCCAGCACAGCCAGGCCCGGCCCCGTGGCCCCGCCCAGGAGCTCGGCCCCGCGAAAACCCTGGAGGAGGGCCCGCCGCTCCGCCACCTGCTGCAAAAGGGCCTGCCCCTCCTCCTGGCCCAGCCGCACCTCCCCCAGGTAAAACCCCTGGGCCAGCCGGGCGAGGTTCTGGGCCAGCTGGCCCCGCTCCCCCTGCAAGGCCTCGGCCTGGGCCAAAAGGGAACGCACGCGCTCCTCCGTCTGCCGCAACTCCTGGCGCGAGCGGAGGAGGGCCTCCTTCAGGGAGACCACCTCCTGGGCCAGGGCCTGGCGCTGCCGCCGGGCCTCTTCCAGCTGGGCCTGGAGCAAGGCCAGGTCCCCTTCCAACCGCTGGCTTTCTCTAAGCAGGCGCTCCTTTTCCCCCTCCAGGCGCTTCGCTTCCCCCTGCAGGGCCCTCACCCGGGCCTCGAGGCCCGCAAGCTCCCGGGTGCGGTGGCCCAGTTCCCGGTTCTTCTCCGCAAGCAGCTGGGAAAGCGCCTCTTGGCCTTCCAAAAGCCGCTCCCTCTCCCGCAAAAGGGCCCGCCGCTCCCCCTGCAGGGCCGCCACCTGCCCTTCCAGGGCCTGGGCCTCGGCCTCCAGGCGCTTCCTCAGGGCTTCGGCCCCCTCCAGAGCCTCATAAAGCCTCTTCCGCTCAGCCCTGAGGGCGTTGAGCTCGGCCAGGGCCCGGGCGGTCTCCCCCTCCATGGCCTCCTTGGCCTTCAGGAGGACCTCCCGCTCCGAGCGCAGGCGGTCCCGCTCCTGGCGGACGGCCTCGGCCTCGAGGATCACCTCCCGCGCCTCGCGGAAGACCAGGAGAAAGCCCAGGTAGCTCAAAAGGGCAATCCCCACCCCGGTGGCCACGGCGATGAGGGTGGCGGTCTGCCGCGGGCGGAGGCCAAAGAGGCGGTAGTGGCGCTTCCCCGCCCACTTGGCCACCTTGTCCCCCAGGTAGGCCACCAGGGCGGAGAGGAGGAGGATGAGGGTGAGGAGGGCCCAGAAGGTCATCTAGAGCTCGTAGTCCTCGCCGAGGTAGTGGCGCCGCACCCCCTGGTCGCGGGCAAAGGTTTCCGGGTCGCCGTGGAAGAGGATCTCCCCGTCGTACATCACGTAGACCCGGTCGGTGATGGCCAGGGTTTCCCGCACCGCATGGTCGGTGATGAAGACCCCCACCCCCCGCCGTTCCCGGAGCTCGGCGATCACCTTCTGAATCTCCCGCACGTTCTTAGGGTCCACCCCGGTAAAGGGCTCGTCCAGAAGGATGAAGTCCGGGTCGGTGGCCAGGGCGCGGGCCATCTCCAGCCTCCGCCTTTCCCCCCCGGAAAGGGCGTAGGCCATGCGGTCCCTGAGGTGGTAGATGGCCAGTTCCTCCAGGAGGGCCTTGGCCTTCTCCAGGCGCTCCTTTGGGGCAAGGGGTTGGAATTCCAAAACAGCCAGGAGGTTTTCCAGCACCGTCATGCGGCGGAAGGCGCTGGGCTCCTGGGGCAGGTAGCCGAGGCCCAGGCGGGCCCGGCGGTACATGGGCAGGCGGCTCACCTCCTGGCCCTTGAGGAAGATGCGCCCTCCCGTGGGCCGGATGAAGCCCACCACCATGTAAAAGGTGGTGGTCTTGCCCGCGCCGTTGGGACCGAAGAGGGCCACGATCTCCCCTCGCTTCAAGTGGAGGTCCACCCCCTTCACCACCTCCTTGGGGCCGTAGCGTTTCCTGAGGCCTTGGGCCAGAAGCTCCCCGTCCATTATCCCCTAGCCTAAGGGGCTCCCTTTAGCCCCGGATGAGATAATGGGCGAGGTATGGTGGTGACCCGCATCGCCCCAAGCCCTACGGGGGACCCCCACGTGGGCACGGCCTATATCGCCCTTTTCAACTACGTCTGGGCCCGGAAAAACGGGGGCAGGTTCCTGGTGCGCATTGAGGATACGGACCGGGCTCGGTATGTGCCCGGGGCCGAGGAAAGGATCCTGGCGGCCCTCAGGTGGCTCGGCATCCCCTACGACGAGGGGCCGGATATCGGCGGGCCCCACGGCCCTTACCGGCAATCCGAGCGGCTTCCCCTGTACCGGCAATACGCCGAGGAACTCCTGCGGCGGGGCTGGGCCTACCGGGCCTTTGAAACCCCGGAGGAGCTGGAGCGGATCCGCCAGGAAAAGGGAGGCTACGATGGCCGGGCCCGCCACATTCCCCCGGAAGAGGCCGAGGCCCGGGCCAGGCGGGGGGAGCCCCACGTGATCCGCCTCAAGGTGCCCCGCCCCGGAACCACGGAGGTGCGGGACGAGCTCCGGGGAGTGGTGGTCTACGATAACGGGGAGATCCCCGACGTGGTCCTCCTCAAGTCGGACGGCTACCCCACCTACCACCTGGCCAACGTGGTGGACGACCACCTCATGGGGGTGACGGACGTGATCCGGGCGGAGGAGTGGCTGGTCTCCACCCCCATCCACGTCCTCCTCTACCGGGCCTTTGGCTGGGAAACCCCCAAGTTCTACCACATGCCCCTCCTGCGCAACCCCGACAAGACCAAGATCTCCAAGCGGAAAAGCCACACCTCCTTGGAGTGGTACAAGGCGGAGGGCTTCCTGCCCGAGGCCCTGCGCAACTACCTGGCCCTCATGGGCTTTTCCATGCCGGATGGGCGGGAGATCTTCTCCCTCGAGGAGCTCATCGCCGCCTTCACCTGGGAACGGGTCTCCCTGGGGGGGCCGGTCTTTGACCTGGACAAGCTGCGCTGGCTGAACGGGAAGTACATCCGCGAGGTCCTATCCCTGGAGGAGGTGGCGGAAAGGGTGAAGCCCTTCCTGGAGGAAAGGGGCCTTTCCTGGCCGGACGAGGCCTACCTGAGGCGGGCGGTGGAGCTCATGCGCCCCCGGTTTGACACCCTAAAAGAGCTTCCAGAAAAAGCCCCTTACCTCTTCCAGGAGGACTACCCTGTGACCGAAAAGGCCAGGGAAAAGCTCAGGGAGGGCCTGGATCTTCTGAAGGAGGTCCAACCCCTCCTGGAAGCCCAGGAGGCGTGGAGCGAGGCGGCCTTGGATACCCTCCTGCGGGGCTTCGCCCAAGCCAAGGGCCTGAAGCTGGGCCAGGTGGCCCAGCCCCTGCGGGCGGCCCTCACCGGCACCCTGGAAACCCCGGGGCTCTTTGAGATCATGACCCTCCTGGGCAAGGCCCGCACCCTGGCCCGGCTGGAGCGGGCCCTGGGGAAAGGCGCTTAGGGAAATCTCACGCAAGGGCGCTAGACTCGGGAGCGTGAAACGGCTTCTTCTCCTCCTCACCTTGCTACTGGGCGTGGCCAGCGCCCAAAGTGCCATTCAGATGCGCTTTGGCTACGGCGAAACCCTGGGCCTCACCTTTGGGGCCGGGGTAGAAAACCGCCTGCGGCAGAACCTGGTGGGCCGGCTGAGCGCGGAGATCGCCCCTGCCGCCCCCGGGGTGGCCCTGGAAGGGGCCCTCCTCTTTAAGCCCGACCTGGGCCAGTACGAGCCCAGCCTCTCGGGCCTTCTCCCCTACTTCGGCGGAGGCGTGGGGGCGGTGGTGGGGCCTAGGCCCACCGCTGGGGTAAGCTTCACCCTGGGCCTCGAGGGCCTCCTGGACCCCTACACTGGCCTTTTGGCCGAAAGCACCTACGTCTACGGCTTCGCCGACTTCCCCAAGGTCTGGCGCTTCACCCTCGGGGTAAACTTCCGCTGATGGGCTTCTTGGACCGCCTGAAGGCGGGGCTGGCCAAAACGCGGGAAAAACTCCTCGGGGCCATCCCCTGGGGCGCCAACCCCGAGGAGGTGCTGGAGGAGCTGGAGATGGCCCTCCTGGCCGCCGACGTGGGCCTGGCCGCCACCGAGGAGCTCCTTGCCCAAGTGCGGGCTTCGGGGCGCAAGGACCTCAAGGAGGCGGTGAAGGAAAAGCTGGTGGCCATGCTGGAGCCCGACCCGCGCCGGGCCACGCTGCGCAAGCTGGGCTTCCGCCCGCAAAACCCCAAGCCCGTGGAGCCCCAGGGGCACGTGGTCATGGTGGTGGGGGTCAACGGGGTGGGCAAGACCACCACCATCGCCAAGCTGGGCCGCCATTACCAGGAGCTGGGCAAAAAGGTGATGTTCTGCGCCGGGGACACCTTCCGCGCCGCCGGGGGCATGCAGCTTGCGGAGTGGGGCAAGCGCCTGGGCATCCCCGTCCTCCAGGGCGCGGAAGGGGCAGACCCCGCGGGTCTAGCCTTTGACGCCGCCCAGGCCCGCAAGGCGCGAGGGTACGACCTCCTTTTCGTGGACACCGCAGGCCGCCTGCACACCAAGCACAACCTCATGGAGGAGCTGAAAAAGGTCAAACGGGCCATCGGCAAAGCCGACCCTGGGGAACCTGGGGAGGTCTGGCTGGTGCTGGATGCGGTCACGGGGCAAAACGGCCTCGAGCAAGCCAAGAGGTTCCACGAGGCTGTGGGCCTTACCGGGGTAATCGTGACCAAGCTGGACGGCACCGCCAAGGGAGGGGTGTTGGTGCCCATCGTGCGCACCCTAGGGGTGCCCATCCGCTTCATCGGGGTAGGGGAAGGCCCGGAAGACCTGCAACCCTTTGACGCCGAGGCCTTTGTAGAGGCCCTTCTGGAAGCCTAATCCTCTTCTTTTTGCTCCCGCCAGGGACAGTGGCGGCACCCCGAGCCGCAACAGTAGCCCCGCTTGCGGTGGTAGGCCTCGGTGAAGACCACCCTCCCTTCCTCCCTGTAATAGTCCTCTCCTTCCTTCAGCTCTTCCTTCACAAGCTACAGTTTAGGGGTATGCTGGGGCCGATGAAGCGCGGCCCCCTCCTCCTCACCTTCGCTTGGATGGTGGCCCTGGTGGCCACCTTGGGAAGCCTGTACTACTCCGAGGTGCGCCTTTTCCTGCCCTGCGAGCTCTGCTGGTACCAGCGCATCTTCATGTATCCGCAGGCCATTTTGCTGGGCCTAGCCCTCTGGCGGCAGGACCTCAGCGTCTGGCCTTACGCCCTGGCCCTTTCCCTCATCGGGGGGGGCATCAGCACCCTCCACCTCCTGGAGCAGAAGTTTCCTGAGCTTTTCACCCTGGCCTGCAAACCGCCCGTGCCCTGCTCCGTGGAGTACATGCCCCAGTTTCCCATCCCCCTCCAGGCCCTTATCGCCTTCGTGCTGATTGCGGTCAGCATGGCCCTGCTGGCGAAAGAAGCGCGGGGGCGGTAAGGTGCTATGCTAGGGCTAGCGCCAGACTGTTTTGCTTCTCCCTCGAGGCGCGGGGGCATCTTGACAAGGTTTCCCGGAGTGCTTCCCTAAAAAGGACATAAAGGGGGGTGAGCTGGGATTTTTGCCGTCTGGGTCATGTGTAGTCCCCACACGCGTGGGGATGGAGGGTTGCCTCACTCTTGGCTGGAAGAGGAGGTCGCGTAGTCCCCACACGCGTGGGGATGGACCTTTGAGGACCCCACGGGGCGCGGCATACCCACCGTAGTCCCCACACGCGTGGGGATGGACCGGCACCCTTTGGCTAAACCGGATACCCTAGCCCCTCGAGGATCACCCGCACCCGCACGCCCAGAAGGTCCTCGGGGGCGTAGACCGCTTGCACCCGCTCCCATACCCCTCGGTCCGGGGGAACCAAGGCCACAAGGACGTGAAAGGGCTGCAGATGCTCTAGGGAAAGCCGGCCCCCGGCGTATAAGAGCAGATCCGCCCGCAAGGCCAGGGCCTGGACCTCCTCGGCGCGGGCCACCACCGGCCCCCTGGCCCGCTCGGGCAGGCGGGCCAGGAAGCTATCCCCCTCGGCGAAGGTGCTGGCCGCCACCGCCACCTGGGCCAAGGGCCTGAGGAAGGGCGCTAAGGCGGGCCGCAAGGGCCCAAGCCAAAGGGCCTTGGCCCCGGGGAAGTGCTGGCCCAAGAAACGCTCCAGGGCTACCCCTTCCGTGTACTGGCCCCAAAGCCCCTTGGCGCCAGGCACCGCCAGGTCCATGAGGCCAGCCGCCTGCGCCTCCGCCTCGAGGCGCACCCCCTCGGGCGGGGGCAGGGCCTCGGCCAGCACCGCACCCGCAAACCCCAGGGGCCAGAGGCAAGGAAGGGCAGCCCAGGGGTTCTCGGTTTCCACGGGATAAGGGAAAAGGGGCAGCTTGGCCGTGGTCACCTCGGCCACCAGGCGGTCAAAGAGGGGGCTGGGCTTTTTATAGAAAAAAACCAAGGGGCGGGGCTGATGGTAAGGGGGCCACATGGGCTTCCTCCTAAGCCGGGCGCAGGTCGGCGTACTTGAGGGAGAGGCGTTTTAACCCCACCCCGTCAAAGTGCACCGTTACCTCGTCCCCGCTGGCCGCCACCACCGTGCCCAGGCCAAAGCGGGGATGGACCACCTTTTCCCCACCGCGGAAGGCCCCAGGCTTGGCCCGGTGGGGAGGGGGAACGGGCTTGGGAGGGGGAAGGCGGTAGGGGTCATACTCCTCGTACAGCCCCTCTTCCACCTCCTCCAGGAAGCGGCTGGGACGGCTGGCTTCGGGCCGCCCGTAGACCTCCCGCTCCTCGGCATAGGAAAGGTAAAGCCGTTCCTGGGCCCGGGTTACCCCCACATAGAAGAGGCGGCGCTCCTCCTCCAGGCCCTCCAGGGTGCTCACCGAGGAGCGATGGGGCAGAAGCCCCTCCTCCACCCCCACCAGGAAGACCACGGGGAACTCCAGCCCCTTGGCGTTGTGCAGGGTCATGAGGGCCACCTTCCCCCCGGCCTCCCCCGGCTCCTCGGCCCGGGCGGTGAGGGCCACCTTGTCCAGGAAGTCCATGAGCCCCTCGGCCTCCCGGGCCGCCCGGAGGAGCTCCTCCACGTTTTCCAGGCGGTCCTCGAGGTCCTCGGGGTAGGCTTCCTTGAGGTAAGCGGGGTAGTCCGTGGCCTCCAGGAGATGGCGAAAGAAGGCCTCGGCTGGGCCGAAGGCGAGGTCCATGAGCTCCTCCATCAGGGCCAGGAAGTGGCGCAGGGGCTCGGGGCGGGGTAGGACCTGGGCCGCCACCTTCAAGGCCTCGTAGAGGGGAAGGCCCTTCTCCTGGGCAATAGCCTGCACCTTTTCCACGGTGGCTGGGCCGATACCCCGGGGAGGGGTGTTCAAAACGCGTTTCAGGCTCACCGCATCCAAAGGGTTCAGGGCCAGGCGGGCGTAGGCCAGAAGGTCCTTGACCTCCGCCCGTTCAAAGAAGCCCACCCCTCCCACCACCCGCGCCCCGATGCCCCGGCTGGCCAGGGCCTGCTCCAGGAGGCGGCTTTGGGCGTTGGTGCGGTAGAGGACCGCCACCCGGTCGTAAGGGGGGCCCAGGCGCAGCACCTCCTCGGCCACGAAGCGGGCCTCCTCCCGGGCATCCCGGGCGCGGAAGAGGCGCACGGGCTCCCCGCCAGACTTCACTGGACGCAGGGTCTTCTCCAGGCGCAGGGCGTTCTTCACGATAACGGCGTTGGCGAAGCGCAGGATGCGCTCCGTGGAGCGGTAGTTCTCCTCGAGGCGGTAGACCTTGGCCCCGGGAAAGTCCTCCGTAAACTGCAGGATGTTTTTGATGTCGGCGGCCCGGAAGGAGTAGATGCCCTGGTCCGGGTCCCCCACGGCCATCAGGTTGGCCTCCTCCCCCGCCAACAGCTTGGTGAGGCGATACTGGACGGGGCTTGTGTCCTGGTACTCGTCCACGTGGATGAAGCGGGCCCGCTTCCGCACCCGCTTGCGCACCTCCGGGTCCTCCTCCAGAAGCTTTAGGGCCAGGAGGAGGATATCGCCAAAGTCCAGGGCCCCCTGGGCCCAGAGGGCCTGCTGGTAGCGGTGGAGCACGTCCAAAAGCCGGCCCCGGGAAAGCCCAGCATAGTACTCAGGAAGGTCGGCCAAAAGCCTTTCCGGCGGCTCTCCGCGGTTCTTGGCCCGGTCCAACAGGGCCTTGATGGGCCCCGGCTTGGCCGATACCCCCAGTTCCTTCAGCACCTCCTTCAGGAGGGCCGTCTGGTCGTCCTCGTCGTAAACCACAAAGCCCGGCTTCAAGCCCACCCGCTCCCCATAGAACCTGAGGATGCGCAAGGCTGCGGCGTGGAAGGTGGAAACCCAAAGCTCCCCCGCCCCCTTGACCATGGCCTTGAGGCGCTCCCGCATCTCCTCGGCGGCCTTGTTGGTGAAGGTCACCGCCAGGATCTCCGAGGGGTACACCCCTCGCCGGGCCATCAGGTAGGCCACCCGGTGGACCACCGTGCGGGTCTTGCCGCTGCCCGCCCCCGCCACCACCAGGGCAGGGCCCTCAAAGTGCAAGACCGCCTGGCGCTGGGCCTCGTTCAGGGAGGAAAGCCAAGCCTCGTCCAGGGGTTTCCCCGACGGGAAAGCATCCACGGGGCCGAGTCTACCACGGGGTAGACTTTAGGGCATGGAGCTCTCCCCTACCCAAGACGGCTTCTTGGGCGAGATCGCCAAGGACTTCACCTTCGCCACCGTGGCCCGCCTGGCGGGAGGGGTGGCGGCGCGCCTGGCGGAAGAAGGCCTCCGCCGGGTGGTGGTGGCCCACGACACCCGTTTCCTGGCCAAGGAGATGGCGGAGGAGGCGGCAAGGGTCCTGGCGGGGGCGGGCCTGGAAACCCACCTCCTACAAGGCCCTGCCCCCTTCCCCCTCTTCGCCTTCGCCCTGGCGGAGAAGGAGGCGGCTGGGTTCTACCTGACGGCCAGCCGCAAGCCCGCCCCCTACCAGGGGGTCAAGCTCCGCCGCGGCCCCGGGAAGCCCCTCTCCCCCGAGGAGCTCTCCCTGCCCCCTTCCCCCCCGGAAGGACGGGGCTCCTTCGCCCTTTTGGACCTAAAGAAGCCCTACCTGGAACGCCTGGCCCAAAGCGCCGGCGAGATGGGGGAGAAGGGGGGCGTGGTCTACCTGGACGCCATGGGCGGAGCGGGCGGGGGTTTCCTGGCAGGGGCGTTTAAGCGCCTGGGCCTTGGGGCCGAGCTGCGGGAAATCCACCCCCTCCCCCATCCCCTCTTCTACGGGGTGGACCCCAACCCCGTGCCGGAAAACCTGAACACCCTAAGGGTTCTCCTCAAGGCCCTGGAACCCCCCGGGGTGGGCTTCGCCTTGGACGGGGATGCCGACCGGCTCGCGGTTTTCCTTCCCGGGGGGGAGATGCTTCCTTCGGAAGGGGTACTGGCCCACCTGCGGGAAGCCTCCGCCGGGCGGGAGGTACAGGGGGATGGGGAAGGGGGGTACCTCTTCCCCTGGCACCTGCCGGAAAAGGATGCCTTCCTGGCCGCCCTGCTCCTCCTGAAGGTGCTCCTATGAGGGAACTCCTCCCCGGCCTTTACCTGCTTCCCGTACCCATCCCCTACCCCTTGAAGACGGTGAACCTCTACCTCCTCAAGGGGGAAGGGGAGGTGGCCCTGGTGGACACCGCCTTGGGCACCAAGACCGCCCGGGGCACCCTGGAGCTTTACCTGGCCGAGCTGGGGCTTTGCTTCCAAGACGTCCGCACGGTCCTCCTCACCCACCACCACCCCGACCACTACGGCCTTGCGGGCTTCCTGGAAGGCCTGGGGGCTAAGGTCTACCTGCACGAGGAGGAGCTTGGGCGGGGGCATCGCTTCTGGCAGGAACCCGAGGCCTTTGAGGGGGCTTCCTGGCAGCTTTTCCTGGAGCACGGGACCCCCGAGGAGGCCCTTGGGGGCATCCGGGAAACCATGGCCAAGACCCGGGAAAGGGTCCACCCCCCAAAGAACCCCGTCCCCCTCCGGGAGGGGGAGGTCCTCGAGGTGGCCGGGAAGCGGCTTCGGGTGGTCTGGACCCCCGGGCACGCGGACGGGCACGTGGCCTTCTGGCTGGAAGAAGAGGGGGTTCTCCTGGCAGGGGATGCCCTTCTGGAAAGGGTTTCCCCCAACGTGGGCCTCTGGGCCTACACCCGGGAAAACCCCTTACGGGACTTCCTGGCCTCCTTGGAGCGCCTGGCGGGCCTCCCCGCCCAGGTGGCTTACGCCGGCCACTTTGGCCCCATCCCCCAGGTGGGCAAGCGGGCCCAGGAGCTAGCCCTTCACCACCAGGAGCGCCTCGAGGCCCTCCTCCGCCACCTGGAAGGGCCCGAAACCGCGTGGGAACTTTCCCTCAAGCTCTTCCCCCAGGAGCTGGACGCCGCAGGCAGGCGCTTCGCCTTTGCCGAAACCCTGGCCCACCTAGAGTACCTGCGCCACGAGGGGCAGGTGGGACGGGAAGGCCCCCCCTACCGGTACTTCCGGGCCTAAAGACCCTTGCCGGGTAGACCTTCCAGGAGTAAACTTTGACCCGGTTCAAGGAGGTGCCATGCATCCTTGGTACGCCCACTACGACCCCGGGGTTCCCCAGGAGGCCCCCAAGCCCTGGCTTCTCACCGAGCTCCTTCGGGAAAACGCCCGCCGCTACCCAGAAAAGGTAGCCTTGGAGTTCTTGGGGCGAAGTATTTCCTACCAACGCCTCTGGCGCCAGGTGGAAGCCTTCGCCAGGGGTTTACAAGAGGCCGGCCTAGAGCCGGGGGAGCGGGTGGCCATCATGCTGCCCAACTCCCCCCAGTTCGTCATCGCCTTCTTCGGCACCCTGCTGGCCGGGGGAGTGGCGGTGAACACCAACCCCATGTACACCCCCCGGGAGCTGCGCCACCAGCTCCTGGACTCAGGGGCCAAAGCCCTGGTCATCCTGGACCTCCTCCTGCCCCGGTACCAGGAGGTGAAGGCCGAGGCCCCGGTAGAGGTCCTGGTGCGCACCGGGATCCAGGACTACTTGCCCTTCCCCAAGAACCTCCTCTACCCCCTGACGCTCAAGCGGAAGGGCCAGTGGCCCAAGGAGCTGGAAGGCATCCCTTGGCGCGCCTTCCTCAAGGCCTGGAAGCCGGAGCCCGTGGCCTTGGACCTGGATGACTTGGCCCTTTTGCAGTACACCGGGGGCACCACGGGGGTGGCCAAGGGGGCCATGCTCACCCACCGCAACCTCTCCACCAACGCCCTGCAGGTGCGGGCCTGGATCCCCGATTTCCGCGAGGGGGAAGAGGTGGTCCTGGGGGCCATTCCCTTCTTCCACGTCTACGGCATGACCGTAGCCATGAACCTGGCCCTGCTGGGAGCGGCCAAGCTGGTCCTCTTGCCCCGGCCGGAGATCAAGCCCATCGTGGAGGCCATTGAAAAGCACGGGGTCACCCTCTTCCCTGGGGTGCCCACCCTCTACGTAGCCTTCAACAACTTCCCCGGGATTGAGGGGAGGAGCCTGAAGAGCATCCGCGCCTGCATCTCGGGCTCAGCCCCCTTGCCCCTCGAGGTGGCGGAGCGCTTTGAGAAGCTGACCGGGGCCAAGCTGGTGGAAGGCTACGGCCTCACCGAGGCCAGCCCCGTCACCCATTGCAACCCCCTCTACGGCCCCCGCAAGCTGGGAAGCGTGGGCCTTCCCTTCCCCGGGGTGGAGGCCAAGGTGGTGGACGAGGAGGGCAAGGAACTCCCCCCAGGCGAGGTGGGCGAACTCATCCTCAAAGGCCCCAACGTCATGAAAGGCTACTGGAACCGCCCAGAAGAGTCCCAAAAAACCCTCAAAGATGGCTGGCTCTTCACCGGCGACCTCGCCAAAATGGACCCCGATGGCTACTTCTACATCGTAGACCGCAAAAAAGACATGATCATCGCCGGCGGCTACAACATCTACCCCCGTGAAGTAGAAGAAGTCCTCTACCAGCACCCAGCCGTCCAAGAAGCCGCCGTCGTCGGCGTCCCAGACCCCTACCGCGGCGAAACCGTGGCCGCCTTCATCGTCCTCAAAGACGAGTACAAAGGCAAAGTCTCCGAAAAAGACATCGAAACCTTCTGCCGCCAAAACCTCGCCGCCTACAAGGTCCCCCGCATCCTCCAGTTCCGCGACACCCTACCCAAGTCCAGCGTGGGGAAGATCCTGAAGCGGGAGCTAGCCAAGGAGGTGCCCCGCCGGGCCTGAGCCGGCCTTGGACCCCACCCCCAGGGGCCCTCCACCCCGGGGGCCGCTTTACATTTCCTTGCTCAAGTTATATGCTTAAGGCAAAGGGGGTGAAGGTATGAGCGCCACTGGCCTGGAGGTGTTTGACACCACCTTACACAAAACGCATGCCTGGCTGAAGGCCATCATGGAGGCCTTGGGCCTCGAGGACCGGCACCGGGCCTACATGGCCCTGCGGGCGGTGCTCCATGCCCTGCGGGACCGCCTGCCCGTGGAAGAGGTGGCCCAGCTGGGGGCCGAGCTGCCCATGCTGGTCCGGGGGCTTTACTACGAGGGCTGGGACCCCACGGGCAAACCCCTGAAGGAACGCCACAAGGAGGAGTTTCTGGCCCACGTGGCCCGGGAGCTCCGGACCCCTTCCGGCCCAGCCCTGGACCCAGAGGCCGCGGCCCGGGCCGTGTTCCAGGTCCTGGCGCAAAAGGTAAGCGAGGGAGAGATCCGGGACGTGCAAAACCTTTTGCCCAAGGAGCTGCGCGAGCTCTGGCCCCGTTAGTCCAGCACGAAGCGGTCCTCGGTTTCGTGCAGGCGCACCCGGTGGACGATGCGCTGGTCCTGGCCCCCCTCTCCGGTCATGGCCACCACGGTCACGTAGGGCCGCAAGGGGCTTCTTAGCACCTTCTTGGTGAGGGTTTCCTCCACCTGGAAGATGCCGGCGGAGTTGTTCATGGTCACCTGGATCTCCACCGGCACCTTTTCCCCCTTGAGGATGCGCACCTCGTCCACCGCCAAGGCGCTGATGGAGTGGATGTCTATGCTCCCCAGGGCAAAGGCCTTGCGGCCCCGGCCCTTGGTGATATCGGTGCCGTCGGCCACGGCGGTCACCCCCGCCTCCACCGTGAGGGGTTCGGGGTTCAGGTCGTGGCTGTGGATGCCGTGGAGGATGAGGGCGCGAAGGGCCGTCCTTTGCTCGGGGTCCGGGTAGATCTTCTCCAGAATGCGGTTGAGGATGGGAAGGGCCAGGGTAACGCCGAAGGCCTCGTGGTGTTCCCGGTGCACCTGGTTGCCCAGGTCGTGGAGCATGGTGGAGAGGAGGACCACCACGTAGGCATCCTCCAGCTCCCCCGCCCCAGACTCCAGGGTGTCCAGCCGTACCCCCGCCTCGGCCAGAAGGCCGAGGATGGCCACGCTGGCCGCCCCGGTGAGGAGGGCGTGGACCCGGCCATGGTCGTTGTAGCCCAGCTTGCGCATGGTGAGGTAGTTGGCCATGTTCCAGCCTGCCCGGGCCTCCGGGTCCTGGATGAGAAGCTCATAGGCCCTTAGAGCCTTGGGAAAGGCCCTAAGGCGCTCGCGGATGGCCTGGTCCGCCTCCGCGTAGAGTTTGGCCTTGGGGCTGGCAACGTGGACCACGCGTTCTCCCGTCATGGGCAACCTTTACTTTACACAAAAAGAAAGGGGCCTTAGGGGGCTAGGCCCCCCTATTCCAAGCCCTTTTACTCGCCCTTGAAGTTAGGGGGGCGTTTTTCCAAAAAGGCCCGCACCCCCTCCTTCATGTCCTCCGTGGCTGAGGCGTAACCGAAGAGGTCGGCCTCGATCTCCAAGGCCTCGGCCAGGTCCAGGCCTTCGCCCCGCACCACGCTCTCCTTGGCCAAGGCCAGGGCGATGGGGGCGTTCTTGAGGATCTTCTGGGCCAGCTTTTTGGCCTCCTCCAGGGCGTCCTCCCCTACCTGGTTCACCAGGCCCAGGGCCAAGGCCTCCTCCGCGGGCACGTGCCGCCCGGTGAAGATGAGGTCCAAGGCCCGGCCCCGCCCGATGAGGCGGGGCAGGCGCTGGGTGCCCCCAAAGCCGGGGATGAGGCCCAGGCCCACCTCGGGCAGGCCCAGCTTGGCCTCCTTGGAGGCCACCCGCAGGTCACAGGCCAGGGCCAGTTCCAGCCCCCCGCCCAGGGCGTACCCGTGGATGGCGGCGATGGTGGGCACCGGCAGGGCGGCGATCTCGGCAAAGACCTGCTGGCCCAAGAGGGCGTACTCCCGGGCCATGAAGGGGTCCTTGAGGGCGGCGATCTCCTTAAGGTCCGCCCCGGCGGCAAAGGCCTTGCCCTCCCCGGTGAAGATGACCACCCGGGCCTCGGGGTCTTGGTGGATCACCTCGGTCACCTCGGCCAGCTCCTGGAGCAGGTCCTGGGAGAGGGCGTTGAGGGCCTCGGGGCGCTTCAGCGTGACCAAGGCGATGCCGCCTTCCACCTCGTAGGCCAGGTGCTCAAACTCGGGTATCTCCAGGATGAACTCGTGCTCGTGCTCGTGGGCCATGGCTTACACCTCCAAGAGGGCCTCGAGGGCCACCTCCACCATACGCCTCACCCCCTCGGCCAGCACCTCTGGGGGGGCCAGCTCCGGGTCGCCGATGCGGTTGGAAACCGTCAGGAGGGCCCCGGCCTTCACCCCCCGGAGCTTGCCGATGAGGAAGAGGGCGCTGGCTTCCATCTCAAAGGCCAACACCCCGTAGCGGGCCCAGGCCTTGGCCCCTTCCGGGGTGGTGGCGTAAAAGGCGTCCTCCGTGGCCACCAGGCCCACGTGGTGGGGGTACCCCTTCTTGCGGGCTTGGTCCCAGAGGGCGCGAAAGAGCTCGGGATCGGGCAGGGGCGCGTAGGGACGGCCCTCCAGGTACTGCCGGGTAGCCCCGTCCAGGGGCACCGCCCCTTGGGCCACCACCAGGTCCCCAGGGGCCAAGGCCCCGTCCACCGCCCCACAGGTGCCCACCCGAAGGAGCACCCGGGCCCCCAGGCTCACCAGCTCCTCGGCCACGATGCTGGCCGAGGGTGCCCCCATGCCCGTGGTCTGCACGGAAACCCGTACCCCTCGGTAGCGGCCCGTATACCCCAGAAGGCCCCGGTAGGAGGTGTACTGGACGGGATCCTCCAGGAAGGTTTTGGCGATCCACTCCGCCCGCCCAGGGTCCCCGGGCAGGAGGACCCGCTCCGCCACCTCCCCCGGCTGGCCCCGCACGTGGATGGGACTCATACCGCCCCATCTTACCCCATACCCCCTAAAGCTTCAGGGCGGGGAACCCCTCCACCAGGGCCTCGTCGTGGGTGGCCAGGACCAAGGCCGCCCCCACCTCCTGGGCCAGCTCCTGGAGGAGGCGGAGCACCTCTCGGGCCTGGCGGCGGTCCAGGCTGGCCGTGGGCTCGTCCGCCAGGAGGAGGCGGGGCCTGAGGTAAAGGGCCCGGGCCACCGCTACCCGCTGGCGCTCCCCTCCGGAAAGCCTCTGGGGCAGGAAATGGGCCCGCCCCCCTAGGCCTAGCCGCCCCAAGAGGGCCAGGGCCCATCCCCGGTCCACCCGTCCTGCCAGGTAGCCGGGGGCGAGAACGTTCTCCAGGGCCGTGAGCTCGGGAAAGAGGAAGTGGTGCTGGAAGACCAGGCCCAAAAAGCTCAGGCGCCGCCGGGCCAAGGCCCCTTGGGATAAGCCCCGGAGGGGCTCGCCTTCCCAGTACACCTCCCCCTCCTGCAGGGGCAAAAGCCCGGCCAGGAGATGGAGCAAGGTGGTCTTGCCGCTTCCCGAAGGGCCCAGCACCGCCAAGGCCTCCCCCGGGGCAAGGCGGAAGGAAAGGTGGCGGAAGAGGAAACCATTCCCGTAGGCGAAGCCCAGGTCCTCCACCTGCAACACCGGCCGCACCCCCCCATCCTCTAGGCAAAGGATGAAGGTTCGGTTAGAGTAGGGCCGATGCCCGGCAACCCCCTGTTCCAGGACCTAACCCCGGAGGAGGAGGCCTTGGCCCGCACCTACTTCCAATCCCTGGCCTACCCCAAGGGGAAGCACGTCTTTCGGCAGGGGGACCTGGGGCAGAGCCTGTACCTGGTGGCGGAGGGACGGGTGCGCCTTTACCGCACCCACCTGGGGGGACAGGAGAAGACCCTGGGCCTCGTGGGGAAGGGAGGGGTCTTCGGGGAGATGAGCCTCCTGGACGGGGGGGAGCGGAGCGCCAGCGCCGTGGCCGAGGAGGACACCCTCCTCCTGGCCCTGCACCGCGAGGCCTACCTGGCCCTGATCCGCCGGGTTCCCCTTCTGGCCCACAACCTGGCCCGCATCCTGGCCCACCGGCTGCGGGAGCTCAACGTGGAGCTGGACCTTCTGGCCTTTGAGGAGGCGGAAAGCCGGGTGGCCTACGCCCTCCTCAAGCTCCTGCGGCTAGGTCACGGACCCCGGCTTCGCCTGCGCCACCAGGACCTGGCCGCCCTGGCCGGGGCCAGCCGGGAAACGGTCACCCGGGTGCTCCACGGGTTCAAACAGCGGGGCCTCCTCCGCCTCGCCCCGGGGGAGGTGGAGGTGCTGGACCCGGGACTCCTGGAGGAGGTGGCCTTCGGTCTGGCCTAAGCCCCCAAGGAGGTCGTGCGCGTGCGCCTGAAGGTGGATGTCCTGCCCACAGAGGAGCTGGTCTACCCGGATGTGGTCCTGGTGGTGGACGTGATCCGCGCCACCACCACCGCCGCTTGCCTCTTGGAGGCGGGGGCGGAGGCCCTGTACCTGGTAGCGGGCCTGGAGGCCGCCCGGGCCTTCAAGGACGAGGACGTGGTCCTGGCGGGGGAGGTGGGGGGGCTGAGGCCCCCGGGGTTTGACCTGGGCAACTCCCCCCGGGAGGCCCTCGAGGCCCCCGTGGGGGGCAAGGTGGTGGTCATGAGCACCACCAACGGCACCAAGGCCGCCCACGCCGCCGCCAGGACCGCCAAGCACGTCCTCCTGGCCTCCCTCTACAACGCCCACGCCGCCGCCAGGCTGGCCCGGGAGCTGGCCACGGAGGAGGTAGCCATCCTCTGCGCCGGCAAGGAGGGACGGGTGGGGCTGGACGACCTCTACACCGCCGGGGTGCTGGCGGAGTACCTGGGCCTGCTGGGGGAGGTGGAGCCCGAGGACGGGGCCCGCATCGCCCTGGCCGTCAAGCGGGCCTACCAGGACCCCCTGGAGGCCCTTTCCCTTTCCGCCGCCGCCCTGGCCCTGAAGGGGGTGGGCCTCGAGGGGGACGTGCCCTTCTGCGCCCAGGTGGCCAGGAGCGCCGCCGTCCCCCTGCTTACGGGCCGGGTGGGGGAGGCCCTTATCTTCAAGCGGGCCCTTCCCGGGCAAGGGATCTAACCCGACTCCGCCAATAGCCCATGGAAGCGGCGGATGGCAAGGATCCCCTTCTCCAGGTTCACCAGGTCAAACTTCTCGTTGGGGGCGTGGAGGTTGTCGTCGTTGAGGCCCAGGCCGAGGAGGACCACCGGCGCCCCCAAGGCCTCCTGGAGTTCCGCCACCACGGGGATGGTCCCTCCCTCCCGGGCGTAGACGGGAGGCCGCCCCCAGACCTCCTCCAGGGCCCGGGCCATGAGGCGCATGGGGGGGCTTTGGGGGTCGGTGAGGACGGGCTTACCCCCGTGGAGCCGCCGGACCTCCATCCGGTACCCCGGAGGGCAGAGGGCCTTCAGGTAGGCCTCGGCCAGGTCCGCCACCTCCTCGGGGTCCTGGTCCGGCACCAGGCGCATGGAGAGCTTCAGTCCGGCCTCGGCGGGGATCACCGTCTTGGAACCCTCCCCCTGGTAGCCGCCGAAGATGCCGTTGGGGTCCAGGGTGGGCCGGGCCCAAAGCCGCTCCAAGGGGGAGTACCCCTCCTCCCCGGGCAGGACCTCCACCCCCAGCTCCCCCTTTAGGGCCTCCTCGTCCAAGGGGGGCCAGAGGCGCTTCTCCTCCTCGGAAACGGGACGCACCCGGTCGTAGAAGCCGGGGATCAGGACCCTCCCCGTGGTCCCGTCCTTGAGGCGGGCCAGGATCCAGCCCAGGGCCTGGATGGGGTTAGGGGCCACCCCGCCGAAGGCCCCGGAGTGAAGGTCCCGCCGGGCCCCCTGGAGGCGCACCTCCAGGTAGCAAAGCCCCCGCAGGCCGTAGGTCAGGGTGGGGGTGTGGGGGGCGAACATGGCCCCGTCCGAAACCAGGACCACATCGGCCCGAAGCTTCTCCCGGTGGGCCCGCACGAAGGGAAGGAGGTGGGGGCTGCCGATCTCCTCCTCCCCTTCCACCAAAAACTTCAGGTTCACCCGGGCCTCCAGCCCCTCCAGGGCCGCCACGTGGGCCCAGAGCTGCCCCTTGTCGTCCGAGGCCCCTCGGGCGTAGACCCTACCCTCCCGCACCGTGGGGGAGAAGGGGGGGCTTTCCCAAAGCTCCAGGGGGTCGGGGGGCTGGACGTCGTAATGGCCGTAGACCAGGACCGTGGGGGCCTCGGGGTCCAGGAGGCGCTCGGCGTAGAGGATGGGGTGGAGGGGGGTTTCGTGGAGCTCGGACCGAAAGCCCAGGACCTCCAGCCGTTCCTTAAGCCAAAGGGCCGCCCGGCGGACGTCCTTCTGGTGGCGGGGGTCGGTGGATACCGAGGGGATGGAGAGGAACTCCAGCAGGGGCTCTAGCGCGCTCACGCCCCCATGCTACCCTCTTCGGCCAGGGTGCCCCCCTCCAGGAGGAGGAGCCTAAGCCGGGCCACCTCCCGCTCAAAGCGGGCCTGGAGGGCCTCGAGCTCGGAACGCAGCCGCATGATCTCCTCCACCCCCGCCAGGTTCACCCCAAGCTCCTGCGTCAGGCGCCGGATCTCCCTCAGCCGCTCAATGTCCCGCTCCGAGTAAAGCCGCGTCTTCCCCCCAGACCGCTTCGGCTTAATAAGCCCCTTCCGCTCGTAAAGCCGCAGGGTCTGCGGGTGCATCTCCACCAGCTCCGCCGCCACCGAGATCACGTACACCGGACGGTCCTTGTCCATGGTCTTTAGCCCCTCCCGCTAAAGCCTCCTAACCCTTCTCATTATAGAGTAGGGGTGAAGCCCAAGCGCAAGGAAGCTCTCCGGGCGGCCTCGAGGACCCTGGGGGCCAGGGCATGGGCCGCCTGGGGGGAAAGGCGGCTGGCCGGGGCGGAGAGGGAAAGGGCCGCCACCACCTCCCCCCCGGGGCCGAAGACGGGGGCGGCCACGCACCGCACCCCCAGCTCCTTTTCCTCGTTGTCCAGGGCGTAGCCCTGGCGCCGAACCCTCTCCAACTCCCTTAGAAGGTCCTCCCGGCGGGTCAGGGTGAAGGGGGTATAGGGGGTGAGGGGAAGCCCCTCGGGCACCCCGCGGTAGGCCAGGAGGACCTTGCCTACCCCCGTGGCGTGCAGGGGGGCACGGGAGCCGGGGGCGGTGAAGAGGCGGACCAGCTTGGTTCCCTCCGCCTGGTCCAGGTACAGGGCCTCCATCCCCGCCGGCACCGCCAGGTTCACGCTCTCCCCGGTTTCCGCTGCCAGGGCCTCCATCTCGGGCCGAACCGCCTGCAGCAGGCTCTTCCTGAGATAGGCTTGGCCCACGGCGAAGGCCCGGGGGCCTACCCGGTACACCCCCTCTACCTCCTCCACGAAGCCCAGGCGGACCAGGGCCTGGAGGAGGCGGTACAGGGTGCTCTTGGAAAGCCCCGTCCTCCTGGCCAGGGGGGAAAGCCCCCCCTCCCCCAGTTCCGCCAGGGCCTCCAGCACCTTTAGGCCCCGCTCCAGGGTTTTCACCTCCCCAGCTCCCCGTTCCCTGGGCCTCGGCATGAATCCCAAGCTAGCATCTCCCAAGGTGTTTTTCAACAGACGAAAAACCATTTCGTCCCTTGACAAATCCCGCCGGCCTCCCGTAGGCTCAGGCCACCATGAAAGGCGTGGAGATCACCAAGGACCATCCCCTCCTCCAGGAGGTGCTCACCGAGGAGGCCCTGGGCTTCGTGGTGGCCTTGCAGCGGGAGTTCAACCCCGTGCGCAAGGCGCTTTTAGAGCGGCGCCAGGCCCTTTGGGAAAGGTATAGGGCCGGGGAGAAGCCCGACTTCCTCCCGGAGACGGCCTTCGTGCGGGGAGGAAGCTGGCAGGTGGCCGAGGCCCCAAAGGACCTCAATGACCGCCGGGTGGAGATCACCGGCCCCGTGGACCGGAAGATGATCGTGAACGCCCTGAACTCGGGGGCCAAGGTCTTCATGGCCGACTTTGAGGACGCCCTCTCCCCCACCTGGGACAACGTCATCCAGGGGCAGAAGAACCTGATGGACGCCGTCCGCCGCCAGATTGATTTCGTCTCCCCCGAGGGGAAGGCCTACCGCCTCAAGGAGGAGGTAGCCACCCTGGTGGTTCGCCCCCGGGGGTGGCACCTGGTGGAAAAGCATGTCCGGGTAGACGGGGAGCCCATCTCCGCCAGCCTCTTTGACTTCGGCCTTTACTTCTTCCACAACGCCCACGAGCTGGTCCGAAGGGGCAGCGGGCCCTACTTCTACCTGCCCAAAATGGAAAGCCACCTCGAGGCCCGCCTCTGGAACCAGGTCTTCAACTTCGCCCAGGACTACGTGGGCCTCCCCCGGGGGACCATCCGGGCCACCGTCCTCATTGAGACCATCCTGGCGGCCTTTGAGATGGAGGAGATCCTCTACGAGCTCAAGGAACACGCCGCCGGGCTCAACGCGGGCCGCTGGGACTACATCTTCAGCTGCATCAAGAAGTTCGCCACCACCGCCCCCATCTTCCCCGACCGGGCCCAGGTGACCATGACCGTGCCCTTCATGAAGGCCTACACCGAGCTCCTGGTCAAGTCCTGCCACATCCACGGGGCCCACGCCATCGGGGGGATGGCGGCCTTTATCCCCTCCCGCAAGGACCCCGAGGTGAACGAGCGGGCCTTCCAGCAGGTGCGGGCCGACAAGGAGCGGGAAGCGGGCCAGGGGTTTGACGGCACCTGGGTGGCCCACCCCGACCTGGTGCCCGTGGCCATGGAGGTCTTTGACCGCCACCTGGGGGATAGGCCCCACCAGAAGCACGTGAAGCGGGAGGAGGTGCAAGTGACGGCCCAGGACCTCCTGGACTTCCACGTGCCCGGGGGCAAGGTGACGGAGGCCGGCCTTAGGAACAACATCTCCGTGGCCCTGCAGTACCTCAACCAGTGGCTTTTGGGCAACGGGGCCGCCGCCATCTTCAACCTCATGGAGGACGCGGCCACCGCCGAGATCTCCCGGGCCCAGCTCTGGCAGTGGGTCCACCGGGGGGCCACCCTGGAGGATGGCCGCACGGTCACCCCCGAGCTTTACCAGAAGGTCAAGGAGGAGGAGCTGGAGAAGCTGGGGGGAAGGGAGGTGGGCCGCTACAAGGAGGCGGAGGAGATCCTGGACAGGCTGGTCCTCTCGGAGACCTTCGTGGAGTTCCTCACCCTGGTGGCCTACGAGTACATTGACTAGAACCCCAAGGGAATAGCCCCCTTGCCGTAGAGTAGAACCATGGGATTTCTGGAGGAGCTAAGGGCCCTTTTCCCCCCGGGCAGGGTTCTCACCCAGGGGGCGGCCCTGGCCCCCTATGAGTCCGACGCCCTCACCGCCTACCGCCAGCGCCCCCTGGCGGTGGTCCTCCCCGAAAGGAAGGAGGAGGTGGTCCAGACCGTGCGGCTTTGCCACCGCTACGGGGTCCCCTTCGTGGCCCGGGGAAGCGGCACCAGCCTTTCGGGGGGGTCCCTGCCCGTGGAGGGGGGGATCGTCCTGGCCCTCAACCGCATGAACCGCATCCTGCGCCTGGACCCCCAGGCCATGGTGGCCGTGGTGGAACCCGGGGTGGTGAACCTGGAGGTCTCCCGCCAGGCCGCCCCCTTCGGCCTCTACTACGCCCCCGACCCTTCCAGCCAGCCCGTCTCCACCCTAGGGGGGAACGTGGCCTTCAACTCCGGGGGGGCCCACTGCCTGAAGTACGGCATGACCGCCAACCACGTGTTGGGCCTCGAGGTGGTCACCCCCGAAGGGGAGGTGGTGCGGCTGGGCGGGGAAGGCCTGGAGGGGGTGGGGCCCGACCTCCACGGCTTCTTTGTGGGCACGGAGGGGCTTTTGGGGGTGGCGGTGGAGATCACCTTAAGGCTCCTCCCCAAGCCCGAGGCCTACCACACCCTTCTCGCCGCCTACGGGAGCCTGGAAGGGGCCGGGGAGGCGGTGAGCCTGGTCATCCGGCGGGGCCTCCTCCCGGGGGCCATGGAGATCATGGACCGCCTAGCCATTGAGGCGGCGGAGGCCGCGGTCCAGGCCGGCTACCCCAAGGCGGAAGCCCTCCTCATCGTGGAACTGGAAGGCCCTAAGGAGGAGGTGGCCGAGGAGGCCCTGGTCCTGGAGGAGGTGATCCGGGAAAGCGGGGCCCTGGAGGTGCGGGTGGCCGGAAGCGAGGCCGAGCGCCAAGCCATCTGGAAGGGCAGGAAGGCAGCCTTCAGCGCCGTGGGCCGCCTCTCCCCCGACTACCTGGTCCAGGACGGGGTGGTGCCCCGAAGCCGCCTGGCGGAGGCCTTGAGGGAGATCGGCCGGCTCTCCCAGGCCTACGGCCTGCGGGTGGCCAACGTCTTCCACGCCGGGGATGGCAACCTCCACCCCCTGGTCCTCTACGACGGCAAGAAACCCGGGGAGCTGGAAAGGGCCGAGGCCCTGGCCGGGGAGATCCTGCGGCTTTGCGTGCGGCTTGGGGGCTCCCTTACCGGGGAGCACGGCATCGGGGTGGAGAAGAAGGGGTACATGCCCGAGATGTTCGCTCCGGAGGACCTCCTGGCCATGGAAGGGGTCAAGAAGGCCCTGGACCCCAAGGGCCTGGCCAACCGGGGCAAGGTCTTGCCGGAGGTGGCCCGTGCCGGAGGTTAGGGCGACCAGCGTGGCCGAGGTCCAGGAGGCCGTGCGCCTCTACCCGCGCCTGAGGCCCAGAGGCGGGGGGAGCAAGCCCGCCCTCTCCACCCCCCGGGAGGGGGAGGTGGGGCTGGACCTCTCGGGGCTAAGGGGCCTCCTGGAGTACACCCCAGAGGAGTTCGTCTTCACCGCCTACGCGGGCACACCCCTTTCCGAGGTGGAGGAGGCCCTGAAGGCCCACGGCCAGTACCTCCCCTTCCACCCGCCCCTGAAGGGCAGGGGGGCCACCCTAGGGGGCACGGTGGCCAGCGGGCTTTCCGGCCCCATGCGCTACCGCTTCGGCGGGCTGCGGGACTTCCTCCTGGGGGTGCGGTTTGTGGACGGGGAGGGCCGGCTGGTCCGGGGTGGGGGCAAGGTGGTGAAAAACGCCGCCGGCTTTCCCTTCCACCGCCTCATGGTGGGGTCCTTGGGGGCCTTTGGGGTGGTGGTGGAGCTCTCCTTCAAGGTCTTCCCCTACCCCCGGGTCACCCGCACCCTCCGGGTGCGTCTGGGAAGCCTAGGGGAAGCCCTTGCCGCCCTGGAGCGCCTGCGAAGCCTCCCCCTGGACCTCCTGGCCCTAGACCTCCTCCCCCCCGCCACCCTGGAGGTGCGCCTGGGGGGCTTCCCAAGGAGCGTGGAGGCCCGCCTGAAAGGTATTCAGGAACTCCTGGGCCAGGAGGGGGAGGTGCTGGAGGAAGACGAGGCCCATTGGGAGGCGGTGCGGGACCTGGCCTTCCTGGAGGAAAGCCCTGTCTGGGTCAAGGTGCCGGCGGGCCTAGGGCGCCTTCCCGAGCTGGAAACCCTTCCCCTAGAGAGGCGGCGCTACCTCGCTGGGGGAGAGCTCCTCTATGCGGGAACCGACCCTGAGGGCCTGAAGGCCTTGCGGCAGCGGGGCCTGCCCCACCTGGTCCTCCGGGGGGCGGAAGAACCCCTCTTTCCCCCACCCCCCCAAGGCTTCTTCGCCAGGGTCAAGGGGGCCCTGGACCCCCTGGGCCGCTTTCCCTTAGGGTGAGAGCATGCAGCACCGGATCCCCGTGGAAACCCTGGGCCCGGAAGGGGAGGTGATGGCCCACGCCATCGAGGCCTGCGTCCACTGCGGCTTCTGCCTCCCCACCTGCCCCACCTACCTGGTCCTGCAGGAGGAGATGGACTCCCCCCGGGGGCGGATCTTCCTCATGAAGGAGGTCCTAGAGGGGAACCTGGGGCTGGAGGAGGCCCTCCCCTACCTGGACCGCTGCCTGGCCTGCCAAGCCTGCGTCACCGCCTGTCCAAGCGGCGTCCCCTACGGCGAACTCATCGCCGCCTTCCGCCTCCACACCGAGGGAAAGCGGCACCGCTACCCCCTGGAACGGGCGTACCGCCTGGCCCTCCTCCGCACCCTCCCCTATCCCGGGCGCTTCCGCCCTCTGGCGGAGCTGGGGGCAAGGCTCAAGCCCCTCCTCCAACCCCTCCCCCTCCCCAAGCCCCTCAAGGCCCCTCTGGAACTCCTCCCCCCCCGCCTGGAACGGGAGGAAGGCTACGCCGAGGTCTACCCCGCCAAGGGGGAGAGGAAGGCCCGGGTGGGCCTCCTCTTGGGATGCGCCCAGAGGGTTCTGCGGCCCTCCATCAACCGGGCCACCATAAAAGTTCTCCAGGAAAATGGCCTGGAGGTCCTGGCGGTGCGGGAACAGGTCTGCTGCGGAGCCCTGAACCTCCACGCCGGGGACAAGGAGGGGGCCAGGGCCTTGGCCCGGCAGAACCTACGGGCCTTTCGGGAGGTGGATTTCGTGGTGACCAACGCCGCCGGCTGCGGCTCGGGGATGAAGGAGTACCCCCTCCTCTTCCTGGGGGAGGCCGAGGAGGAGGAGGCGCGGCACCTGGCCGCCAAGGTGAAGGACCTGACCGCCATCCTGGCGGAGGTGGGCTTCACCCCGCCCCCACCCCCCAAGAAGCCCCTGCGGGTGGCCTACCACGACGCCTGCCATCTGGCCCACGCCCAAGGGGTGCGGGAGGCCCCAAGGCGGCTTCTGAAAGCGGCGGGGGTGGAGGTCCTGGAGCCCCGGGAGTGGGAGATCTGCTGCGGCAGCGCCGGCACCTACAACCTCTTCCAGCCAGGGATCGCCGAGGCCCTGGGGCGGCGGAAGGCGGAGAACCTTATGGCCACCCAGCCCCACCTGGTGGTCACGGGCAACATCGGCTGCCTGACCCAGATCCAGGCCTACCTGGACCCCCGCATCCCCATCCTCCACACCGCCGAGCTCCTCGCCCTCCTCTACGAGGGCCAGGCGGAAAACCTCCCCGCATGAGGGCGGCCTTCCTCAAGGAAGCCTTCCTGCAGGCCCTTAAGGCCACCCACCCCGGGGCGCTCACCGCCAAGGCCCTTCCCCCAAGAAAGCCCGACCTCATCCTGGCCGTGGGCAAGGCGGGGGCCGCCATGCTCCGCGCCGCCTTGGACCGCTACGGGGAGGTGCCCTACCACCTCACCCTGCCCAAGGGGCAGGAGGCCTTGGGCCTAAAGGCGGTCCAGGCCGGCCACCCCCTGCCCGATGGGGAAAGCCAAAGGGCCGCGGAGGAGGTGCTGGACCTCCTGAAAGGCCTCTCCCCCAAGGGCCGGGTCC
Organism: Thermus sp. CCB_US3_UF1; assembly: GCF_000236585.1. NCBI lineage: Bacteria > Thermotogati > Deinococcota > Deinococci > Thermales > Thermaceae > Thermus > Thermus sp. CCB_US3_UF1. Next base: position 1,717,440 of record NC_017278.1, read on the forward strand.
TGGCCCTCCTCTCGGGCGGGGGAAGCGCCCTCTGGTGCGCCCCCTTGGGGATCAACCTGGAGGAGATGCGAAAGCTCACCCAAGCCCTCCTCCAGAGCGGGGCCAGCATCGCCGAGATCAACGCCGTGCGCAAACACCTCTCCCGCCTCAAGGGGGGGCGGGCCCTCCTGGCCACCCGGGCCCGGGTCCAGGCCCTCCTCCTCTCCGACGTGCCCGGGGACGACCCCAGCGTGATCGCCTCGGGCCCCTTCCACCCCGACCCCAGCACCTACCGGGAGGCCCTGGCCGTCCTGGACCGCTATGGCCTGGACTTTCCCGGGGCCAGGCGGGTGCTGGAGGCCGGGGCCAGGGGGGAGATCCCCGAAACCCTCAAGCCTGGGGACCCGGCCACCCGCCGGCTCCGCTGGCGCCTGGCCGGGGCCAACCTGGACCTCCTCAAGGCCGCCCGGGACTTCCTGCGGGGGGAAGGGTACAGGGAAGTCATCCTCTCCGACCGCTTCGGGGGGGAAGCGAGGGGCCTCGCCCGCTTCCACGCCGAGCTGGTGGCCACCATCCGCGCCCACGGGCTGCCCTTCCGCAAGCCCCTTTTCCTGCTCTCCGGGGGGGAGGCCCAGGTGAGGGTGCGGGGCGGGGGCCTGGGGGGGCGGAACCTGGAGTTTCTCCTGGCCCTCTACGCCTACCTCCAGGAACCCCTCTACGCCCTGGCCGCGGACTCCGACGGGCTGGACGGCCCCTCAGGGGTGGCCGGGGCCCTCCTCACCCCGGAGGTCTGGGGCCTGGGCCTGGACCCACAGCCCTTCCTGGCGGAAAACGATAGCCTAGGCTTCTTCGCCCGGGCCGGAACCCTCCTCACCCTGGGCCCCACCGGCACCAACCTCAACGATTTCCGCCTCCTCTTTGTAAACTAGAGGGATGTCCCTGGTGGCTAGCCTTTACGTCCACGTCCCCTTCTGCCCTACCCTTTGCCCCTACTGCGACTTCCACGTGGTGCGCCGGGCCCCGGGGTGGGTGGAGGCCTACCTGAAGCGCCTGGCCGAGGAGGCCCAGGCCCTTTTTGCCCAGCACCCCGGGCCCCTTAGGACCCTCTACCTGGGGGGCGGCACCCCCAGCTACCTGCGGGAAAGGGAGCTCCTCGCCCTCTTCCAGGCCTTACCCTGGTCCCTGGCCCCGGGGGCGGAGGTAACCCTGGAGGCCAACCCGGGCACCCTGAACCGAAAGCGGCTCGCCCTCCTCCGGGCCCTGGGGGTCAACCGCCTTTCCTTGGGGGTGCAGAGCTTCCAGGACCCTGTCCTCCGCTTTCTGGGCCGGGCCCACGGGCGCAAAGGGGCCCTTAGGGCGGTGGAGGAGGCCTTGGCGGCAGGCTTTCGCGTCTCCTTGGACCTCATCCTGGGCCTGCCCATGCAGGACGTGGAGAGGGACCTCGAGGAGGCCGCGGCCCTAGGGGTGGGGCACGTCTCCGCCTACACCCTGCAGGTGGAAAAGGGTACCCCCTTCGCCCTCCTGGGCCTAGGCGAGGACCCCGAGCGGGCCGCCTGGGCCATGGAGCGGGCAGCCGAGGTCCTGGGCCAGGCGGGCCTGGAGCGCTACGAGGTTTCCAACTTCGCCCGGCCAGGGGAGGAGGCGGCCCACAACCTGGTCTACTGGCGCAACGGCTTCTGGCTGGCCCTGGGGCCCAGGGCCACGGGCCAGTACCCGGACGGGGCCCCTGGGGTCTACGCCCTTCGCCGCACCCACCCGCCCCTGCCCCGCTGGCTCCAGGGGGAAGCCCCCGAGGAGGAGGCCATCTCCCCCCTGGGGCACGCCAAGGAAAGCCTGATGCTGGGCCTCCGCCTGCGGGAAGGGGTGGACCTGGAGGAGGTGGCCCGAAGGAGCGGGCTTCCTCTCCCTTCCCTCCTGCAGGAGGCCGTTTCCCAACTGGTCCAGGAGGGCTTCCTGGAGGCCGCGGGGCCCCGGATCCGCCCCACCCCCAAGGCCTTCCCCCTCCTTCACCGGGTGGTGCTCCGCCTCTGGGAGGCCCTTGACCCCCTCGAGGCCCCAGGCTAAACTTTGACTCAGTTCAAGGAGGAAGCCATGGACCTCACCGCATTGGGGAAAGAGGTACTAAAGGCCCAGCCTTTCAGCCAGCTTCTGGGGGTGGAACTCCTTTGAGCCCAGGAGGGGGAGGTGGCCTTCGCCCTCCCGGTACGCCCCGAGTTCCTCCAGCACCTGGGGGTGGTGCACGGCGGGGTCATCGCCGCCTTGCTGGATAACGCCCTCACCTTCGCCGGGGGCACGGCCCTAGGCCCCCAGGTCCTCACCGTGGAGTTCAAGGTGAACTTCCTGCGCCCGGCGCAAGGAGGGCGGCTTGTGGCCAAGGGCCGGGTGGTCCACGCCGGAAAGCGCCTGGCCGTGGTCCAAGGGGAGGTGGCCAGCGAGGGGGAACCCGGGCCCATCGCCCTGGGCCAGGGGACCATCCGCAAGGTCTAAGCCAAGGCCAAGGCGGCCCGGGCCCGGTCGGCCAGGGCGAAGAAGCGCTCCTTGGTGAGGGGGATCTTGCCCGTCACCAGCCCCTTGCCGGGCTCGTAGTGGGCGTGGAGGTGGATGTGGGCCCGGGGCAGGCGGAGGCCGATGCGCTTGAGCTGGGCATGGCGGGGGGAGACATCAGCCAGGAGAAAGGGCTCGCCCAGGGCGTCGGAAAGGGAAGCGGTCATGATGGTGGTGGGCAGGTCATAGGGGCGCTCCATGCGGTAGATGAAGTCGGGGAAGTCCGCCTCCTTTTCAAAACGCACCCCCTTTTCCCGGGCGTACTCCCGCATCCAGGAGAGAAGCTCCACCCAGGCCTCGTAGAGTTCCCGATCGTGGGAAGCGCTCATGGCTTGAGTATACCCGTAGGCCCCTGGGACAAAGGCCAGGGTGCTACAATGACCCTAACCCCTACCTCCCCAAAGCCCTATGGCCACATCCGCCCGCCTATACCTGTTGGACGAACCCCACGCCCTCTGGGAGGGCTGCCCCTACCCTCTTCCCCCTTCGCGGCCGGGACAGCTTCTGCTCTTCCTAGCCTACCGGGGGGAGTGGGTGGCGCGGGAAACCCTGGCGGGCCTTCTCTGGCCTGAGATCCCCGAGGAAGAGGCGCGCCACAACCTGCGGGTGGCCCTGCACCGGGCCAGGTCCCTGCCCTGGGCCCAGGCCGTGGAGGTCAACCGGGAACAGGTGCGCTTCGTCCTGGTTACGGATGTGGCCGAGTTTCGCGCCGCTTTGGGACGGGGGGATTGGGAGGAAGCCGTGCGCATCCACCGCAGGCCCTTCCTTATGGATTTTCCCCTGCGGGAAGCCCCGGCCCTGGAGGACTGGGCCTCCCTCGAGCGCCAAAGCCTCCTCGAGGCCTGGCAGTACGCCGCCAAACGCAGGGCCCAAGAGCTGGAGGAAGCCGGGGAAGCCGAGGAGGCAAGCCGGCTGCTCCTGGAGGTGCTGCGGCACGATCTTCTGGCCGAGGATGTCCTGCAGGCCTACCTGCGGGCAGCCCAGATGGCCGGGCAGCGCGAGGCCGCCCTCAAGGTCTACGACCGCTTTCGGCGCGAACTTGGGGAGGGTTTGGGCCTCGAGCCCGCCAGGGTTACCCAGGAGCTGGCCCAGGCCCTCCGGCAAACCCAACCCCTGGCTGCCCCCGCCTCCCCCCGCCTTACCTTCCCCCTGGGGCTCCTCCACCCGCCGCGGATGGTGGGGCGAGAGGAGGAGCTGACCGCCTTGCGCCGGGCCCGCTTCGCCCTGGTGAGCGGGGAAGCCGGGGTGGGCAAGACCCGCCTCCTCCTGGAGAGCTTCCCCGAAGCTCCCCGTCTCCGGTGCCTCGAGGGCCTGGAAAACCTGCCCTGGCACCCCATCCTGGTCCACCTAAGGCGGCATCTGGACAAGCTCCCCGACCTCGGCCCCTACCGGGAAGACCTGGCCCGGCTGTTGCCCGAAGCCTTCCCCGGCCTAACCCCGCCCCCTCCCGAGCCCGGGAGCAGCAAACCCCGCTTGCTGGAAGCCCTGGCTCGGAGCCTGGCCTCTGCAGAAAGGCTTCTCTTCGATGACCTCCAATGGGCCGACGAGAATACCCTGGAACTGCTCCTCTACCTCCTGGAACGGGGCCAACCCTGGATCGGGACCTACCGGCCCCAGGAGGTAGGCCCCGCCCTAAAGCGGACCCTGGAAGCCCTGCACGCCCACGGGGTGGAAACCGTGGTCCTAAAGCCCCTGGAGGCCGATGCGGTACATGCTCTCCTGGCCGACCTCACGGGAGCGGAGGAGGGCCCACCCTTGTTCTCCCGTTGGCTCCGGGGGAAGACCGGGGGCAACCCCTTTTTCGCCCTGGAGGTCCTCAAGACCCTCTTTGAGGGCGGGGTGTTGCGGGAGGAAGGAGGTCGCTGGCGCACCCCCCTGGACGAGGTTACCCGCGACTACACCGAGCTCCAAGTACCCCCCAAGGTGGCCGGGGTAGTGGCCCGCAGGCTGGGGCGGCTTTCCCCCGAAGCCCTGCGCACCCTCCAGGCGGCCAGCACCCTGGGGGAAGGTTTCTCCCCCCAGGTGTTGGCCCCCATGGCGGGGCTTTCGGAATGGGCGGTCATGGAGGGGTTGGAAGAGGCCGAGCAGGCGGGGATCGTGGCCGGAAACGGCTTCGTGCACGACCTCTTCCGCCAGAGCATCTACCAGGGCCTCTCCCAAGCCCGGCGCCAGTTCCTGCACGCCCAGGCAGCCCAGAGCCTCCAGGGCCAGGCCCCACCCCAGGTGGTGGCCGAACACTGGTTCCAGGCCGGGGCCCACGGCGAAGCGGCGCACAACTGGCTGGTGGCGGCCAGAGCGTACCTGAAAAGTTCCCTGCCCGAGGAAGCGGCGAGGGTGCTGGAGCGGGCTTACCCCCACGCCCAAGGCCTCGAGGGGCCGGAGATGGCCGCCCACCTGGCCCGCAGCTACCGGGAGCTGGGCCAGTACGCCCAAGCGCAACGATGGATCCAGGAGGCCCTGCGCCACCCCTCCCCACGTTGGCAGGCGGATGCCCTCGTGGAGCAGACCTGGGTCCTCCTGGGGGAAGGCCGGCTGGAGGAGGCGGCCAAAGTGCTGCAGGAGGCCCAGGAGATCCAGGCCAGGCTGGAGCCTGAACCCCTGGAGGAGGGCTCCTTGGAGCTGGCCCTGGCCAAACTGCGCTCCAATCTAGCCTTCCGCCAAGGCCAGTTCACCGCTTCCTGCCAGACCTTGGAACCCCTGGCGGCCCGGCTGCGGACCCAAGGCCCCTCCCTGGCCCTGGCGGGAATCCTGGTCAGCCTGGGGAGCAGCTACGACCACCTGGGCCAGGAAACCCAGGCCATCGCCACCCTGGAGGAGGCGCTTCAGGTAGCCCAGAAGGTGGGCGCCCGCTACTACCTGGTGGACGGGGCCAACAACCTCCTGGGGTGCCTGATACGCCAGGGGCGTTGCGAAGAAGGTCTTGCCCAGGCGAAGGCCGCCCTGGCCCTGGGCGAGTACGAGGGCACCGCCTTCTTGCGCAACAACCTGGCCGTGGCCTATCTCTCCCTGGAGCAGGAAAAAGAAGCGCTGGCCCTCTTTGAGGCCAACGCCCACGGGGCTCCGGACGCCATGCTGCGGGTTCTAGCCTGGGCGCGGCTAGCCGAACTCTACCCCCGCCACGGGTTGGCCGGCGCGGTGGAACATGCCCTGGACCAGGCCTTGGAGACCGCCCTGGGCATGGACCTCCAGGCCGTTCCCGTACGCTTCCTCCTGGCCCTCCTGCGCTGGGGAACCGAGGCCCAGCTTCGGCGGGCCGTCCCCCTCCTGCAGGAAGGGGTGGCGGAAACCCTGCCCCCACCCTGGCGGGAGGCGTACCTCGAGGCCCTGGCCCAACGCGGCCTCCCCCCTTCCTCCCCCTGAGGCGCTGGTGTAACGGGGCCAGCCTACCCTGAGCCCCATGACCCCTAAGCTGCGCCGGAGTTTCCTGGTGCGAGTGTACACCGCCCCTGGCCCGGACGGCGTTCCCCGCTGCTCGTACCGCGTCCACGACCTGAAGACCGGTCGGGAGGTGGAGTTTGCCACCTGGGAGGAGCTGCAGGCTTACCTGCAGCGCCGCTGGCCAGGCCGGCTGCGCTGAGACGCTGGTGTAACGCGGGGCTTCTACAGTGGCCTAAGAAGGCATTGCTCGCAGATTTTGGAGGGAAACACAGCCGAGGAGGAACCCATGAAACCGCGTACTCAGGCACCGATGGTTCGCTTTCGCCAGTACTGGCTGGCCCTGGCCTTGCTGGGGCTCCTGCTGAGCTGCGCCCAGCCCAGCCCGCCCCCGCCGCAGGTGGTGCGGGTGGAGGTTGCCCCGGGGGGCCTGTTGCTCACCCGCCCGGGGGAGAGCCAGCCCCTGAGCGCCAGGGCCTACGATGCCCAGGGCAAGGAAGTCAAGGCCAACTTTACCTATAGCTCCAGCAACCCCGCCGTGGCCAGCGTCACCCCGGAGGGGCGGGTCACGGCCCAGGCCGACCTGGGTTCGGCCCGGGTGGTGGTGCAGGCCGGGCAGGCTAGGGCCGAGGTGGGGGTGATGGTAGCCCAGCCGGTGGCGGGGGCCACGCTGGTCTCGGATAGCCAGGTTGTCCGCATCGAAGGCACCGACCCCAACGCTCCCTTCAAGGTGGGCTACCGCTATGTGGTCACCCTGGAAGGGGTGGATCCTCCGGCCGTGGGGAGCGTACTGATGAGCCAGGGCAGCCTGCCGGTGGCGGGAAGGGTGGTGGAGGCCCGGCAGAGCGGGAGCCAGACCCTGGTCACCCTCGAGCTGGTGCCGCTGGGGGAGCTTCTCACCCGGTATCGCCTCGAGGAGACCTTCAACCTGGCTCACCTTCCGGCTGTTGTGCCCGACAGCGTGGGTTCGAACTTCGATGTGACCCCCAAAGGCAACGGCCAGTACACCCTCCGGCTCAAGCCCGGTAGGGTGATCCGCACCACCGCCCGCCCCGCCGGCAGCGTGCGGCCCATGCGGGAGTTCGAGGTAGGCCCCCTGGAGTGCGAAACCGAGTTGAGCCTCGTGGACCTTTCGGTGGACGAGGTGGAGGTCGAAGTAGACCTGTCCTCCATCGGCTTTGAACTCCTGTGGACCGAGGCAAACAAGAAGTTGTTGATGGTAGGCAGTCCCAAGGCCAAGCTGGCTTTCAATCCCTCCCTGGCGGCGGCCCTGGAGGGCAGCCTGGAGTGCAAGCTGGAGTTCTTTCAGATACCCTTGCCGGTGCCAAGCGTCCTCTCGGCGATAGCGCGCCTGTACATTCCCGTGGGGGCAGGTTTTGAGATAAGCGGCAAAGTGCCGGTCGCGGGCGTGGGGTTCGAGTCCAGCACGGAGTACCTCCTGGAGCTGCGGGCCGGGGTGGAGTGCACCCCCACCTGTTCCTTTGCCCGCCGGTTTGAGCGGAGGGAGACCCAAGCCGAGTTCAAGTGGGTTCTGCCCCGGGAGATACCCCGTGGCCTTAAGGTGGAAGCCGAGGCCAGCGGGTTCCTGTTCGCCACCATCAACACCGGGTTACAGGCCCACATCACCAACACCGGCAAAATCTTCGGTGTCCGGATAAGCGACTTCGAGTTCTTCGTGGCCAAGGCGGCCTTGAAGCTCGATGGAAAGCTGGCCTCGGAGGAAACCCAGGTGCGCGACCCCGAGTTTGCCGCAAAATATGGCCTTTCCCTCGAACTGAGCCTGAAGACCGGCAAGGACCTGCAAGAGGCCCTGGAGGCCTTGGAGATCCTGGTTACGGCGATAAACCTCAAGTTCCCCTTTGAGCTGGGCTCCTCCCCCACGGCCACCACCCTCACCGCCGACCGCAACAGCTTCCGATTCGGCGACGAGGTGCGCTTCCGGGTAAAGCTGGATAATACCGAGTTCCCCGTTCTGGGCTACCAGGTGGAGGCGGTGCGCGTCTACCGCAACACCGGCACCCCCGAGAACCCCGTGCTGGTGCTGGCCAACCAGGCCACGGCCTCCCCCGGCCAGACCGAGTTCGAGATTCCCTGGGTGGCCACAGAGGATGGCCAGGTGGTGGAGGGCAGCGGCGAGCGCACCCGGCACCACTTTGTGGCCTTCGTCAAGACCAAGCCGCTGGACACGCGCCTCGAGCTGGGCGGCATCAAATCCTTTACCGGAGCCCGAGGTGAGCTGGACCCCACCTTCGGCTCAGGGGGGAAGGTGACCACGGATTTGGGCTCGAGCTTTGACGGAGCCCATGCCCTGGTCCTCCAGCCCGACGGCAAGCTGGTGGCGGCGGGGTATAGCTCTAACGCCTTGGGACTCGCCGACTTCGCCCTGGTGCGCTACAACCCGGATGGCAGCCTGGACACCTCCTTCGGCAGCGGGGGCAAGGTGACCACGGAGGTGGTCCAAGGCGATGACAAAGCCTACGCCCTGGTTCTCCAGCCCGACGGCAAGCTGGTGGCGGCGGGGTATAGCAGCGAGGGCCTCGGCGACTTCGCCCTGGTGCGCTACAATCCGGATGGCAGCCTGGACCCCTCCTTCGGCACCGGGGGCAAGGTGACCACGAATTTTCACTTTGACGTAGCCCACGCCCTGGTTCTCCAGCCCGACGGCAAGCTGGTTGCGGCGGGGTGGAGCCAGATTGGCAGCAACTCTTACTTCGCCCTGGTGCGCTACAACCCGGATGGCACCCTGGACACCTCCTTCGGCAACGGAGGTAAGGTGACCACGGAGGTGGGCTCGAGCAGTGACGGAGCCAATGCCCTGGTTCTCCAGCCCGACGGCAAGCTGGTGGCAGCGGGGTATAGCCGGAACGCCGCGGGCGACTACGACGTCGCCATGGTGCGCTACAACCCGGATGGCAGCCTGGACACCTCCTTTGGCAGCAGGGGGAAGGTAATAACGCCGGTCTTTTCGACCTTTGGAAGCGCCCTGGTTCTCCAGCCCGACGGCAAGCTGGTGGCAGCGGGGTTTAGCACGAACTCCGCGGGCAACGATGACTTCGCCCTGGTGCGCTACAATCCGGATGGCAGCTTGGACAGGTCGTTCGGCACCGGGGGCAAGGTGACCACGGATTTGGGCCTCCCCCGTGACATAGTCCACTCCCTGGTCCTCCAGCCCGACGGCAGGCTGGTGGCAGCGGGGTCAAGTAACAACGACTTCGCCCTGGTGCGCTACAACCCGGATGGCAGCCTGGACCCCTCCTTCGGCATCGGAGGGAAAGTGACCACGGCGGTGGGCTCGAGCTATGACATAGCCCATGCCCTGGTCCTCCAGCCCGACGGCAGGCTGGTGGCGGCGGGGCGGAGCCGGAACGCCTCGGGCAACTCCGACTTCGCCCTGGTGCGCTACCGCTAACTGGGGCACGGACATCGGAGGTATTTATGTGCCAAGAGAATCGGACACCCCGGCTATCCATCCCCTCCTGGGCTGCCACCGCAGGCTGGCTGCTCCTCTGCCTGGCTTTTGCGCCCCATGCGCTGGGCCAGGAGATGCGGGTCGAGACGGTCAGCTACAAAAACGGCGACCTCGAGCTGCGTGCCTTCCTCTACCGCCCCCCAGGCCCAGGGCCGTACCCCGCCATCGTCTACAACCACGGCAGCGAGAAGAACCTGGCCTACATTGACCGGCTGGCGGTGCCCTTTGTGCGGCAGGGCTACGTGTTCTTTGCCCCCAACCGCCGGGGCCACGGCCGCTCACCTGGCACCTACATCCTGGACGTGCTGGGCACGCTGCGCGGGGCGGAGTGGAGCCAGGCCCTGGTGCGGCTGCACGAGGAACAGCTCTCCGACCAGCTCGCCGGGGTGGCCTACCTGAAGAACCTGCCCTTCGTGGACTCAGGCCGCATCGGGGTGTATGGATGGTCGTTCGGGGGCATCCAAACCCTGCTGGCCGCCGAGCGCTCCGAGAGCGGCTACAAGGCGGCGGTAAGCTGCGCGGGGGCCGCGCAAACCTGGCCGGCTTCGCCCGACCTGCGGGCCCGCCTCTCGGAGGCCGCCCAAAAAGCGGCGGTGCCCCTCTTCTTGCTGCAGGCCCAGAACGACCACTCTCTGGCGGCCATCGAGGGCCTATCGGAGGTGCTCCGCCGGAGCGGGAAGCCCCACCAGTCCAGGGTGTACCCCGCTTTTGGCACCACCCCCCAACAGGGGCACGAGTTCTGTATCCAGGGAAGCGAGATTTGGGGGCCGGAGGTGTTTGCCTTTTTTGCCCAGCACCTTCGCTGAGGCCACAGCCCACCAGCCCCGGCCTTCGTTCTGGTGGCCCCGCCCCTAGGGCGGGGTTTTCTCTTGAGACGCTGGTGTAACGCGGGGCTTCTACAGTGGCCCTCGAGGCTCCCCCAATCCAGACCGGGGCAGCCCTCAAGAGGAGGACGTATGCGGCACAGGATTCTCTGGAGCATTGGGGTGGTTCTGGTGCTGCTCGGCGGTTGCGGCAACCGCACCGAGGCACCCGAAACCAACCCCCAGGTATTCGTGGGCGAGGTTTCGGGTACGGATGCACTCATCGCCTTGGTTGTGGGAGAAAAAGGCGTACTGGCCTACGTTTGCCAGGGGGCAAACAGCTGGGACAACACCACCTACGGCGGCTACACCGGCTGGTTCCACGGCTTGGCCAGGGGAAAGCAATTGGACCCCATGACCTCCGCCAGTGGCCACGTTCTCTCGGGGCAGATCGCCGACCAGACGGCCAGGGGAACCCTCACCCTGGCCAACGGATACATCCTGAACTGGACCGCCGAGAAGGTGCGTTCCGGCACCGGCGCTGGGCTTTACAGCCTGGAGGAAAACGGGATGCTCACGGGGTTGATCGTCACCAACGCTGGGAAGATGGCGGGGGCTTCGCGCCTCAACACCGGCGACGCCAGCAGCCTCTCGGCCCCGGTGCAGGTCGTCACCGCCCCTAGCAGCACCAACACCTCCCCTACGGTGAGCGTTACCTTCCCCAACCTGGGTACCCGCGACCTCAACCTGACCCCCGTAGACCTGCTGCGTCATATGGTTGTTCCCGATAGCCCCACCATTATCGTTCTCCTTCACGGGGCCACCGCCCGAACCCCGCTGGACAACCCCCGGGTTGACGGCGTGCCGGGCACCCGCAAACACGCCCGCCACTTCTGGACCTACCCCTTCGTGGCCGCCCTCTTGGGGGCCGACCCCAGCAAAAATGCCCCGCTGGTCACGCTCGAGGGCACCGACATCACCGGAAGTGCCTTCCTGAACGTGGGGCTAACCCTACCGGGCCAGGGCACCGACCAGGTGCCCGCCTCCGACCAGTGCACCCTGGGCGACATGGCCACCGCCGAGCGCTACACTCGAGGCCAGACCACTCCCCCTAAGCTCACCGTACTGCTCGGCCACCGGGATGCCAAGGACAGCCTGGTGGAGCAGGCCATGTACGCCGTGGACCAGATTTACGCCTGCGTCACCCTGTTCGAGCAAACCTTCCGCCGCAAACCCAAGCTGCTCTTCGTGGCCCAGAGCTGGGGCGGTCTGATCACCCGCTTTATCCTGTCCAACCCCACCCGGGCCTCCCTGCAGGCCATCACCAGCCCCACCTCCCTTCGCTTTCCCACCGACAACGCCCGCTACGACACCGGTGACCTTTCCACCCGGGTCAAGATGGACTACCTGCGCAACCTCACCTACTACGCCGTCACCATGGCCACGCCTCACCAAGGGGTGCGCATCATAGACCGGGCCAGGGAAGTGGTTCAGGTCGTGGGCATGCTCCGGGGTACCCTCGCCGCCGCAGATCGGGAACAAGAAAACCTGCTCAACGCCTGGCGCAATGCGGTGAGCCTGCTTCTCAACCTTCCCCCTGCCGATGCCCTCCGGGCCGAGCCGGTGGTGGCGGCCCTGGCCTGGTTTGAACAGTTCGCCGAAAGCACGTTTGCCATCAACCGGGTCTGGGCCGAGAGTCACACCGGGCTATGGGTAGCCCTGAATACCGGGCCGCTGCACCCCAGCCGGGCCATCCGCACCAACCAATCGCCCATCGTAGGCGCCAAGAACCAGCTCATTCCCATATACGCCTTCGGCGCCCGCAACCCCGGCAGCACCGTGGCCGACACCCTCAACCTAGGCCAGATTCCCGGCGACTTTCAGGCCCTGGGCAGCCTGCAAAAAGGCGCCACCAAGCAGAGCTGGGTTATACAGGCCATCGGCGGGGATTTCGTCTACCGCTTCTTGGATCTGAGCACCGGCCCCCGCACCCCCTTTGCGGGTTTTGCCAACCAGCTTGACCGCACCGAGCGGGTGGATGCCATCGCCCTGCTGCGTACCGCCCTGGATTCGGTAGCTCCCCAACTCAACCTTTTCTTCCGCGCCCAGTTTGGGAGCGACTCGGCCAGCCTGCTGCGCTTCATGCTGGAGCAACTTCGGGTGCCAAGCACCTCGCTGGTGCCCATCTTCCTCAATCAGGGGTTCACGGTTGACCTGGGCGGCAGCGTGCAGTTGCCGGTACCCCGGCTTTCCTGCCAGGGCCGGAACATCACCCTGGACTATGGCCCGCTGGTCATTGCCCTGGTAAGCCACTACGGCAGCTTACAGCAGGCCGCCAGCGCCCTGGCCTCGCTCAGCTTCCCTGCTCTGCTCAGTGCCCTAAACAGTCTGGGTGGAGATTTCAGCGGCCTGGCCACCAATCTTTCCACCTGGATGACTCAGACCCTGAACACCCTACAAAACCTTCCTGTTGCGTGTGTTAATCCGGCCAACTGGACGCTCTCCTGGCCCCTGACCAGTGTCCCGGCCCCCAGGGCTGTTCCTACCGGCGTGCCGGTGAGCGACCGGGTGATTGACAACGACGGCCTTGCCGAGTTCGACTCGGCCATGGGCTTCCGGCTGGGCACCTCCATCAACGAGTTCTTTGACCACACCCGCACCGACTTTGTGGTGGACAACAAGCCCCTGCCCGGCTCCTGGTACCGCCGCTACCGCAGCGATTTGGAGCAGTTAAACCACGACACCATGCGAGAAGAGGCGGGCCGATTTGTCTGGACGGACATCCTTTCGCGCAATCCCGGCCCCTTGCCCAGTGAACAGGGCGACCTAAGCGTTTACCCCCAGTAAAGGTGTCTTTCGGTGGCAAAGGATGAGGGCCCCGGCGTGATGCCGGGGCCTTTCCCTTTGGTGGGCGCGAGTGGACTTGAACCACCGACCCCTACCGTGTCAAGTTAGCTCTGCACCCCCATTTCACCCCCACTTAAAACACGACAAACGGCATACACACGGCAAAAACCGGTCGTGTCAAGAGTTATGTGTAAGAGTCTGTGTACGGGGGGCATACCGCTCCTGAAGCATCTTCTCCAGCACCTCCTTCACCTCCGAGAACCCCTTTAGTTTCCGTTCTGCCCACCTCCCTTCCTGCCTCTCCGACTCCAGGTAAAGAAGCTTGTACACCGCCTCTTCCTTAGGAAACTTGTGGTCCCGCACCTTCGTCCCCCGCCGCACTTCCCGGATAAACCGCTCCATCAGGTTGGTGCTCCGCAGGTACGGCCAAAGCACCTTGGGGTACCCGTAGAACCGCAGGAAGGCCCCCGAATCCTGTACCCAAAGCCCCACCACCCCCGGGTACCGCGAACCCCAGGCGGCCTTCACCTCCTCCAAGGCCCCAAGAGCTTCTTCCCGGCTCTCCGCCCCGTACACCCGCCTCAGGTCCTCCGCCAGCAGGCCCCGGTCCCGCGCCCGCACCTGGGACAGGCTCCACCGCACCCCGTGCACCACGCACCGCTGCCATTCCGCCTGAGGGTAGACCCTGCGGATCGCTTCAGGAAGCCCGGGCAGCCCGTCGGTGATGAAGAGCAATACCCGCCGCAGGCCCCGCTGCCAAAGCTCCCCCAGGACCCCCTCCCATCCCAGGGCGCTCTCCGTGGGCAACAGCCAAAACCCCAGGACCCGCCTCTCCCCATTAGGGGCGATGCCCAGGGCCACATACACGCTTTCCCGTACGATCCCTTCTCCTTCCCTGAAGACCTTTAGGGAAAGCCCGTCCAGGTAGACGAAGGCCATCTCCTCGGGCAAAGGCCGGGTGCGGAAGGCTCCTGCCGCCTCCAGGACCTCGTCCGTCAGGGCGCTCAGGGTCTCGTGGGAGTAGCGGTGGCCTAAGAGCAGGCTCAGTATCTCGGCCGCCTTGCGCTGACTGACCCCGGCGGCGTAAAGGGCTACCGCCACTTCCCCCACGTCCACCAGGCGGCGGACGTAGGGCTTAAGGAAAGCCGGGTAATACCGAGATTCCCGATCCCTAGGGACCTTCAGGTCCACCTGGCCGAAGGTGGTCTCCAGCTTGCGGGGGTAGTAGCCGTTCCTGCGGCCTCCGTGCACCTGCAAGAAGGCCGTCCGGTCCAGCTCCAGAACCGTCTGCAGAACCTCGGCTACTGTCTCCCGCACCGCTTCCCTCAGCAAGATCCGCAAGGTATCCTGGTCCACGGGGCACCTCCTCGTGCTAAGGTGTGCCCCCCTATTAAACACGGACCCTTACACATAAATCCTTACACGACCCAAAAACCCGCACGAACGCTCACCAAAACGGAACCAATAAACCCCCGCACCCCCTCTCCATTGAGGGTAGATTGAGGGTAAGACGAGAATGCCGTCCAGGACAACACTCTTACGGCGTTTTTTCTTGTCATTTGGCAAGGGGGGGCTAAACTTAGGACGTGGGGTGCGAGGAGGTTTGGGAGAAGGTTTGGAAGGTTCTTGAGGAGCAGGGGGAGAAAGGAAGGGCGTTGGGCGTTCTGGTTCTGATTGGGTTTGACCTGGATGCCCGGAATATTGGTGAGGTTCGCCGGGTCATCCGCGAGGTGGCTCAACATCTCGCCTTTTCCTTTCCCTCCGAGGCTTTGGATCAATTAGCGGAAGCCTTGTGGGACTGCCCGGAGTTCCTGGAAATTCTCACGGAAATAGAAGACGCGCCTTCTCCCCTCCTCAACCGCCTCGCCACGCACCCTGACCCCCACGTGCGGGCCAAGGTCTGCGGCCACCCTAACGCCAGCCCCGATACCCTCCGCCAGCTCTACCAACAACCAGACCTCCCCGCTTGGTGCCTCCAAGCCCTCGCCAACAACCCCAACACCCCAAGGGATACCCTCCAAAAAATCGCCCACGATTGGAAAATCCCCGAAGCCCTTACCCGCCTCCAAGACCCCTAAACCCCCTCCCTTTCTTGCCAAGTGGTAGAATCCGAGGTATGGCGGCGGAGGTTCGTAGCAAAGTGGGCGAGGTTTTGCGTCAGCGGCGGAAGGAGCTGGGGTTGACGCTGGGGCAGGTAGCCCAGGCGTTGGGGACTTCAGACGGGTATGTGTGGAAGCTAGAGCAGGGGCTTATCAATCTGGGGAACGTGCCTTACCACCGTTTGGTGGCCTTGATGAAGGTGTTTCGCTGGAGCCCCGAGGAGTTTGCCCAAGCCACCGGGGTCAAGGTGCCGGGGTTCACGGCGGAAGGTGTTCCCGGGGCGCCCCCGGTGCCTCTCCTCAAGGTCCCGTTGGTGGGGGCAGGGGCGGGCGCTGAAGCCCCGGCGTCAACCGAAGAGCCTGTAGAGTACCTGATCCTTGGCTTGCCGGAAGTGGAGGTGGACCCGAAGGATCTCAGGGCTTTGGCCTACAAGGATGGGTTTGTGGTGTACCGGGAGGGCGAGGAGCCCGAGCACGGCAAGCTGGCGGTAGCGGTGTCCAAGGAAGGCCAAAAGGTCCGCTATCCCGTGCGGTTCCTCGGGCTCAACACCCGCAAGAGCTTTGTGGTGGAAACCCTGGGGTGCCCCTCGGAAACCCGGGTCCTGGAAAAGACCGAGTGGGCGCTTCACCGAGTAGTGGGCCAGGTCAAGCTGGAGGACTAAAGGGGGAAAACCGGCGTTCGCCACAGGTCAGGCTAGGGTTGTAGGAGAAAAAGAGCCCATGGAAGAGCACAAAGGTACACCAGCGGATGCGGGCCAGGTAGCCCTAAGGTAGCCGCCAAGAGCTCCGGGAAGACCACCAGACTTTGCGCGAAGACGTTAAGCGGGAACTGAGCGAGCTGAAGCAAGAACTCAGGGAAGTCCGGTCCGATGTGAACAGCCGCATACAGCAAAGCCAAAACATTCTCCTTATCGCCCTCGGGATAGCCACACTCTGCTCGCCGCCTTCTCCCTGATGCAACGCTAAACCCACGCGCATGGAGAGACGACGGTCGTTTTTGGCCCCCCCTACCTTACATGGCATCTAGAGCTCCGTCGGCCCACTCCTGTTTCACCCTTCTAGGTGCCCTTCCAGGGGGAGGTATTCCAGTTGCACGCTAGCGCCCTTAGCGTAGACACCTTCCTCCGTGGGAACCAGGACAAGAACGGTGTAGCCCTCTCTGGCGGAAGTTTCCACGAGATCGGGGAGGACCTTTCGCACCCATCCCCGGATGGGCTCCTCCAGGTTGGGGAGCATGTTGTAGAGGGCAAGCTCCAGCTCCTCCGGGGTTTCGCCCCAAAGGACCAAGCCAGGGCCCCTTGCTCCCGTTTCCATCCGAAGCTCCGCCAGCATCTGGTCCGTTAAAGCGTCTAAGGTCATCATGTCCTACCCCCTATCGTAAAACCGAAACCCCCGTCCGAGGTCGGACGGGGGAAAACCACCGGGTCGCCGCTAGTCGGCGAACCCGGCAAGCTCAGTCCTCAGGTAATCCACCAGCTCTACCGCAAACTCCGGGGTAGCCCCGGCGATCACCTGTGCGCCCTCAACGGTCGTGTAAGGATTTATGTGTAAGGGTCCGTGTTTAATAGGGGGGCACACCTTAGCACGAGGAGGTGCCCCGTGGACCAGGATACCTTGCGGATCTTGCTGAGGGAAGCGGTGCGGGAGACAGTAGCCGAGGTTCTGCAGACGGTTCTGGAGCTGGACCGGACGGCCTTCTTGCAGGTGCACGGAGGCCGCAGGAACGGCTACTACCCCCGCAAGCTGGAGACCACCTTCGGCCAGGTGGACCTGAAGGTCCCTAGGGATCGGGAATCTCGGTATTACCCGGCTTTCCTTAAGCCCTACGTCCGCCGCCTGGTGGACGTGGGGGAAGTGGCGGTAGCCCTTTACGCCGCCGGGGTCAGTCAGCGCAAGGCGGCCGAGATACTGAGCCTGCTCTTAGGCCACCGCTACTCCCACGAGACCCTGAGCGCCCTGACGGACGAGGTCCTGGAGGCGGCAGGAGCCTTCCGCACCCGGCCTTTGCCCGAGGAGATGGCCTTCGTCTACCTGGACGGGCTTTCCCTAAAGGTCTTCAGGGAAGGAGAAGGGATCGTACGGGAAAGCGTGTATGTGGCCCTGGGCATCGCCCCTAATGGGGAGAGGCGGGTCCTGGGGTTTTGGCTGTTGCCCACGGAGAGCGCCCTGGGATGGGAGGGGGTCCTGGGGGAGCTTTGGCAGCGGGGCCTGCGGCGGGTATTGCTCTTCATCACCGACGGGCTGCCCGGGCTTCCTGAAGCGATCCGCAGGGTCTACCCTCAGGCGGAATGGCAGCGGTGCGTGGTGCACGGGGTGCGGTGGAGCCTGTCCCAGGTGCGGGCGCGGGACCGGGGCCTGCTGGCGGAGGACCTGAGGCGGGTGTACGGGGCGGAGAGCCGGGAAGAAGCTCTTGGGGCCTTGGAGGAGGTGAAGGCCGCCTGGGGTTCGCGGTACCCGGGGGTGGTGGGGCTTTGGGTACAGGATTCGGGGGCCTTCCTGCGGTTCTACGGGTACCCCAAGGTGCTTTGGCCGTACCTGCGGAGCACCAACCTGATGGAGCGGTTTATCCGGGAAGTGCGGCGGGGGACGAAGGTGCGGGACCACAAGTTTCCTAAGGAAGAGGCGGTGTACAAGCTTCTTTACCTGGAGTCGGAGAGGCAGGAAGGGAGGTGGGCAGAACGGAAACTAAAGGGGTTCTCGGAGGTGAAGGAGGTGCTGGAGAAGATGCTTCAGGAGCGGTATGCCCCCCGTACACAGACTCTTACACATAACTCTTGACACGACCCCCTCAACCGAAGCCCCCTCCATCAGGGCCTCCACGAAGGCGACACCGGTGTCGCCAAAGAGCAATTTCACCTCTTCCAGCACAGACTTCACTTTAGCCCGCAAGAGGAGTGCGTCATAGTCCATCTCCTCCGCGGGCTCCACCCCCACCTCCCGCATAAGGTCGGTGGAAAGGTGCCCAGCCGCCTCCAGGGCCTCCCGCAACTCCTTGGGAAGACCTGCCTCCTTCGCCGCTTCCTCCGGGGTCTTCTCCTTGAGAAGCCCGAAGTAGCGGCGAATGGCCTTCGCTTCCCGGTGGGAAAGCTTGAACACCCCCACTTCCTGGGCCCGAAGCTCTGCCAAGCGCTTGCGAATCTCAGGCACGAGGAAGACCAAGGGGTTCAGCTTGCCCGCCTTGAGGCGCTTGGCGATCTTTACCCCCTCAGTCAGACCCCAGGAATAGGCGTATTCGGGGTCCTTGAACCCCATCAACGCCACCTCCCAGGCGACGATGGGCTGGAGGAGGCGGATCACCTTGAACTCCCAACCCCAACCCTTCCTCTTCTCCTGCCACACCTCCTTTACCTCGGCAAAGGTGAAGGGCTTGGAAAAGCGCAGAACGGTCGCGACAACCCCCCACCAACCCCCTTCCCTCTTGAACCGGGACCCCTTGGAAACCCCAAGGGCCCAGTAAAGCTCAGAGGGGTTATACACATCCACCTCCAGGATCCACTCGTCCAGAATGGAGAGTGCATCTCCCTGGAGGTCTCGGAAGTACGCCAAATCCACCTCCTCCGCGTCCGGGTCCACGGAGGAGATGAGGGCCTTTACCACCCAGGGATCCACCCTGGTTTGGTGGGCCCAACCTTCCCTCTCCTCCTCTTCTTCCTCCCTCTTCTCCTCTTCGTACCACCTCCTCAACTCCCGGATTGCGACCGCAATCCGGGGTTCGGGGGCCTCCAGGTCCTCCCAGCGGTCCCCAGGAAGGAGCCTTGCCTGCCCCCAGGGGAGTTTCACGGTGTTCTTCTGAGCTTCCTTGGTGAGGATCTTGGCAACTCTAGCAAGTACCATCTTCCTCGCCTTGGAAGCCAGAGAGCCCACCAGGTAAACCTTCTCCCCCTTCGCCACCCTGTAGGCGGCGGCCCACAGGGCTTTCTGGGAGAGGCCAGTTCCCCCAACCCGGAAAACCCCCTCCTTCACACCCTTGGGTGAGGTGGAAACCACCACCACCCGCTCCGCCACCTCGGGAGCGAGAGAGAGCCTCACCTCTTGCCTCTCTTGCTTCCCTTGCCAGTTCCTCTGCCTCGCGAGCCGCCGGGTGGCCTCTTCCAGGGCCATGAGAACCACCCGGGCCTCGGGGGAGTTATCCCCCCTAATCGCCCACCCGCCCCCGACCCAGGCAGCGTGGGCGTCCCTGAGGAACTCCTCCTTCTCCGTGGGGTTGGCACGGAGAAGGACCCCCAGCGTCGCCAGGGCCTCCTCAGGCGTCCGGGGGGACCGCCCGAGGGCCTCCACCACCTTCGCAATCCACCTTTCCGCTCCCATAGGGCCTTCATTATACCACGGTAGTAGAGTAGACAAGGGCGGATTTGCGGTGTATAGTGAAAGTGCCACCACCTTTACCACCTCTTCCGCCCATAGTGCCTTCCGGGGTCCTTCGGGGCCCCGAAAGGTTTCTTTACGGACGTAGTGTTTCTGGGGCGCTAGTTATACGAGGCGGGGGGTTTAGTATCCTAAGCTCGTGCCCTTCTTGCTTATCGGGTTGCTCGTCGTGGTCGTGTCAAGAGTTATGTGTAAGAGTCTGTGTACGGGGGGCATACCGCTCCTGAAGCATCTTCTCCAGCACCTCCTTCACCTCCGAGAACCCCTTTAGTTTCCGTTCTGCCCACCTCCCTTCCTGCCTCTCCGACTCCAGGTAAAGAAGCTTGTACACCGCCTCTTCCTTAGGAAACTTGTGGTCCCGCACCTTCGTCCCCCGCCGCACTTCCCGGATAAACCGCTCCATCAGGTTGGTGCTCCGCAGGTACGGCCAAAGCACCTTGGGGTACCCGTAGAACCGCAGGAAGGCCCCCGAATCCTGTACCCAAAGCCCCACCACCCCCGGGTACCGCGAACCCCAGGCGGCCTTCACCTCCTCCAAGGCCCCAAGAGCTTCTTCCCGGCTCTCCGCCCCGTACACCCGCCTCAGGTCCTCCGCCAGCAGGCCCCGGTCCCGCGCCCGCACCTGGGACAGGCTCCACCGCACCCCGTGCACCACGCACCGCTGCCATTCCGCCTGAGGGTAGACCCTGCGGATCGCTTCAGGAAGCCCGGGCAGCCCGTCGGTGATGAAGAGCAATACCCGCCGCAGGCCCCGCTGCCAAAGCTCCCCCAGGACCCCCTCCCATCCCAGGGCGCTCTCCGTGGGCAACAGCCAAAACCCCAGGACCCGCCTCTCCCCATTAGGGGCGATGCCCAGGGCCACATACACGCTTTCCCGTACGATCCCTTCTCCTTCCCTGAAGACCTTTAGGGAAAGCCCGTCCAGGTAGACGAAGGCCATCTCCTCGGGCAAAGGCCGGGTGCGGAAGGCTCCTGCCGCCTCCAGGACCTCGTCCGTCAGGGCGCTCAGGGTCTCGTGGGAGTAGCGGTGGCCTAAGAGCAGGCTCAGTATCTCGGCCGCCTTGCGCTGACTGACCCCGGCGGCGTAAAGGGCTACCGCCACTTCCCCCACGTCCACCAGGCGGCGGACGTAGGGCTTAAGGAAAGCCGGGTAATACCGAGATTCCCGATCCCTAGGGACCTTCAGGTCCACCTGGCCGAAGGTGGTCTCCAGCTTGCGGGGGTAGTAGCCGTTCCTGCGGCCTCCGTGCACCTGCAAGAAGGCCGTCCGGTCCAGCTCCAGAACCGTCTGCAGAACCTCGGCTACTGTCTCCCGCACCGCTTCCCTCAGCAAGATCCGCAAGGTATCCTGGTCCACGGGGCACCTCCTCGTGCTAAGGTGTGCCCCCCTATTAAACACGGACCCCTCAGTACACGTCAAAACGTGGGACCACCCCTTTAGGATGGACCTGCGCCCACGTGGATGGGCAGGTACCCATAGGAGGTGGTCCCCATGGAACAGCTTACCCCACTCATCAACGCCTTGAAGCGATACTGGAAGGCCGACCTCAGGCGCCTCACCTTCCTGGCCGCCCTGGTGATGGCTCTGGTCACCGCCCGCACCACAAGCGGCCCCAGACTCGCTCTTTCCCTCGGCTCCATAGCCAGCCCTGACCCCCGCTCCGCCTACCGAAGGTTCCAGCGGTTCTTGGCCTGGCCGGGGCTGGACGGGGAGGGCTATGCCCGCTTCATCTTCGCCCTCCTCCGACCCCAAGGGCTCCTCCTGGTCATGGACCGGACCGAGTGGGAGCTGGGGAAGAGCAAGGTCAACCTCCTGATGCTGGCCTTCCTGTACCAAGGCCTGGCCGTCCCCCTGTTCTGGAGCTTCCTTCCCCACGACGGCAACTCCTCCACCCCCGAACGCATCGCCCTGATGGAGAGGGCCTTGGCTTTCCTGAGGGCCCACTTCCCCCACCTCCGGGTGGAGGGGTTCCTGGCGGATCGGGAGTTCATAGGGGAGGCGTGGTTCCGGTACCTGGAGGAGAAGGGCATCCCCCGGTGCATCCGAATCAAGGCCAACACCCGGATGTGGCGGTTGGGCTCGGGCCCTCGGGCCTGGGAGCTCTTTGCCTCCCTGAAGGTGGGAGAGAGCCGGGTGCCCAGGCGGCGGTACTGGGTCTACGGGCGGCGCATGTGGGTGGTGGGGTTGCGCCTTGGGGTCCGGGAGTGGCTGATTGTGGCTACGGACCTGGACCCTCACCGGGTGCTGGAGGTGTACGGGCTCAGGTGGGGGATAGAGCGGCTCTTTGGGGCCCTGAAGGGGCGGGGATTTGACCTGGAGGCCACGCACGTGACGCGGGGGGAGAGGCTTTCGCGGCTTTTGGTCCCCTTGAGCCTGGCCTTCGTGTGGGCGTTTCGGACGGGGCTTGTGCTGCACCGGGTGCGTCCGGTGAGGCCCAAGAAGCACGGGAGGCTGGGACAGAGCCTCTTCCGGGCGGGGCTGGACCTGCTCACCCTTTGGGCGCTTGCCCTCTGGGGTGCAGGGGGAGGAAGGCGCGGAAGTCCCTTGGGGTTATGCCCTATGGAGGTTTTGACGTGTACATAGCACGGACCCTTACACATAAATCCTTACACGACCCCGGCTTCTGGTGGACCTCTACCTGCTGAGGCGCCTGCCTCCCCTTGAGGCCAACGTGGGGAAGCGCCTGGTGAAAAGCTCCAAGCTCTACCTGCGGGACAGCGGTCTGGTCCACGCCCTGCTGGGGATCCAAAGCCTCGAGGACCTCCTGGCCCATCCAGTGGTGGGCGGAAGCTACGAGGGCTTTGTGGTGGAGAACCTGGTCCGGGTCCTGCCCGATGGGGGAGAGGCCTTCTTCTACCGCACCCGGGCGGGGGCCATCTGGCTTGCGAGGAAGCGGCGGAAGATCAGGTCATAAAGCCGCCCGTGGGCCTCGGAAAGGGGCAGGGCCTGGAAAAGCCCTGCCTCCTCCAGGTCCTCGGGCCAGAGGGGGCGGGTGGGGCGGATGGCCTCGTGGGCGCCGCCCTCCCCCCAGGGCCGGGGGCGGGCGTACTCCGGGCCGAAGCGGGCCTCGATGAGCCTCCGGGCCAAGGCCATGCCCTCCGGGGCCACCCGGGTGGCGTCGGTGCGGTGGTAGGTGATGAGGCCCGCCTCAAAGAGGTCCTGGGCCAGGGCCATGGCCTCCGGCACGCGGAACCCCTCCCGGGAGGCGTCGGCGAGGAGGGCGTCCGTGGTGTAGGGGGGAAGGGGGTTTTGCTCCCGCTCTGCCTCCTCCAGGACCTCCAGGAGGAGGACCCTCTCCCTGACCTCGTCGGGAAAGCGTAAGGCAAGGCCCCGAAGGGCCACCTCGGTGAAGGGCAGGCGGGTTCGGGCCTCCCGCTCCCGGGCGATGACCCAGCCCAGGACCGGCGTCTGGACGCGCCCGGCGGAGAGGCCCCGGCGGCCAAGAAGCCTTTGCAGGTCCTCCGAGAGGGCGAAGCCGACCCAGCGGTCGGCGATCCTGCGGACCATCTGGGCCTCCACCAGGTCCTCCTTCACCTCCTGGGGATGCCTCAGGGCCTCGAGGAAGGCCCGGGGGGTGACGGCGTGGAACTCGCCCCGCACCACCTCCCTCCCGAAGGCGCGGAGGGCGAGGTAGACGTCATAGGCGATCTTCTCCCCTTCGGTGTCGGGGTCGGTGGCGAGGAGGAAGTCCTGGGCCTCCAGGGCCAGGCTCCTTAGCGCCTGGAGGGCCCGGTCGCGGTCGGGCTGGCTCTCCGTCCCGTCGGGGCACAAGGGGTCCGGGACGCTCCCCTCGGGGCAGGCCCGCAAGGGGTGTAGGCGGGGGCCGTCTCCACCCCGTAAAGCCCGCCCCGGAGGGCGAGGTCGGTGACGTGGCCCCGGGTGGCGGTGACCACCAGGTACCCCTCCTCGGCGAGGGCCTCGTAGACCACGAGGCCGGGGAGGTAGCGGCGCATGGGCCGGCCGAAGAAGCCGGCCAGGGTGCGGGCCTTGTTGGGCGACTCCACCACCACCACCCGCTCGGGCAGGGCAAGGCTACCCCGCTCCCCCGGGCGAGCCGTTCCCGGTCCTCGTCCACGCGCTTCAAGAGGGCCTCGAGGTCCGCCTCGGCCACGGGGAGAGGCGGCGCCTCCAGGAGGTAGCCGAGCCGGCGCACGAGGGCGGTGAAGGCCTTCCTGTCCTCGGCGAGGAGGAGGGCGAGGCCCTGGGTGAGCCCCGCCGGGGTGAGGCGGCTCGTCCGCCCCGAGGCCTGGAGGTAGCCGGTGACGTCGGCGAAGACCAGGACGGGCTTTTCCCCCACGAAGGTGAGCCCCACCTCGGGGCTTTCCGCCACGCGGGCGCGGAAGGCGGGGTCGGCGAGCCGCTCCAGGAGGGCTTCTCGCAGGGGGGCGACCTCCTTCTCCTGGAGCCCGGGCCTCCTGGCGAGGCTTCGGACCAGGGCCTTAAGCCTTGGGTCCTCCAGGAGGGGCAAAAGGGCAGGGGGTTGCGCCAGGAGGCGAACCCCACGAGGAGGTCTGCCTCGCCCCGCCGGAAGGCCTCGAGCGCCTCGGGCTCCAGATAGGCCTTGGCCCTGAGGCCCCGGGCCCGGAGGAAGCGGGCGAGGTCCAGGGCGGCCTCCTTCGGCAGGTCCCCGGGGAGGAAGAAAAGCCCCCCCTTTCCAAGCCGCCCCGCCCACTCCGCCCCCCTGGCCCAGAGTTCCTCCTGGGAGAGCCCGAAGGCCTCCTCGTAGAGGTCGGCTACCTTGCGCAGGGCGAAGCTCGGCGTGCCCACCTCAAAGCCCAAAAGCTCGCGGAAGAGGTGGACCCGCGGCGAGTGCGGCCTTGCGGTGGCGCTCGCCACGGCGAGGACCCCCCGGGCCTTCCCCCTCAGCCTTTCGGCCCTCCGCTCGGCCTCCTCAGGGTGCCTCCTCCGGAGCCGGATGAGGGCGAGGCCCTTCTCCACGTCCTCGGGGGCGAAGCCCAGAAGCCCCAGGACCCGGTCCACGTTCCGCGCCGACTTGAGGAGGCTGGCCACATCGTCCACGAAGAGGAAGTCCACGGGCCGGGGGAGCCGGGCGTGGTTTTTGTGGAGGAAGGCCACGGTGAAGAGGCCGATGGGGCGGCCGCCCTCGAGGAGGGCTTCCTTCTCCCGGGGCTTCCCGGTGTAGGCGGCGAAGGGGGCGCCCAGGGCCCGAAGCCGCTCCGCCGCCTGGGCCACGAGGAGGCGGGTGGGGAAGACGAGGTAGCTCCGCCGCCCCTCCCTGGCAAGCCAGCTGGCGGTGAGGAGGCCGAAGGTGGTCTTGCCGATCCCCGTGGGGGCGAGCATGGCGAAGGAGCGCCCCTGCACCACCCGCGCGGCCCAGGCCCGCTGCCGCGGCCAGGGCGGGGCGCCCACCTGGGCCGTAAAGAAGCGGGTCCAGTCGGCGAGGGCCTTTTCCTGGGCGGCGAAATGGGCGAGCGCCCCGGGGAGGGGAGGCTTTTGGGGGTCCGGCTGGCAGCGGGCGCAGGCAAGCCCCGCAGCGAGGCGCTCGCTTTCCGCCTCGCCGCCGCAGTTTGGGCAGTAGGCGGCGTAGCGCGTCGGGATCACGGCCCCATCCTAACCCGAAAAGCCCTGGGCCCCTCGGCGAAGGGCACGGGCCGGCGGTGGCCGGGGAGGAAGGCGAGCTCCTTTTGCGCCAGGTCCTGGAGACGGGGACCGAGGTCTTGCAGATCCTGCTGGACGCCGACCAGGGCCATGCCCAGGGGGCGTACTCTGCGGCCTTCTTTCGGGAACACGGCGGCCGCAAGAACGGCCACTACCCCCGTAGGCTGGAAACCGCCTTCGGCCAGGTGGCCCTTCGGGGCGGCGAACTTCAGGAAGCGCTTGTTGAGGTCCACCTCGCCAAAGAGGGAGAGCCCCGGTACCTGCTCCACGGGCAGGTGGCGCTTGTGCTCGGGGGTTTCCAGGACGATGGTGTTGGCCATCCCGCCAAGCCTTCCCGAGGAGAAGGCGTAGACCGGCTTAACCATCCCCTTCTTCCACGAAGTGGAGCTCAAAGTAGGCGCACCCCGAGCAGGCTGGGATCCTCTTGGGGGGTGGAGGGGTGGGCCTTTACAAGAGCGCCCGAAGGGCCTCCTCCTTGCGCATCCCGTGGGCCAGGGCATGGGGCGGGCTTTTCCGGTAGCGCTGGGCCTCGTGGAAGCCCTGTGCCTCCAGGTCCTGGTAGAGGCTTCCCCCCAGGGCCACGTCCCTTCCCTGGAGGCCCTTTTCCGCCGCATACCGGGCCAGGAAAGGTTCTTGGGTGTCCCGCTCGGGGCTCACCCCCGGAGCCTCGGGTGGGACCCCTCCCCGAAGCAGGCGGGATCGGTATCCCCGCCCCCCGGGAGGCGGAAAGGATCCGCTCCAGCCTCTCCGGGGGTTAGGGGGACGTGGGCGAGGCCCCTATGGGAGAGGGCCTTTAGGTGGGGCTAAAAAACGCCCCGAAGAACCTTCGGGCCAGGGAGGATCTGGGTGGCCCCGCCGATAAGGCGCATGGACCCCGCAGCACAACCCCAAGGTCCCTAGCCACCGGAATGGACCAGGTAGCGGAAGCCCAAAGGCGGGATCTCCACCTGGTTCCGGTAGGTGCGCCCCTCGAGGGGGTCCCGCCAGCCCCCCGGGGGCAGGGGCAGGGGGGTGGCCTCGAGGCCGCTATTGAAGGCCGCTAACACCTCGCCTTCTCCCGGCTCCCCGCGGAAGAAGGCGAGCAGGTGGCCTTCCCCCAGATACCCCCGGAAGACCGCGCTCCTCAGGGCGGGGAGCTCCCGGCGCAGCCAGGCCAGCCCTTGGTAAAAGGCCAGGGTCTCCCCGCGGCACCGGTCCCACTGAAAGGGGTACCGTTGGAGGTCGTACGGGGGCTTATCGGGTTTCTCCCCGGTAAAGCCGCACTCGTCCCCCTGGAAGGTCACCGGGACCCCGGGGAGGGCGTAGAGGAGTGCTGCGGCCAACCGCTGCCGGGCCCGGGCCTCGGAGCTTGGGACGTCCCCTAGGCCCCCGCCCCCCACCTCGGTGAGGAGCCGGGCGGTGTCGTGGGAGCTGATCAGGTTGAAGCCCATGCCGGCCACGGCCTCGGGGTAGAGGGCGTAGGTCCGGGAGAGGTCGGCCAAGGCCCGCCTCCCGTTGTAAAGGGCCAGGCTTCCCCCCTTGGCGAAGCGCAACAGGATGTCCCGGCCGATGGCGTAGTTCATCAGGGAGTCAAACTCGTCTCCCTGGAGCCAGCTTGTATCGCGCTGCCAGATCTCGCCCACCAGGTAGGCCTCGGGCTTGAGCCCCTTGAGTTCGGTCCGGAGGGCCTTGAAGAAGCCGTGGGCATCCAGGAGATCCCCGGGCACGTCCACCCGCACGCCGTCAAAGCCGAAGCGCAGCCAGTACTTGGCGACCTCTAGGAGGTAGCGCCGGACCCCCGGGTTGGCGGTGTTGAGCTTCGGCAGGTTCCCCAGGCCCCACCAGCCCTCGTAGGCCTGGCCGTCCCCCGGCGTGAAGGGCCAGCGCTTGATGAAGTACCAGTTCCAGTAGGGGGAAGCCGGCCCCCGCCGGACCACGTCCTGGAAGGCCCAGAAGCCCAGGCCGGTGTGGTTGGGTACGAAGTCAAAGATGACCCGCATTCCCCGGCGGTAGGCCTCCTCCAAAAGTTTCTTCAGGAGGGTCTTGTCGCCGAACTTGGGCGAGACCTCGAGGTGGTCGTGGGTGTCGTAACCGTGGGCCGAGCCCGAGTCAAAGAGGGGGTTGAAGTAGATCAGGCGCACCCCCAGGGCCTCGAGGTGGGGAAGCTTGGCCAGGACGCCCCCGAAGTACTGGTGGCAGCAGTGGTGCACGCTGGGCGGGTCGGTCCAGCCCGAGAGGTGGGGTCCCATCTCTCCCGAGCGCTGCCAGACCAGGTTGAACCGGTACTCATCGGTCTCCAGGGCCTTGGCGTCGTTGCTGGGGTCGCCGTTGAAGAAGCGCTCCGGGAAGATCTGGTAGCCCACCCCTTCCCCTACCCAGGGCACCTCGGCAAAGGGGTGCGCAGGGGGGGTAAAGGGGCCAAAGACCTCTTCCCGGCCGTCTTGGGTCTGGACCCGGATGCGGTACGCCCCGATCCCAGGCGCCACCGCCACGCGCCACACCTCGGTTCCCGGGAAAAAGAGCTGGCGGTGCATGGGGAACCGCTCCCCGCCCGCCTCCAGCCAGGCCTTGGCGACCGCCCCTTCGGCGGCGCTAAAGCGAAGGGAAAGCTTCCCGTCCGCCAGGGAGAGGTAGCGGGCCTCCTTGGGGTCATGGGCGAACTCCAGGGCCACCGGCCCGCCCGGGGCTACTGGGGCCTGGACCACGATCACCGCGTTCTGGCCGCCGAAGCCGTCGTCCACACAACCTGCGGCCGTGGGGTCCACCATTGGGGTGCCGAAGGTGGGGTCGTGGCACATGTCCTTGGGCCACTGGCCGTTGATAAAGAACTTGTACTGGTACTCGCCTGGTTCCAGATCCAAGGTTATCGTCCAGGAGCCGTCCTCCTTCTTCATGGGGGTCTCGCCCCAGCCGTTGAACGAGCCCCTGAGGCTCACTGTCCGCACCTCCAACCCCGGGGGCGGGGTGTAGCGGAAGGTGACCGGCACCCCCAAGGCCCAGCCGAGGACCGCTACCAGCGCCAGGATTCGCCGCATATTCCCTCCTGTAAAAGCGCTTCCATACTACCCCAAACTGGGGAAAGCCTCAGCTCAGAGCCGCGAAAAAGCTTGTACACCCCTTCTCCGGAGGAGAGGCCGGTGAAGGGCTAGACGTGCGGGGGGATGTGAACGTGGTGTAGAATGGCTTATATGGTGAAAAAGGTCCACTCCACCACACTAACGGTTGATGCCCAGGGAAGGGTGCTCCTCCCGAGCCCCTTGCGCCGGGCCTTGGGCCTTAGGCCGGGGACCCGGTTGGTGGCCTTGGTGGAGGAGGGTCGCCTGGTGCTGGAACCTTGGGAACGGGTGGAGGAAGCGCTTTGGGAGGAGCTTTCCGACATCAAGGAAAGCCTTACCGAGGAGCTTTTGCGGGAACGGCGCTTGGAGGCCGAGCGGGATGCCTGAGGAAAAACTTCTGGACGCTTCCGCCTTGCTCGCCTACCTGCAAAGGGAGTCCGGCTTCGAGGTGGTGCGCCAGGCCTTGCGTGAGGGGGCGGCCATCAGCGCAGTGAACCTGGCCGAGGTGGTGGGCAAGCTCAAGGGTAGAGGAAAAGACGCGGACCGGATTGTGGCCAGACTGCTGGCGATGGGCCTCGAGGTGGTGCCCTTCACCTTGGAGGAAGCCCTCGAGGCGGGTGCCCTGGATCCCTTGACCCGCCCCTTGGGGTTTTCCCTTGGGGACCGGGCCTGCTTGGCCACGGGGAAGGTGCGGGGCTTGGAGATCCTCACCACAGACCGGGCCTGGAGCCAGATCCCGGGCGTGCGGATACGGGTGGTGCGCTAAGCTCAGGGGGCCGGATCAAACACCTCCCTCATGACCCAGCTGGAGGCGGCCACGGGAAGTCTTTTCCCCAAGGCGCCCCAGTGGGGCAACTACCTGGACATCTGGCGCGTCCTGCCCTTCTTTCACTACTTGAAAAACTCCTTCCTGGTCTGCTCCCTGACCACGGCCTTCGCCCTGGCCGTGGCCACCTTCGCCGGGTACGCCCTCGCCCGGTTCCGCTTCCCCGGAGCGGAGCTTTTTGGGGGAAGCGTCCTCGTGACCCAGGTGATCCCCGGAATCCTCTTCCTGATCCCCATCTACATCATGTACATCTACGTGCAGAACTGGGTCCGCTCCGCTTTGGGCCTCGAGGTGCGCCTCGTGGGCAGCTACGGGGGGCTTGTCTTCACCTACACCGCCTTCTTCGTTCCCCTGAGCATCTGGATCCTCAGGGGCTTCTTCGCCTCCATTCCCAAGGAGCTGGAGGAGGCGGCCATGGTGGACGGGGCCACGCCCTTCCAGGCCTTCCACCGGGTGATCCTGCCCCTGGCCCTCCCGGGCCTCGCGGCCACGGCCGTCTACATCTTCCTCACCGCCTGGGACGAGCTCCTCTTCGCCCAGGTCCTCACCACCGAGGCCACCGCCACCATTCCCGTGGGCATCCGCAACTTCGTGGGCAACTACCAGAACCGCTACGACCTGGTCATGGCCGCCGCCACGGTGGCCACGCTGCCCGTCCTCGTCCTCTTCTTCTTCGCGCAGCGCCAGCTCATCCAAGGCCTCACCGCCGGGTCGGTGAAGGGCTAGGCGTTGGGAGGAGGAACGCGCATGGCCGAGAACGCCGAAAAGTTTCTGTGGGGGGTAGCCACCAGCGCCTACCAGATCGAGGGGGCCACCCAGGAGGACGGGCGGGGGCCTTCCATCTGGGACACCTTCGCCCGCCGCCCGGGGGCCATCCGGGACGGAAGCACAGGGGAGCCCGCCTGCGACCACTACCACCGCTACGAGGAGGACATTGCCCTTATGCAATCCCTCGGGGTGGGGGTCTATCGCTTCTCCGTGGCCTGGCCTCGGATCCTCCCCGAGGGCCGGGGGCGGATCAACCCCAAGGGCCTCGCCTTTTACGACCGCCTGGTGGACCGGCTTCTCGCGGCGGGGATCACGCCCTTCCTCACCCTCTACCACTGGGACCTGCCCCAGGCGTCGAGGACCGGGGCGGTTGGCGGAGCCGGGAGACCGCCTTCGCCTTCGCCGAGTACGCCGAGGCGGTGGCCCGGGCCCTCGCCGACCGGGTGCCCTTCCTCGCCACCCTGAACGAGCCCTGGTGCTCGGCCTTCCTCGGGCACTGGACGGGGGAACACGCCCCCGGCCTCAGGAACCTGGAGGCGGCCCTTCGCGCCGCCCACCACCTCCTCCTGGGGCACGGCCTCGCCGTGGAGGCCTTGAGGGCCGCGGGGGCGAAGCGGGTGGGGATCGTCCTCAACTTCGCCCCGGTGTACGGCGAGGACCCCGAGGCGGTGGACGTGGCTGACCGCTACCACAACCGCTACTTCCTGGACCCCATCCTGGGCAGGGGGTATCCCGAAAGCCCCTTTCAAGACCCCCCGCCCACTCCCAACCTCTCCCGTGACCTGGAGCTCGTCGCAAGGCCCCTGGACTTCCTAGGGGTGAACTACTACGCCCCCGTCCGCGTGGCCCCGGGGACGGGGCCTTTGCCCGTGCGCTACCTTCCCCCGGAGGGGCCGGTCACGGCCATGGGGTGGGAGGTCTACCCCGAGGGGCTTTACCACCTCTTGAAGCACCTCGGCCGGGAGGTGCCCTGGCCCCTTTACATCACGGAAAACGGGGCCGCCTACCCCGACCTCTGGACGGGAGAGGCCGTCGTGGAGGACCCCGAGCGGGTGGCCTACCTCGAGGCCCACGTGGAGGCCGCCTGGCGGGCCCTCTTCACCCTTTACGCCACCGCCACCCCCTTTGACCGGCCCTGGGAGGCCCGTTACCTCCTGGAGCCCACGGGCTTCGTCCCTTACCGCCTCTTCACCCGTTTCATGCGCCAGTTCGCCGTCTACACCCGGGAGCGGTACCGGGGAGGGAGGTCGTGTCAAGAGTTATGTGTAAGAGTCTGTGTACGGGGGGCATACCGCTCCTGAAGCATCTTCTCCAGCACCTCCTTCACCTCCGAGAACCCCTTTAGTTTCCGTTCTGCCCACCTCCCTTCCTGCCTCTCCGACTCCAGGTAAAGAAGCTTGTACACCGCCTCTTCCTTAGGAAACTTGTGGTCCCGCACCTTCGTCCCCCGCCGCACTTCCCGGATAAACCGCTCCATCAGGTTGGTGCTCCGCAGGTACGGCCAAAGCACCTTGGGGTACCCGTAGAACCGCAGGAAGGCCCCCGAATCCTGTACCCAAAGCCCCACCACCCCCGGGTACCGCGAACCCCAGGCGGCCTTCACCTCCTCCAAGGCCCCAAGAGCTTCTTCCCGGCTCTCCGCCCCGTACACCCGCCTCAGGTCCTCCGCCAGCAGGCCCCGGTCCCGCGCCCGCACCTGGGACAGGCTCCACCGCACCCCGTGCACCACGCACCGCTGCCATTCCGCCTGAGGGTAGACCCTGCGGATCGCTTCAGGAAGCCCGGGCAGCCCGTCGGTGATGAAGAGCAATACCCGCCGCAGGCCCCGCTGCCAAAGCTCCCCCAGGACCCCCTCCCATCCCAGGGCGCTCTCCGTGGGCAACAGCCAAAACCCCAGGACCCGCCTCTCCCCATTAGGGGCGATGCCCAGGGCCACATACACGCTTTCCCGTACGATCCCTTCTCCTTCCCTGAAGACCTTTAGGGAAAGCCCGTCCAGGTAGACGAAGGCCATCTCCTCGGGCAAAGGCCGGGTGCGGAAGGCTCCTGCCGCCTCCAGGACCTCGTCCGTCAGGGCGCTCAGGGTCTCGTGGGAGTAGCGGTGGCCTAAGAGCAGGCTCAGTATCTCGGCCGCCTTGCGCTGACTGACCCCGGCGGCGTAAAGGGCTACCGCCACTTCCCCCACGTCCACCAGGCGGCGGACGTAGGGCTTAAGGAAAGCCGGGTAATACCGAGATTCCCGATCCCTAGGGACCTTCAGGTCCACCTGGCCGAAGGTGGTCTCCAGCTTGCGGGGGTAGTAGCCGTTCCTGCGGCCTCCGTGCACCTGCAAGAAGGCCGTCCGGTCCAGCTCCAGAACCGTCTGCAGAACCTCGGCTACTGTCTCCCGCACCGCTTCCCTCAGCAAGATCCGCAAGGTATCCTGGTCCACGGGGCACCTCCTCGTGCTAAGGTGTGCCCCCCTATTAAACACGGACCCTTACACATAAATCCTTACACGACCGGGAGGGAGGGAGTTCTACTTCGCGGGGGGGATTGAGGACCTAGCCCGCTTCCACGGGTACCTCCGGGACCGCAACCTCCTCACCAAGCGCCTCTTCCGCCCCCCAGAGGGCCTGGTGGCCTACGAGGTCCCCCTCCTGGAGGTCCCCGAGGAGGCGAAGGCCCTCCTGGCGGAGGTGCGGAGGCGGCTCAAGGCGGCGGCCTACCGGGCCCCCCAGGAGGAGCGGGGGATCGTCATGGCCCAGCGCACCCTCCTCTCCCGGGCCATCCTGGAGAGGATCAAGCTGAGGGCGGCCCTTCCCCTGGTGGCCGGCCTCCTGGAGGAGGGGTGGCACGTCCTGCTCTTCGTCCAGTACCGCTCGGACAAGACCCTGGACCTCACGAGCCCCGAGGCGGTGGAGGCCTTCCTCCAGGACGCCGAGGAGAGGGGGCTCAAGGGGGCCCTCCACCGCCACCTGGCCCCGGCCCTGAAGGGCCTCGGGCTCACCCTCCCCTCCCCCGTGGCGATGGTCCGGGAGGCCTTCGGAGGGCTGGGAGAGGACCTCGCCTTCTACACCGGGGCGGAGACGGGAAGCGCCCTCAGGAGGACCAAGGCGGCCTGGGACGAGGGGAGGGTGCGCCTCCTCCTGGCCACCGCGGGCAAGGGGGGTGTGGGCCTCTCCTTCCACGACACCACGGGGAAGAGACCTACGGCCCAGATCGTCCTCACCCTGCCCTGGACGGCCACGGGGCTGGACCAGGTCCTGGGCCGGGTGGTGCGCCTTGGAATGAAGAGCCCCGTGCGGATCCTCTTCCCTGCGGCCCCGGTGCCCTTTGAGCAGCAGCTTGCGGCCACGGTGGCCCAGAGCCTGAGGACCCTGGGGTACGCGGTGCGAGGGGGCGAGGGGGTGGTGCCGGAGCGGGTGGTGGAGGCCTTCCTCTACGACCTGGCGGCGGTGGACCTGATGGGCTTCCTCAGGCTTTTAGAGGCGGAGGAAAGCCTGTCCAAGGCCCCCCGGGAGGAGGAGGCCTCTTCCCTGGAGGTGCCGCTTCCGCCCTCGGGGTGAAGGGGAGCCTAAAACTGTAGGGTGAAGGGGGTCCCGGAGGCCTCCAGGGAGTAGACCCCTTCCCTTCGGGGGTGCCCTTTCCAGCTCTTTTGGTGGGGGGCCCGGGCTCAAGCTACCCGGCCCAGAGCCGTGGGCACCAGGTCCCTCCCACCACCACAAACTGAGGGGATACGCCCAAACCCCCACGCCAAAGCGGCTCAGGAATCCTCCCGCCGTTTTCCCGAGACTCCGTTCCCCCTCCGCCCATCTGCGCCCTTCCAAGGTAGTGTTACCCCCCACCCCCATGGGTAGGGCCGGTCCACCCGGGCCTCAGGGGAGGGTCAGCCTTGCGGGAAACAAGCTTAGCGATAAGACCAAGCCCTCTTCGCACCGGCTAGGAGGCTCTCCCCATGGCCTCTACCTCCTCCAGGCGCCTGGGATGGAGCGGGCCAAGGGCGAAGAGGTAGAAGGCCAGGAAGGAGGCCAGGGCCACCCGCAAGGGCAGGGTCACGCCGATCCCCCCCAGGACCCCCGAGAGGGTTCCCCCTAAGGCGCCCGCCCCGTAGATCAGGGCCCGCAGGGCGGCCAGGCTCCCCGCCAGGGCCTCCTCGGGCAGCAACCACCCCCGCACGGCCCGCAGGTGGACGCCCGTGACCCCGACGGCAAACCCATAGAGCAGGCCCCCCGCGAGGAAAGGAGGGAACGGAAGGGCCAGGAGGAGGAGGGCCCTCACCGGGTCTCCCCGGTCCAGCCGGGGGCTCAGGAGGAGCAAAGGGCCTAGGGTGAAGTACCCGAGGGCAGCGAAGAGGCCTACCCAGAAGGCCTCCCCCGTGCGGGCCACCTCCAGGCTCAAGGCGCTGAAGCCCAGGGCGGCCCCCAGGTCGCCCAGGGCCTCGGAAAGAAAGGCCAGTTTCCAGACCGGGTTCAAGCCTCTAGAGCGAACCCTTCCACCATCCAGATGACCCCACCTGTAATGGAGCAGGCATGGCAAAGGGGCGCACGTACACCCGCCGCGTCCGGCCGCCGACCCTGACCTCTTGCACCTCCTTGAGCATCGCCATTCACCCCCTTACGGGTTAGCCCCAGAGTAGCAGCAGGGGAATACCGCCCGTGGAGCCCAGGAGGGCCTCACCCACGCCCCTCGGCGTCACCACGAGGGGAGAGAACCCTTTGGGAGAGGCGGAGGAGAGGGGGAAAGAGAAGGGAGGCCAGGAGGAAAACGCTCCCAAAGGCCACGAAGGCCCCCCTGGGCCCCAGGAGGTCCCCAAGCCCCCCGCCCAAGGGGGAGCCCAGGACCCGGGCCGTCTGGGTGAGGACGTTGACGTAGGCAAAGAGGCCCACCAGGGTCTCCGGGGGGGCAAGCCGCTGGAGGAAGGTCCGGAAGGCGATCCGGGCCACGGAAACCCCCGCCCCCGAGACCAAAGACCCGAGGAGGAGGTGGGGGTAAGGGAGGAGGCCGTTCCCCAGGTTGCCCAGGCCCAGGAGGCCAAGCCCCCCGAGGAGGCCAAGGACCGGGGGGAGGGAGACGCGGGTAAGGGCCTGGGCCACAAGGAAGCCCCCCAGGCTAAAGCCCGCCCAGGCGATACCTAGCCCCTCGGGCCGCTTGAGGTCGTGGAAGAGAAGAGCGGTGAGGACCCCGCCCCCCGTGAGGGCCAGGGCAGGGAGAAGGGCAGGTAGAGCAACGGGGAGGAGAACACCCAAGGGTACACCCCCAAAGGCCTTCCGCCTCCCTTCGGAAGGGCCTAGGGGAGGAGGGGCCTTCAGGCCCAGGAGGAGGACCAGGGCCACCCCCAGAGGAAGGGCGAAGAGGGGAAGGGCGTAGGGCCCCAGGCGGTCCACGGCAAAGCCCCCTATGAGGGGGGCCAGGACCAGGCCCAAGGTATTGGCCATTTCCCAGCGGGCGTTGGCCTGGGACAGGGCCTCCTTAGGGAAGAGGCGGGGCAGGGCGCTTCCCAGTAAAACGCCGTAGATGGCCAGAGCAGCCGTAAGGAAGAGGAAGAGGGCGAGCAAGGCGGCGTAAAGGAGAAGAAAGGTGCTAAGGCCAGGGCTTCCCAGGGCGAGGAGGGCCGCTACCCCAAGGCCAAAGGCGAGGAGGCGGAGCACCATTTGGGGCCTGGTCTCAAGCCAGGATTGGAGGAGAAAGGGGGTCAGGATGCTCGCTAAGGCTTGAACCAGGGTGAGGACCGAAGTTTGTAGCCCCGAGGCTCCCGCTTCCAGGAACCGCCATAGGCCCGCCACCACCAGGCCCTGGCCGGTCAGGGTTAGAAGGAAGGCGAGGAGGAAGAAGGAGAAGGTACCCGAGGGCGGAGTTAAATCCTTAGCCATGCTGGGACGCTGAGCCATCAGCTAGAGGGATTTCGCTGGTGTAATTGGGGATAGTCCGAATGTCCACGGCATCAAAGAAGTTCGGTTGAACAGGTATTTTCCGTAGCTCTTGCAGTAGAGGCGAATTCTCCCAAATGTCGGCTAAAGTGCTCGTTAGAAGGTTGCCGAAGAACGAATACCTGGGCCGCCACTCACGCAATTTGGCAGAAACGTAGACATTACCCCTCGGATCTACGCGAAGAGCACGATTACCCCTAGAGGTAAGCCATATCTGATCGCGGGCCGGGTTTTCCGATCTAAGTTCTCTAGAAAGCTTATACCACAGCCTTTGGTGGGGCTTAATCGCACCTAATCTAACCATGTCCATGTATTCCCCTACAGCGAAGTCCCACTCTTCCTGGCTAAGAACGAGATGATTCAAGCTTGCCCCGCGCCCTGCGGGATACATGGGCGCAATCCCATACATAGCGTTGTTTTGTGTTGCGATTTCACCTATCTTTCTAATCTCAGTGTAGTTCTTCTTGTGAACTACCGTGAAGACAGCCAGAGGGATACCGGCTTTGGCAATGAGACTTATCTGCCGCAAGGTAGTCTTAAATCCCCCCTTACCCCGAAGCAAATCGTGGCTATCCGGACTAGATCCGTCTAAAGTGGTACCCACGAAGTTCAGATTTTTTGTGGACGCAATCTTATCTAAGTCGCTATCTCGCAACACGGACAAGTCGGTGTTAACTTGAACGCTAAACCCTAGCTCGTCCGCTAGGCGGATGATCTCCAATCCATCTGGCCTACTCAGTGGATCACCTCCTGTGAATTCAAGGTAGAAGACCCCTTCCTTTCTTATGGAATCCAAGATATATCCCCACTCATCGAAAGTCAGCTCTTCCCGAAGAGGTATTTTGGGTTCAGGGCCGGATTCGTATGCACAGTATGCACAACGCCTATAGCACCTATTCGTGAGCTCGATTTCCATGGATAGAGGCCTATAGTACCGGTCATCGGAGAAGTGTTGATCGTCTAGGAACAAAGCTTTAGATTCCAGCCCTTCTTGAGAAGGGCGAAGGTATCCCTCGGCAATCAAGTAAAGGATTAAATGCCCCGCTGCCTCTACAAATCCCTTGGTAATTTCACTTAAGCCTCCTTCTTTGAGAACTTGCTTGAGGGCCAGCGATGGCCTAGTAGCAACTACAAAGGATCTAACAAGGTCGAAGGCTTCCTGATTGAGAAAAATGCCCCTCTTAAAGCCGTAGAGTATTCCCCCGAACCGCTCTCTGCGTAGGACAACGCTAGCGTCGCTGGCAAGGACAAGGGGCACGTCTTCGACCCAAAGCCTTTCGTATTCCGAGCCTAATCCTTCTTCGAGGTCCTCCTCGTAAGCCAATATAAAATTGCCTGTATCAATGGCAACCATCAGGAAATCATGCTGCTGGCCTACGACCTTTGGAAGTTGTAAACCCCTCTCGTGCATTTCTTCCACCCCCTTACGGGTTAGCCCCAGGGTAGCAGGGGGGAGGTTACGTCCAGGTTACGTGGAAGCTCTTCCCAACGATGGCCCCTGCGTAACCTCGCGTAACCTTGGACTCCCCGCGTAACCTCCCCCTTGGCACCCTGGAAGCATGAGGCACAGGTGGCCTTGGGTTCTCCTCGTGGGATGGCTTCTCCTGGCCCTTCTAAGAGGCCCTGGTCCCGCCCCTTCCCTGGCCTGCTGGAGTCCCGACTGCTTCCCTCCCGGTTCACACCCCGTACTCCCGGCGAAGCCGCTCCACCCGGGCCCGGGCGATGGGGTAGCGGGGATCCTCGGGGGATAGCCCCTCCAGGAGGGCCTCCCAAACCTCCAGGTCCTCCCCCAAGCGCTCTGCGAGGAGGAAGAGGGCCTCCTGGTCCCCCGAGGCCAGCACCGCCCGGCGCAGGGTCTCCTCCAGTTCTAGGCGGAGCGCCTCCACCCCCGGGGCCTGGCTCCAGGGGAGGAGGGGGCCCTGGTAAAGGGCAAGGGCCTGTTCCAGGTCTCTCCCGGAAAGGGCCCTGAGAAAGGCCAAAAGGTCCGAGGGAGGAGGGTCTTCCAGACGGTAGGGGGCGCAGGAGATCCGGAAGCCCTTGGCCCGCAGGCGGTGGAGGAGGGTCTTCAAGGCCCCTAGGTTGGGTTCCCCGTAGAGGGCCTCCGCCAGGGCTTCTCCCGATATGCCCTTCTCGTGGGCAAGGAGGAGGGCCAGCGCCTCCGTGCCCCTAGGCCCTAAGGAGGGTAGGGGACCTCCGTCAAGGAGGCGGAGGGAGGTCTCCTCCCCTCGGCCCAGCAGGAAGGCCCGGGCCTCGGGGCGGAGGGCGGGGGCCAGGCGGGGGGCCAGTGGGGCCTCTACCTCCGCCCCCAGGGCCCTGAGGCGGGCCTCGGCCAGGAGGGCGTAGAGGGCCCCGTCCTCCCGGAGGAGGCCGTGGGCGGAGAGGAGGAGATCCCTGGCCGCCTCCCCCCCTTCCAGGAGCCCCTGGGCCAGGAGGAGGAAGCCCTGGGACCACCCCGCCTGGGGGCCGGCCTGGGCCGCTTCCAGGAGGAGCCGGGCCCTAAGGGGTTCCAGGGCCAAGGCCCCAAGGACCAGGAAGCTCGGGAGGCTGCCCGGGCCCAGGAGGGGAAGGAGGCCCTGGAGGAGGGTCCGGGCCCGCCGGGGCTGGCCCCGGAGGAGGTGGGCCAGGGCCAGGGTGTGCCCGGCCAGGAGGCGCACCCCGGGCAGCTCGTGGAGCAGGAACTCCTCCCCCTCTTCCAGGACCTCGGGGAGGGGAAGGGCGCCGAAGAAGAGCTCCAGGCGGAGGTGGTGGAGCCGGGTCCAGGGGGAAGGGGCCTTGAGGCGGGCCAAGGCGGCATGGGCCAGGGCCTCGGGACGGCCCAGGCGCTCCAGGACCACCGCCAGGGCCAGGTGGAGCCGGGCCTCCGCCTGGGAGTTCCCCCGGAAGCGGTGGAGGGCCTCCTCCAGGGCCACCGCCCCTTCCCTCGGGGGCAGGGCGAGGCCCAGGTGGTAGAGGGTGAGGGGGGTCTGGGCCCTCCGGGCGGCCTCCAGGGCCAGGGCCCGGTACCCTCCCCAGTCCCCCTTGCGGCCCTCCAGGAAGCCCAGGAGGGCCAGGCGCTCCGCCTCGGGGAGGCCTTCTTGGGGGGTTTGGAGGAGGGCCAGGGCCTCCCGGTCCTTTCCCCCCTCCAGGAGGCGGAGGGCGATGGGGAGGCGGGATGGGTCCATAGGACCAGCCTAACGGCCCGCCCCAGGGCCCGCGGGCCATGGGCACCCGTACCCCCTACCTATGCCAGCTCCCTGCACGGCCCCTTGCGCCCCGGAGCTATTCGTCAAAGCCCAGGGCCCGGAGGTAGCGCTTCACCAGGTAGTAGGGCTTGCGGGCCAGGTAGTCCTTGCCCTGCTCCACCCGCAAGACCCAGTGGGGCCGGAGGCCCAGCATCCGGGCGAACCGGGTGGCGGAGACTCCCAGGGTCTCCCGCCTGCGCTTGAGCTCGGCGATGAACTCCTCATCAAAGAGGAGTTCCTCCGTGATCTTGACCTTGCCCTCGAACTTTCCTCCCATGGCGTTCTCCCCCTTCTCCTTGGTCCTGTGACGACTCCTCGGACTGAAGTCCGAGGCTTCTCGGTTCCCAAGATACGGGCTTCGCCCGTGACCACGGGACGGCCCACGCCGTACCCATCCCCGAAGGCCCCGTCCAGGCCCTTGCCAGAACATTCAGCGCGGCGGCCACATCCCGATGCAGGGGAGTCCCACAACCCGGACAGGTAAATTCCCTCACCCAGAGGGGACGCTTTTCCCGGTGGCCGCACACTGGACAGTCCTGGCTTGTATGTTGGGGGTCTACCCCCACGACCCGCCTACCAGCTTCTTCCGCTTTGTAGGCGAGGATTTGGAGAAACTGCGCCCAACCCGCATCCAGAACTCCTTTGGATAGACGGGAGCGGGATAGGGCTTGGATGTTCAGATTCTCGTGAACGATGGTTCCATAGGTATTGACCAGCCTCCTTGCAATTTTATGGTGGAAGTCTTTGCGCTGGTTGGCGATTTTGCGGTGCAGCTTGGCAACCCGCTTTCTGGCCTTCTCGCGACGACGGCTGCCCCGCTTCTTGCGGGCAAGGCTGCGCTGTGCGGCGGCGAGTTTGGCTTGCGCCTTGTGGAGGTACCGGGGGGCCTCGACCATCTCCCCGTCGGAGGTGACGAGGAAGTGGGGGTTGGTGCCCAGGTCTATCCCGATGGCCCGGTTGTTGGAGGGAAGGGGCTTGGGGTCCACCTCGCAGACGAAGACGATGTACCACTCTTCCCCCTCCCTTTTGACCGTGGCGGTCTTCGGTTTCCCCTCCAGAGGACGGTGGAACTTGCACTTGACCGAGCCGATGCCGTACAACAGTACCCGACCCTTTTGAACCTTGACTCCTGTTTTATCCGCTTGGGGGAAGGTGAAGGAGTCGTAGCGCCCCTGCCCCTTGAAGCGGGGATAGCCCGCTTTCCCCTTGGCCTTAAGCCGTCGGAAGAAGCCCTGGAAGGCTTTGTCCACCCGCTCGATGACGTTCTGCAAGACCTGGGAATGAATGCGCTTGTACTCCGGCAGCTCGGCCCGTATCTCGGGCAGATACCTCTTCTGTTCGTAGAAGCCGACAGTCCTCCCGCCCTTCTTGTAGGCATCTCTACGCTCCTGCAAGGCGGCGTTGTACAGGCTGCGGCACAGCGCAAGGGTGCGCTCCAGGTCTTTTTGCTGGGGCCGGGTGGGGTAGAGTCGGTACTTGAACGCCTTATGCATCGTCTACCTGATGCTTGCGCTGCTCCTGGATGTAGCGCTCGATCACCTGGCGCGGTCGTGTAAGGATTTATGTGTAAGGGTCCGTGTTTAATAGGGGGGCACACCTTAGCACGAGGAGGTGCCCCGTGGACCAGGATACCTTGCGGATCTTGCTGAGGGAAGCGGTGCGGGAGACAGTAGCCGAGGTTCTGCAGACGGTTCTGGAGCTGGACCGGACGGCCTTCTTGCAGGTGCACGGAGGCCGCAGGAACGGCTACTACCCCCGCAAGCTGGAGACCACCTTCGGCCAGGTGGACCTGAAGGTCCCTAGGGATCGGGAATCTCGGTATTACCCGGCTTTCCTTAAGCCCTACGTCCGCCGCCTGGTGGACGTGGGGGAAGTGGCGGTAGCCCTTTACGCCGCCGGGGTCAGTCAGCGCAAGGCGGCCGAGATACTGAGCCTGCTCTTAGGCCACCGCTACTCCCACGAGACCCTGAGCGCCCTGACGGACGAGGTCCTGGAGGCGGCAGGAGCCTTCCGCACCCGGCCTTTGCCCGAGGAGATGGCCTTCGTCTACCTGGACGGGCTTTCCCTAAAGGTCTTCAGGGAAGGAGAAGGGATCGTACGGGAAAGCGTGTATGTGGCCCTGGGCATCGCCCCTAATGGGGAGAGGCGGGTCCTGGGGTTTTGGCTGTTGCCCACGGAGAGCGCCCTGGGATGGGAGGGGGTCCTGGGGGAGCTTTGGCAGCGGGGCCTGCGGCGGGTATTGCTCTTCATCACCGACGGGCTGCCCGGGCTTCCTGAAGCGATCCGCAGGGTCTACCCTCAGGCGGAATGGCAGCGGTGCGTGGTGCACGGGGTGCGGTGGAGCCTGTCCCAGGTGCGGGCGCGGGACCGGGGCCTGCTGGCGGAGGACCTGAGGCGGGTGTACGGGGCGGAGAGCCGGGAAGAAGCTCTTGGGGCCTTGGAGGAGGTGAAGGCCGCCTGGGGTTCGCGGTACCCGGGGGTGGTGGGGCTTTGGGTACAGGATTCGGGGGCCTTCCTGCGGTTCTACGGGTACCCCAAGGTGCTTTGGCCGTACCTGCGGAGCACCAACCTGATGGAGCGGTTTATCCGGGAAGTGCGGCGGGGGACGAAGGTGCGGGACCACAAGTTTCCTAAGGAAGAGGCGGTGTACAAGCTTCTTTACCTGGAGTCGGAGAGGCAGGAAGGGAGGTGGGCAGAGAGGAGGAACTGGCTAAGATCCTGGAAGCCGCCCGGCAACACCGCCTCTTCCCCCTCTTCTACCTCGCCGCCGCCTTCGGCCTCCGAAGAGGCGAGGTCCTCGGCCTCACCTGGCCCGACATAGACCTGGAAAAGGGCGAGCTCCACATACGCCGCGCCCTCGTCAAAGACCTCGCGTCTAACAAGCCCATCCTGACGGGTACCAAAACCCCCACCTCCAACCGCACCATCCCCCTCACCGAAGAAGCCATCGCCATCCTGGAAGAACACCGCCAGCGCCTCATAGACGACGGCCTCTACCAACCCAACGGCCTCGTCTTCCCTTCCCTCTCCGGTACCCCCATCCGCCCGGAAAACCTCAAACGGGCCTGGAAATCCATCCTCAACAAGGCCGGGGTGAAGTACGCCCGCCTCCACGACCTCCGGGGGACCTTCCTCACCCGGGTCATCCGCCAAACCGGGAACCCCAAACTCGCCGCCGCCCTAGCAGGCCACAAAACCCTCTCCACCACCCTCAAGCACTACACCCACATCTCCCAAGAAGAACTCAAATCCACCCTCCGCTCCCTTCAGGTCTTGCCAAAGGATAAGGACCCCGAAGACAATTGAGGGTAGATTGAGGGTAAACCTAAGCGAAAACCCCGGGATGGAACCCGGGGTTTTCATCGTCCTTAAGCCTGGTGGGCGCGAGTGGACTTGAACCACCGACCCCTACCGTGTCAAGGTAGTGCTCTGGCCACCTGAGCTACGCGCCCTTGCCTTTGGAGGCGCCGGCCGGATTCGAACCGGCGAATGGAGGTTTTGCAGACCTCTGCCTTACCCCTTGGCTACGGCGCCAAGCCGTAAGGTAGCATAGCACGCAGGGAAAATGCCTGTCAAGAAAGCCCATCCGCAAGGGAAAGTGCTATGATGCCAAGCAATGGCTGAGGTCTTCGTGCGCCTGCGGCGGGGCCGCTGGCCCTTTTCCAAGGGGCTTTTGTTGGAAGCCTTGCTGCCGCTTGGGGTGCCCCTCGAGGCCGCCCAGGCCCTGGCCCACACCGTGGAGGAGCGGCTCAAGGAGGAAGGGCGGAAGGAGGTCACCCCTAGGCTCCTGCGCCAGGTCTTCCTGGAAGAGGCGGCCAAGGCCTTGGGAGGCGAGCTTGCCGCCAAGCTGGCCCACCAGACCCTCCCCTTTGAGGAGATCCTGGTACTGGACGGCAAAAGGCGCCGCCCCTTCTCCAAGGGCCTCCTGGCGCAAAGCCTGGAGGAGGCGGGGCTTTCCCTGAAGGAGGCCCACGCCCTGGCCAAGGCGGTGGAACGCCACCTGCGGGAAGAGGGGGTACGGCAGATCTCCGCCCGCCGCCTAGAAGGCGTGGTGGCCCAGGAGGTGGGCCGGGCCAAGGGGGAGGCGGCGGCCCGGCGTTACCTGGAGCGCCGGGCCTTCGCCGGGGAGCTCTTCGTGGAAGAGGAAGAAGGCGAGCCAAGGATGCCCTTCTCCAAAGGCATCCTGGCCCAGTCCCTCATGGGGATCGGCCTCTCCCCCGAACAGGCCTACCGCCTGGCCCGGGAGATGGAGGGGGAGCTCAGGCGGGGGGAGCGGGTGGTGCGGCGCTCCGAACTGCGGGATCGGGTTTACCAGGCCCTTCTCAAGGAGGCGGGGGAGGAGGTGGCCCGGCGCTACCTTCTGCTCCGCCGCTTGCGGCGGCGGGCCCGGCCGGTGCACATCCTGATCGGGGGGGTCACGGGGGTGGGGAAAAGCGTGCTGGCCTCGGC
Organism: Thermus sp. CCB_US3_UF1; assembly: GCF_000236585.1. Taxonomy (NCBI): domain Bacteria; kingdom Thermotogati; phylum Deinococcota; class Deinococci; order Thermales; family Thermaceae; genus Thermus; species Thermus sp. CCB_US3_UF1. The sequence continues at coordinate 1,760,749 of NC_017278.1, forward strand.
CCTGGCCTACCGGCTGGGCATCACCCACATCGTGCCCTCGGATGCGGTGCGGGAGGTGTTCCGCGCCTCCCTCTCCAAAGACCTCCTCCCCACCCTGCACCTCTCCACCTTTGAGGCCTGGAAGGCCCTCCTGCCCCAGCTCACCGAGGAAGGGCACGAGGCCCGGGTTCTCCGGGGCTTCCTGGACCAGGTAGCCCGGGTGGCGGTGGGGCTTAGGGCCATCCAGGAGCGGAGCGCCCTCGAGGGGACCTCCATCGTCCTGGAAGGGGTGCACGTGGTGCCCCGCTACCTGGACCACCCCTACCGGGACAAGGTCCTCACCGTGCCCATGCTCCTGGTACTGCAGGACGAAAGGCTCCACCGGGACCGCTTCCTTCTCCGCGACCGGGAAACCGGCCACGCCCGCCCCCAGGACAAGTACCTGGCCCACTTCGCCGAGATCCGCCTCATCCAGGAACACCTCCTCCTTTGGGCCCAGGAGGAGGGCATCCCCGTGATCCCCGGGGAGGACCTGGACGAGGCGGTGGAAAAGGCCCTGGAGGTGCTGGTGGCCTACCTCGAGGCCCAGGGCATCCAGGAGGCGGCCCATGCTTGAGGCCCTAGGCTTCCTCCTGGTCCTGGGCCTGACCTTTCGCCTGGAAAAGCGCCTGCCCCTCGCCGTCCTCGGGGTCTGGCTCAACCTTCTCTGGTTCGTCTACCAAAACGAGCTGGGCTCGGGGTGGCTGGCCTACCTGCGGGGCCTGGGGGCGGGAATCTTTCTGGCGGCGGGCTACGGCAGGCCGGGCCTGGCCTGGGCCCTCACCCCCTGGCCCCTCCTCCTCTACCTGCGCCTGGACCTTCAGGAGCTTGCCTTCTACCTCCCCTCCCTGGGGGAGGGAATGCTCCTGGGGGCCCTCCTCTACCTGGCGGGCCTCCGCAAGCGGTAGAGGAGGTAGGGCAGGCCTACCCCTAAAACGCCACCGGCGAGGAAGGGTAGGGGGTGGCCGAAGAGGAGCTGCAGGAGGAAAAGGAGGGCGTAAAGCCCGGCGAAGAAGGGCACCGGGAAGGGCCTTTCCCCGTAGGCCACGGCCATGGCGCTCACAAAGAGCCCCACCGCCAGGGCCATCCCCTCCTGGTTGGGGCGGAGGAAGAGGAAAAAGGCGTAGGCCGCCACCCCCAGGAGGGCCAGGGCTTGGGCCAGGCGGTTGGGCTCCATCAGTCGCGGACGAAGCGCCTTACCAGGAGCTGGGAGAGGACCAAGGCTACCCCGCCCCAGGCCACCTGGGGCTCCCGGCCCCCAAAGCCCATGAAGGCGGAGAAAACCCCCGCAGCCAGGAAGTAGGGCACGTACCTGGGGTTCACCGTAAGCCCCAGGACGAAGGCCACCAAAAACCCCGCCGCCCCCGGGGGGAGGCTGGCCCCCAGGGCCAGGAAGAGGAGCATGAGGGCGATGGTGATGGCCCCAGCCAGGTAGTAGGCCCCGGGGAAGGGCTCCTTGCGCTTCTTACGCAGGTCCTTGGCCTCGGACATGGCCCAAGCTTATCACAGGAGGCCCGCGGCCTCGGCCACCGCCGAAAGGGTGGCGGGCACGGGGGGAGCAAGCCTGGCCACCCTTTCCGCCGTGGCCGGGTCCTTGAGGCCGTGGCCGGTGAGGGTGAGGACCACCTGGCTTCCCGCCTCCAGGGCCCCTTCCCTCAGGAGCTTCCAGACCCCGGCCATGGCCGCGGCGCTGGCGGGCTCCACGAAGATCCCCTCCACCTCGGCCAGGTAGCGGTAGGCGGCCAGGATCTCCTCGTCGCTGACCGCCTCAATCCGCCCTCCCGACTCCTCCTTGGCCCGCAGGGCCCCTTCCCAGCTGGCGGGGTGGCCGATGCGGATGGCCGTGGCCAGGGTCTCCGGCCTCTCCACCGGACGGCCCAGGACCAAAGGGGCGGCCCCTGCGGCCTGGAAGCCCAGCATCCGGGGCAGGCGGCTGGCCTTGCCCAGGGCGTGGTACTCCTTGTACCCCATCCAGTGGGCGGTGATGTTCCCCGCGTTCCCCACGGGCAGGGCGTGGTAGTGGGGGGCATCCCCCAGCTCGTCCACCACCTCAAAGGCCAGGGTCTTCTGCCCCTCCAGGCGGTAGGGGTTCAGGGAGTTGACCAGGGCCACGGGGTAGGCCTCGGTGAGGGCCTTGGTGAGGGCCAGGGCCTGGTCAAAGTTCCCCTCCACCTGGACGATGCGGGCCCCGTGGACCAGGCTCTGGGCCACCTTGCCCAGGGCCACGTACCCCGCGGGGAGGACCACGATGGCCCCGATCCCCGCCCGGGCGGCGTAGGCGGCGGCGCTGGCGGCGGTGTTCCCCGTGCTGGCCGCCGCCACGGCCTTGGCCCCCGCCTCCACCGCCTTGGAGACCGCCAGGGTCATCCCTCGGTCCTTGAAGCTCCCCGTGGGGTTCAGGCCCTCCAGCTTGGCGAAGAGCCTTACCCCTTGCCGCCTGGCCTCCTCGGGGCCCTTCAGGGGGACCAGGGGGGTGGAACCCTCCAGGAGGGAGACCACCGGGGTACCGGAGGAAACCGGTAGGTGGGCGCGGTAACGCTCCATCAGGGGCAGGCGCATGGGAATATGCTTTTCCCTTTCCCCCCCAAGCGTCAAGGCACCCCGGGGAAGGGGCTGCCCTCGGCCAAGGGCGGCCTGGGGGCAGGGGCAGGCAGGTGGCCGGGGGAGCCGGCAAGGAGGCGGAAGAGGTCCGCAAGGAGGCCGCTGGCCGTGGCCCCACCCCCCGCCCCCGGGCCGGTGACGAGGGCCTCCCCCAGGGGATGGGCGCGCACCCAAAGGGCATTCCCCCGGGCTTGGGCCAGGGGGTGGTCCTGGGGGATGCGCCTGGGGGCCACGGCGGCCCGCCACCGACCCCCTTCCCCATAGAGGCTTGCCACCAGGCGCACCCTTTCCCCTTGGGCCTCCGCCCTTTTCAAGACCTCCGGGGTGAGGCGGGTGATGCCCTGGACCTCCACCTGGGTTAGGGGGAAGCCCGGGTCCACCAGGAGCCGGGCCAGGAGGGTGAGCTTGTGGGCGGCATCGGTTCCCTCCACGTCCAGGCTGGGGTCGGCCTCGGCGTAGCCCAGGCGTTGGGCCTCGGCCAGGGCCTCCCCGTAGGTCCGCCCCTTTTCCATCTCCTGGAGGATGTAGAGGGTGGTGCCGTTGAGGATGCCGTGGAGCTCCAGAAGCCGGCTCCCCCTTAGGGTTTCCAAAAAGGAGAGGGCGGGGGTGCCGGCCATGACGCTGGCCTCGTGGTAGATGAGCCCCTCCTCGGCGAAGGGGCGTAAGGCCTCCCAGGCCTCGGCCAAGAGGGCCTTGTTGGCGGTGATGAGGGGAATGCCGGCCTCCAGGGCAGGCCGCACCAGGCCCAGGGGCACCTCCACCCCGCCCAAGGCCTCCACCACCACGTCGGCCTCCGAGAGGTCAAAGGGCCTGGAGCGCAGGAGGCTTTCGGGGATGGCCCGGGGCTTGTCCAGGCTGCGCACCAGCACCCCGAGGAACTCCGGGGCAAACCCCAGGGCGTGGAAGTCAGGGAGGCGTTCCTGGACCAGGGCGTAAAAGGCCCCCCCCACGGTGCCGCCCCCCAGGAGGGCGATGCGTAAGGGCTCCATGGGGGGATTATAGGCTAAGGGCATGGACCCTGGGGCCCTCCTGGAGGAGGCGGCAAGGGCGCGGGGCCTGGGGGTGGCCTGGGCCCCCCTGGAGGGCCTCGAGGCCCAGGAGGCCCGCTTCCGGGCCTGGCTGGCGGCAGGCCGGCACGGGGGGATGGCTTACCTGGAGGCGCGGGTAGAGGAGCGCTTCCGCCCCCGCCTTCGCTTCCCTTGGGCGCGAAGCGCCCTCCTCCTCTTCGCCCCCTACGCCTACCCCGACCCCGGGGTGCCCCCAGGGGGCCTCAGGGTGGGCCGGGTGGCCCGCTACGCCTGGGTGCGGGACTACCACCGCCTCCTGGGGGAGGAGGTCCGGCACCTGGAGGCCCTGGCCCGGGGCCTCGGGCTGGAGGCCAAGGGCTACGTGGACCACGGGCCCCTTCCCGAGCGGACCCTGGCCGCCCTATCGGGGGCGGGATGGATTGGGCGGAGCGGCTACTTCCTCTCCCCAGGCCTAGGGGTCCACGCCTTCATCGGGGTCCTCCTCACCCCCCTGGAGGTGGAGCCTCCTCCCCTCCACCCCGGGCGGTGCGGCCGCTGCGCCCGCTGCCTTCCCGCCTGCCCCACAGGGGCCCTCCTGGGGGACGGGACCCTGGAGGCCCGGCGGTGCGTGAGCTACCTCACCGTGGAGCACAAGGGCTTCCTCCCCCCAGCCCTCTGGCCGGGGATAGGGGAGTGGCTCTTAGGGTGTGACCTCTGCGGGGAGGTCTGCCCCTGGGGGCGTTTCGGCAAGGCCTGGGCGGGCTTCCGCCCCGAGCCGGAGCTGGCCCATCCGGACCTGGGGGAGTTTTTCCGCCTTTCCGGGCGGGCCTTTTGGCGCAAGTACGGGGACACGGCCTTCGCCCGGCCTGGCCGGGCCCGGATGGCCCGGAACGCCCTCATTGTCCTGAGCAACCTGGGCCTGGGAGAGGGCCTCATGGCCGAGGCGGCCCGGGACCCAAGCCCCCTGGTGCGGCGCACCGCCCTCCACGCCCTCTTCCGGGCGGGGAAGGGGGTGGAGGGGTTCCTGGAGGACCCAGACCTGAGGCAGGAGGCCAAGGCCCTCCTAGAGGGCGGCGAAGCGGCCCGTGCGGTAGACCCGCTCCAGGGCCCGGGGGAGGTCCCAGGCCCTTAGGTCAAAAAGGAGGCGGCCCAGATCGTAGGGCACCTTGAGGAAGCGGGCCTCGAGGGTGTCCGTGTCCAGGACCAGGGCGTCGGCCCCGGGTTCCCCGGAAAGGCTCAGGCCCACGCTCCCGGGGTCGGCCAGAAGGCCCGTCCCCACCCGGCGGGCCAGGGGCAGGTGCCGCCCCCCGAGGAGGAGGACCTGGGCCCCGTAGCGCTCCAGGAGGGCCAAAAACTCCTTGGCTGGGCCCAGGAGGTCGGGGTGCTCCTCGGGGCGGCCGGGCTTGCCGTGGAAGCCCACCAGGCGCTTATCCCCGTAGGTGCGGCGGTGGGAAAGGCGTAAGGAACGAAGGTAAGCGAGCTCCTTTTCGGAAAGCCGGGAGCGGGTCCACTCCAAGGTGGCCTTGCCCAGCCCCTCGGGAAGCGGGACGGGCAGGGGGTAGGCCACCCGCAGGTCCCAGGCCCCGGCGATGGCGGGAAGCCCTTCCCGCCAGAGGAGGGCGATGACCTCCTTGGGGTGGGGGCCGTAGCCCACCAGGTCCCCCAGGACCAGGACCTCGTCCACGCCCTCGGCCCTGAGGGCCTCCAGGGCGGCCTCGAGGGCGGGCAGGTTGGCGTGGATATCGGAGAGAACCCCCAGGCGCATGCACCCATTCTGCCATCCTTTCCCCCAAGGGCCTGGGCAATCTGGACCCAAGCCCGTATGGTAAGGGGGTGCAGGCCTTGGCCCTGGGCCTTCTCCTGGCCCTGACCCTTCCCCCCTTTCCCCTGGGCCCCCTGGCCCCCCTGGTCCTGGTGCCCCTTCTCCGGGGAGGCTTCCGCAAGGGGTTCTGGGCCGGGCTAGGGTTTTGGGGCCTCCACCTGGCCTGGCTTCCCCAAAGCTTCGCGGTCCTGTTCGGCCCCTGGGGGGCGGTGCCCTTCCTCCCCCTGGTCCTCCTCAAGGCCCTCACCTTTGGCCTCCTCTTCGCCCTCACCCCCACGCCCCTCCTGCGGGTGGGGGGCTGGGTGGTCCTGGAGTGGCTCACGGAGCAGGGGGAGCTGGCCTTCCCCTGGGGGCTTTTGGGGTACGCCCTCCTCGAGGCCCCGGGGAGGGTTTTGGCCGCCTGGGGCGGGGTCTACCTCCTCTCCCTCCTGGTCCTCCTTCTGGCCTTGGGCCTTTCCCAAAGGCGCTACTGGCTCCTTTTGCCCTGGGCCCTCCTCTGGCTTTGGCCCCTGCCGGAAACCCCAGCCCCCGAGCGGGCCCTCCTGGTGCAGGGCAACGTCAACCCCCTGGCCAAGGTCCAGGGGGACCTGGGGGAGGCGGTCTACCCCCGGCTCACCGCCCAGGGCCTGGCCCGCCACCCCGAGGCCAGCCTGGTGGTCTGGCCGGAGACCGCGGTCTGGACCCTTCCCCAAGGCATAGAGGGGGTCCTGGGGGGGCGGCCCCTGGTCACGGGGCTCAACCTCTACGGCCCCAACCGGGCCGTCCTCTACCAAGAGGAAAGGGTCCTGGCCCAGTACGATAAGGTGCGCCTGGTGCCCTTCGGGGAACGCTTTCCCTTCCGCGAGGCCTTGGGCGGGGTCTACGCCTTCTTCTTCCGCGCCCTGGGCCTGGGGGAGCTGGCCGACCGGACCCCGGGGAGCCGGGTGGCCCCCTTGGGCCCCTACGGGGCCATGATCTGCTACGAGTCCGTCTTCCCCTCCACCGCCCGGGCCTTGGTGCGGGAAGGGGCAGGGGTGCTGGTCCTCCTCACCAACGACGCCTGGTACGGTCCCTCCTTCGGCGGGCGGCAGCACTTTGCCCTGGGGCGGCTGCGGGCAGTGGAGACGGGGCGCTGGCTCCTGAGGGCCGGGAACGACGGCATCACCGCCAGCATTGACCCCCTGGGCCGGGTGGTGGCGGCCATCCCCGCGCAGCGGGAGGGCTACCTCCTGGCCCCCTTCGCCTTCCGGGAAGGGCTTACCCCTTACGCCCGCTATGGGGACTGGGCGGTGGGGCTGGCGTTGACGCTTGCCCTCCTGGGCCTTATCCTTAGGGTGCGCCCGCCGGGGTGGCGGAACCGGTAGACGCGGCAGACTCAAAATCTGTTGCCCGACGAGGGCGTGCGGGTTCGAGTCCCGCCCCCGGCACCAAGGAGGCCCCGCAAGGGGCCCTTAGCCTTTGTCCCATAGGGCCAGGAGGTAGCCCTCCGTGGCCTCGAGGCGGGGCGGGCTTCCCAAGGCCTTTTGGAAAAGCTCCTGGAGGCCCTCAGGAGAAAACCGCCGCCCTAGGGGCGGGCCCACCTCCTCCTCCCGGTAGGGCCACTCCAGCACGGCCACCCTGCGGGCCACCCGGGCCGCCTCCCGGAGGGCGGGAAGGGGGTCCAGGTGGTGGAGGGAGAGGCCGAAAAAGGCCAGGTCAAAGCTGGCCTCGGGAAAGGGCAGGGCCTCGGCCCGCCCTTCCACGAAGCGGGCCCCCTTGACCTTGGCCCGGGCCACCTCCAGGCGGTCGGCCCGGGGGTCCAGGCCCACGGTGAAAAGCCCCAGGGCGGCGAAGGCCTCGGCGAAGACCCCGGTGCCGGTGCCCAGGTCCAGGGCGCTCTTGGCGAAGAAGCCCTCAAGGGCCTTCTTTGCGATCTCCCCAGGGGGAAAGCGCTGGAGGCGCTCGGGGCGGCGGAAGGGGTCTTGGGCCTGGCAGGCGTTGGTGAGGAGGGCCCAAAGGACCAGGGGCCCCTCGGCGCCCGCGGCCAGAAAAGCCTCCTTCAGGGCTTGGAAGACGCCTTCTGCCTCCCCGGAAACCTCGGAGTGGGTGGGAAAAACGCGGAGGTCCAGCCCGCCCTTCTCCAGGGCGGAAAGGGCCTTCTCCACCGCCCGGTAATCCCCCTGCAGGAGGGGGTAAAGGGCCAAGAGGGCCTTCACCGCCATCGTCCCAAGTATAGGGCCGGGCGGTTGCCCGCCCGCCTACCCGCCCGGTCGGCCTCGGGGAAAGGGGGTGGGGCCTCCGGAGCCAGGTAGACCGCCCCCCCTTCCGCCTCGGGGGGGCCCAGGAGGGCGTGGAGGTCCTCCCGGGAGAGGAAGCGGGCCCCTTTCCAGGGCAGGACCCCCTTTTCCCCCAACCGGCGGTACAGGGCCGCCCAGGGGGAGAGGGCCTCGAGGATCCCCACCACCAGGGCCCCTCCCGGCCTCCGCACCCGCTTGGCCTCGGCCAGGACCCGCTCCACGTCCTCCACGAACTCCAAGACGGTGAAGAGGAGGACCAGGTCAAACGCACCCTCGGGGAAGGGCAGGGCCTCGCCCCTGGCCGCCACCCACTCCGCCTCCGGCACCCGCTTGCGCCCTACCCGGAGCATGGCGGAAGAGGGCTCCACCCCCACCTTTTTCGGGTAGGGAAGCCGCCCAAGCCAGTACCCCGTCCCCGCCCCCACCTCCAAAAGGCTCTCCCCAAAGGGGAGAAGCCCCTTCAGGGCCCGCTCCTCCTCCCCGATGACGTAGGCCCCCAAGGGGGTCTGGTACCAGGCCTCGTAGGCCTCGGCCAGGCCGGCAAAAGGGTCCTCCATGCCCCTAGCCTAACCGTACCACCACCCCTTCGTCGGGGCGCAGGAGGAGGCGGCCCGCCACCCCTTCCTCCCGGTCCAGGTGGGTGGAGAGGACCACCCGCCCCTCCCGGGGAAGCTCCAGGGCCTTCTCCCGGTCGGTGAGGTTTAGGGCCACGAGCCAGCCCTCCCCCCGGAGGTAGGCGTAGACCCCGCCCCCGGCCCGGTAGGTGCGGTAGGCCCCGTAGAGGAGCTCCGGTTCCTTCCTCAGGGCGATGAGGCGGCGGACCAGGTGGAGGGGGGAGCGGGGGTCTTTCTCCTGGGCGGCCACGTTGCGCTCCCGCCAGTCGGGGTTCAGGGGCAGCCAGGGCTCGCGGGTGGAGAAGCCGGCGAAGGGGGTGTCGTCCCAGGGCATGGGGGTACGCTCGGGGTCCCGCCCGGGGGGCAGGCCGTGCTCCCCCTTGCGGTCCTTCTGCCTTAGGGCCGCGGGGTCCTGCACCTTGTCCGGGGGGATTTCCCCGTTGGGCAGGGCCAGCTCGTCCCCGTAGTACCAGGTGGGGGTACCCCGCAGGGTGAAGAGGAGGGTGGCCGCCACCCGGGCCTGGGCCTCCCCCAGCCTCGAGGCCAGCCGGGGCTGGTCGTGGTTGCCCAGGACCCAGTTGGGCCAGTCCCAAGGGGTGAGGAGGCTTTCGTACTCCTCCACGATGCGGGCCAGGTTCTCTGGCCGCCAGTCCGCAAGGCCACGGAAGATGAGGTGGAAGTTGAAGGGCAGGTGGCAACCCGCCTGGTAGTAGCGCACCAGCTGGGGGTAGGGCAGGTAGATCTCCCCCACCATCACCCGCTCCCGGCCAGGCTGGGAAAACTCATCCAGGACGTAGCGCATCTCCCGCACGTAGGCGTAGGTTTCCGGCTGGTCCTCGGTGTAGAGGTGGAGGTGGCGCCCCCGGTCGTACATCCCGGGGCGCCAGTCGGGGTTGCCGGGCTCGTCCCGCAGCAGGAGGTCCTCGGCCAGGAGCCAGAGGACATCCACCCTGAACCCGTCCACCCCCCGCCGGAGCCAGAAGCGCATGGCCTCATACACGGCCTCCCGCACCTCGGGGTTGCGCCAGTTGAGGTCGGGCTGCTCGGGGAGGAACTGGTGCAGGTAGTACTGGCCCGTCTTCTCGTCGTAGGTCCAGGCCGGTCCCCCGAAGAAGCTCTGCCAGTTGTTGGGGGGGCCACCCCCCGGGGCCGGGTCGGCCCAGACGTACCAGTTGCGCTTGGGGTTGTCCCGCGAGCTTCGGGACTCCAGGAACCAGGGGTGCTGGTCGGAGGTGTGGTTGGGGACCAGGTCGATGAGGACCCTTAGCCCCAGGGCGTGGGCCTCCTGGAGGAGGCGGTCAAAGTCCTCCAGGGTGCCGAAGATGGGGTCCACATCGGTGTAGTCGGCCACGTCGTAGCCGAAGTCCTTCATGGGGCTCTTGTAGAAGGGGGAAAGCCAGAGGGCATCCACCCCCAGGGCCTTCAGGTAAGGAAGCCGCCGCCGAACCCCTTCCAGGTCCCCGATGCCGTCCCCGTTGCTGTCCTGGAAGCTCCGGGGGTAGATCTGGTAGATCACCGCCTCCTTCCACCACATGCCCCGAGTTTACCCCGGCGGGGCCGGGGGTGGAAGCTCTTCCAGAAGCTGAAACCTGGCCACCCGCTTCCGCTTGAGCCAGAGAGGGAAAGGGGCCCTGGGACCCGTACCGCCACCTCCTCCTCGGTTTCCCCGTGGCGGGCCAGGAAGAAGACCCGGTAGAGCCCGCCCCCCTCGTGGCGGTACAGGCCGGGCTTAACCGGCTCGGACGGGCGTGGCCTGGGGGTGGAACTGGGCCTCCTCGGGGAGGAGGCGGCGCTTTTTGCCCCGGCGGTAGACCGCATCCCACATGCGGCAGAAGGCGCAGACCGCCCCCGTGGTGGGGTACCCGCAGCGCTGGCACTGGGAGAGGGGCACCTCCCCGGGGGCTTGCAGGTGGGGCTGTATCCTTTCCAGAAAGCCCTCGAGGAAGCGCAGCTTGGCCCCAGGCATCTCCGCCTCCACCCGGTTCAGGGCCTCCTTGTAGAGGAGGCTCTTGGCCCCCTTGGCGTTGGGGCATTCCTCGTGCAGGTAGCGGATGCCGCGGAGGAGGGTGTAGGAGAGGACCTCCCGCTCGCTGAAGCGGTAAAAGGGCTTGACCCGGGCGGCCAGGCCGGGCCTTTCCGGCAAAACCGGCCCCTGGCGGGCCAGGGCATCCTCTTGGGGGTTGAGGAGGTTGCCGAAAAGGACCGCGGCCTCGTCGTCCAGGTTGTGCCCCGTGGCCACGGCGCGGAACCCCTCCTCCACCGCCACCTGGTTGAGGATGTAGCGCTTGGAAAGCCCGCAGGCGGAGCAGGCCACCCGGCCAGAAAGCTCGGCCAATTCCGGCACGCCGAAGCCGTAGGCCTCCCTCAGGTCCACCACCAGAAGCTCCAGGCCCCGCTCCCGGGCAAAGGCCTGGGTGACCTCGAGGCTCCGCTCGGAATAGGCGCCAATGCCGAGCTGGATGTGGAGCCCCACCGCCTGGTACCCCAGGCGGTGGAGGACATCCCACAGGGCCAAGGAGTCCTTCCCCCCGGAAACGGCCACCAGGACCCGTTCCCCGGGGGTGAGCATCCGGTGGCGGCGGATGGCCCTTTCCGTTTCCTTCACGAACCAGTCCAGGTAGTGGGCCTTGCACAAGGCCAGGCCCCGGCCCCTAAGCTCCACCTGGGCCTTTTCCCCGCAGACCTTGCAGACCATGCCTAGCCCCCGGAGATGGCGGAGAGGACCTCCAAGGTGTCCTCCTCCCCCACCCGCGCGTCCAGGGTGAGAAGCTCCTCCCCCCGCACGGCCACCACGGTTTCCGGGTTCAGGCCCAGCTCCAAGAGGACTTCCCTCAGGGAACGGTTCCCGCGAACCTCCACCTCCTTGCGCTCGGGCAGCCTAAGGATCACCTTCACCCCGCTAGTGTAGCAGGTAGGAGCCCACCAGCTCCATGAGCCTCCCCAGGGTGAGGCGGTTGCGCTTCTCGATCTCGGGCCGGCGGGGGATGGGGGGGTAGGGGTCGGGCGGGTCGTGGAGGGTGGGGGTGAGGGGCTGGCCAAGCCTGGCCTCCCAGGCCCTAAGCCACTCCTCGGGGAGGCGCTCCGGCAGGGGCAGGCCGTGGAAGACGTGGTAGAGCAGGGTCCAGACCCGCACCGTGGCGTCCAGGCTGTACCCGCCCCCAAGGGTAAAGAGGACCCTCCCCCCGGCGAAGGCCTCGGCGTACTCCAGGATGAGGGGGAAAAGCCGGGCGTAGGCCCGGGTGGTGAGGAGGAGGTCGGCCAGGGGGTCCAGGTAATGGGCATCCGCCCCCGCCTGCACCACCAGGACATCGGGCCGGAAGGCCTTAAGGGCCCAGGGGAGGAGGGCCTCAAAGACCTCCAGGTAGCTCTCGTCCTCGGTGAAGGGTTCCAGGGGCAGGTTGAGCTTCCTCCCCACCCCCTCCCCCCGGCCTATCTCGTGCACGTGCCCGGTACCGGGAAAAAGGTAGCGGCCAGACTCGTGGAGGCTTAGGGTGAGCACCTCCCCCTCCTCGTAATGGATCCACTGCACCCCGTCCCCGTGGTGCACGTCGATGTCCAGGTAGGCCACCCGCAGCCCGGCCCGGCTAAGGTGGCGGATGGCTACGGAAAGGTCGTTGTACACGCAAAAGCCCGAGGCCCGGTCGTACTGGGCGTGGTGCAGCCCCCCTCCCAGCTGCAACACCCGCTTCTCCCCGGAGAGGATCCGCCTCGCCCCCTCGAGGGTCCCCCCCACCAGGATCCGCGCCGCCCGGTCCATGCCGGGGAAGACCGGGGTGTCGGAGGTGCCCAGGCCGTAGTGGTCCAGATCGGGCACCCTCTCCCCCCGGCTTGCCGCCTCCACCCGGCGCACCAGGCGCTCGGAGTGAACGCTTAGGATCTCCTCCCGCGTGGCCTCCGGGGGCGGCACGGGCTCCCGCCACGCCCCCAGGGCCTGGAGCAGGGAAAGGAGCATCTCCAGGCGCAGGGGGCTAAAAGGGTGCTCCGGCCCGAAGTTGTACAGGCGGTACTCGTCCCGGTAGATCACCATGGCTTCTTGGGCGGCCAGAGCACGGCAAAACCCTGCTGGCGGAGCCCCTCGGCCAGCAGGTGGGTTTCCAGGGTGTTCACCCGCACCACCGCCCGGACGAAATCCCCGTCCTCGGGATAGGAAAGGAGGGAGTGGATGTTCACCCCCCGCCCCGCCAGGAAGCCCGTAAGGCGGGCCAGCTCCCCCACCCGGTCGGGCAGGCGCACCTCCAGCCGCCCCGAGGGCTCCGTGACCCCGGTGAGCTTGAGGAGGGCATCCAGGAGGTCAATCCCCGTGACGATGCCGAGGAGCACCCCGTCCTCCAGCACCGGCAAGGAGCCGATCTTCCGCTCCCGCATCACCCGGGCCGCCTCCTCCACCGGGTCCAGGGGATGGGCGGTAACCACCTCCCGGGTCATCACCTCCTCCACCCGGGTGCACCCCGGGCAGGGACCCTGGGGGTTGAGGTGGCTGGTGGCCAGGCGGATGTCCCGGTCGGTGAGGATGCCCACCAGCCTGCCTCCTTCCATCACGGGCAGGTGGCGGATGCCCTTCTCCAGGAGGAGCCTGTAGGCCTCCTCCAGGGTCCACTCCGGCCCCACGGTGATCACCGGGGCGTGCATCACGTCCTTGACCAGCATGGAAAAAGTATACCCCCCACAAGGGGGGGCTTGGCCTTCCGCAAAAGCCCTAGAGGATATCGTCCCGGATGCAGGCCTTGAAGTGCCCCGGGGCCACCTCCTTGAGCTCGGGAACCACCTGGGCGCACTCGGGCAGGGCGTAGCGGCAACGGGTACGGAACACGCAGCCCGAAGGGGGGTTGATGGGGGAAGGGATATCCCCCTGGAGCACGATGCGCTCCCGCTTCACCGTGGGGTCGGGGATGGGCACCGCGGAGAGAAGGGCCTCGGTGTAGGGGTGCTTGGGGTTGCGGTAGAGCTCCCGGGCGGAGGCCAGCTCCATCACCTTGCCCAGGTACATCACCGCCACCCGGTCGGAGATGTACTCCACCACCGCCAGGTCGTGGGCGATGAAGAGGAGGGTGAGCCCCAGCTCCTCCTTGAGGTCCTGGAGGAGGTTCACCACCTGGGCCTGGATGGAGACGTCCAGGGCGGAAACCGGCTCGTCGGCCACGATGAACTCCGGGGCCACGGCCAGAGCCCGGGCGATGCCGATGCGCTGCCGCTGCCCACCGGAGAACTCGTGGGGGTAGCGGCGCATATGGTCCGGGGAGAGGCCCACGAGCTTAAGAAGCTCCGCCACCCGCTCCGTGCGCTCCTCGGGCGTTTTGCCGATCCCGTGGATGACCAGGGGCTCGGCGATGATGTCCCCCACGGTCATCCGGGGGTTCAAGGAGCTAAAGGGGTCCTGGAAGATGATCTGCATGCGGCGGCGGTAGGGCCTGAGCTTGTCCTTGGGCAGGTCGGTGATGTCCTGGCCGTCAAAGAGGATGCGCCCACCCGTGGGCTCAATGAGGCGGAGGAGGGTGCGGCCCACCGTGGTCTTGCCGCTTCCCGACTCCCCCACCAGGCCCAGCACCTCCCCCTTCCGGATGGCGAAGGACACCCCGTCCACCGCCTTCACGCTCCCCACCACCCGGGAGAGGACCCCGCCCCGGATGGGGAAGTGCTTCTTCAGGTCCCTGACCTCCAGGAGGACGTGGTTTTCCTTCATGCCCTAACCTCCCGGATCTCCCGCCAGCGCGCGCACCGCACCTGGCGGCCATCCCCCGTATCCTCCAAGGGGGGGACCTCCCGGTCGCAAAGCCCTTCCGCGTAGTGCTTGCAGCGGGGGTGGAAGGCGCACCCCGAGGGGAGGTAGAGGGGGTTGGGCACGTTGCCGGGAATGGCCTCGAGGCGCTCCTTGTGCTCCGCCGCTAAGTCCAGCCGGGGAACGGAGTGGAGGAGCCCCCGGGTATAGGGGTGGAGGGGCTCCTTGAAAAGGGGGACCACGTCAGCTTGCTCCACGGCCCGCCCCGCGTACATCACCACCACCCGGTCGGCCATCTCCGCCACCACCCCCAGGTTGTGGGTGATGAAGAGGATGCTCATGCCGATCTCCTCCTGGAGCTTCTTCATCAGCTCCAGGATCTGCGCCTGAATGGTCACGTCCAAGGCTGTGGTGGGCTCGTCGGCGATGAGCAAGGAGGGGTTGCAGGAGAGGGCCATGGCGATCATCACCCGCTGGCGCATCCCCCCCGACATCTGGTGGGGGTAGTTGGCCAGGCGCTTCTTGGGCTCGGGGATCCCCACCAGGTCCAGCATGTGGGCCGCCAGCTCCAGGGCCTCCTTGCGGCTTTTCCCCTGGTGGAGCATGATGGCCTCGGCGATCTGATCCCCCACCGTGTAGACCGGGTTCAAGGAGGTCATGGGCTCTTGGAAGATCATGGCGATGTCGTTGCCCCGGATCCGCCGCATCTCCGCCTCGGAGAGCTTGGTCAGGTCCCGTAGCTGACCGTCCTTGCCCCGGAAAAGGATCTCCCCGCCCACGATCCGCCCGGGGGGGGTGGGGATGAGGCGCATGATGGCCAGGGAGGTCACGCTCTTCCCCGAGCCCGACTCGCCCACCACCGCCAGGGTCTCCCCTTTGTCCACGTGGAAGGACACCCCGTCCACCGCCTTCACCACGCCGTCATCGGTGAAGAAGTGGACCTTGAGGTCTCTCACCTCCAGTAGCCGCTTTTCGTCCATGCGCACTCCTTCGGGCACTGCCCCTAAACACCTCACCCGTTATACGCCATACCCAGTCAAAAGAGAAGAGCCTACTGCCTCCGCCTGGGGTCCAAGGCATCCCGAAGGCCATCCCCCAGGAAGTTCCAGGAGAGGACGGAAAGGAAGATGAAAAACCCCGGCCAGAGAACCCAGGGGCGGTCGGTAAAGGAAGCGAAGCCGCCTTGCTGGGCCGCCTGGAGGAGAAGCCCCCAGCTGGTGTAGGGCTCGGTCACACCCAGACCCAGGAAGGAGAGGCCGCTCTCCCCCAGGATGAACCCGGGGATGGTGAGGGAAAGGCTCACGATCACGTAACTGGCCGTGGCCGGAAGGACGTGCCGGCCGATGATGCGGCCGTCTGAGGCCCCTAGGGCCCGGGCTGCCTGCACGTAGTCCATCTCCCGTACGGAAAGCACGATCCCCCGCACCACCCGGGCCAGACCGCCCCAGCCGATGAAGCCCAGAAGGCCCACCACCAGGTAAAAGGTGAGGAGGGGGTCGATGTTGGTGGGGAAGACTGCCCGCAAGGAGATGAGGAGGAAGAGGCTGGGAATGGCGGCGATGATCTCCACCGTGCGCATGATGAGGTCATCGGGGTCCAGGCGTAGGGGCTCCCGGAAGACCCGCCGGAGGATGAGGAAGGCCGACCCCATCCCTAGGGCCAGCACCACCCCGTCCACCAGGTAGGAGAAAACCCCTTCCCCAGGGCTCAGGCGCACAAAAGACCAGGCGAGGAAAAGGGCGCCAGCTCCCACCGCCAGCCAAAGGAGAAGGCTCAGAGGGCCAAGCACCCATCCCAGCCCCCGCCAGGCCGCTGGGGGAAGGGAGAGGGCCAAAGGCCGCCCGGAGAAATACCCCGCAATGCCTCCCAAGAGCAGGCCCAGGGTGAAGGAAACCAAGGCCGAGAGGATACCGATGGTCAAGGAAACCTGGCCCCCGTAGACGATGCGGCTAAAAAGGTCGCGGCCAAAGTTGTCGGTGCCCATGAGGAAAATCTTCCCTGGGGCCTCCACCCCAAAAAGCCTGAGGTCGGAGCGGAAGACCTTGAAAAGGGTGTAGGGCTGGTCAGGGGTGCGCACGAAAAAACGCAGGTAGAACTTGCCCTGGGAGGGATCCTCCTCGTAGCGCGGCTGCAGGCTTACGGGGTCGATGCTCCGCTTGGTGGCGTAGACAAAAGGCCAGCTGAGCCGGCCCGTCTCCGGGTCCACAAAGTGGATGCGGGTGGGAGGATGGTTGCCCTTAGGGGGGTAAAGCTCATAGTAGTTGGGATCGTAGGGGCTAAAGAAGCCGGCAAAGGCGGCCATCAAGTAGAGGACCAAGAGGATGCGCCCGCCCCATACGGCCAGGCGGTGTTTGCGAAAGCGCTGGAGGACCAGGTTGGTGCGGGTAGGAGCACTCGCCATGCGTTCCACGGGCCACCCCCTAGTCGTAACGGATCCTGGGGTCCACCCAGGCCAGGAGGAGGTCGGAGATCAGGTTGCCGATCATGAGGAGGACCAGGCTCACGGTGAGGAAGCCTGCGATCACATAGAGGTCCTGGTTGGCGATGGCGTCCAGGAAAAAGGGCGTGATGCCCGGCCAGGCCATCACCACCTCCACAAACCCGGCCCCGGAGATCAGGCTGGGGAGGAGGCCGCCTAAAGTGGCCACAAAAGGGATCACCGCGTTGCGGAAGGCGTGCTTGTAAAGCACCACCCGCTCGGAAAGCCCTTTGGCCCGGGCGGTGCGGATGTAGTCTAGGCCCAGGACCTCCAGCATCTGCCCCCGCATGAGACGGGAAAGCCCGGCGATGTCGTTGGCCGTGGCCACCAGGACCGGGACCACCGCATGCCAGGCGATGTCCAGGAGCTGCCGCAAGGGAGGCATCTGCTCAAAACCGCTGGAGGTCATGCCGGAAACGGGGAAGATAAGGGTTCCGGTACGGAACTTGAGCTGCAGGAGAAGGTAGATGGCGATGAGGGCCAGGAAGAAGCTGGGCACGGAGAGGCCCACGTAGGCCAAGAAGGAAAGGATCCGGTCCCCCAGGGAGTACTGGCGTACCGCCCCGTAGACCCCGATGGGGATGGCCACCAGGTAAAGGAGCAGGGTGGAGGGGATCACGATCACCATGGAGTTCACCACCCGGGGCCAGATCACCTCCAAAACGGGGGCTTGGTAGGCAAAGGAGTAGCCCAGGTTGAGGTGGAGAAGGTTGTTCATCCACAGGAGGTACTGCTCGTACACGGGACGGTCCAGGCCGAACTGGGCGCGGAGGCGGGCGATGGTCTCGGGGGTGACCTTGGGGTCCAGTTCCAGCTGGGTAAGGTAGTCCCCAGGGGCCATCTGGATGATGAGGAAGGCCAAAAAGGTGGCCCCAAAGAAGGTGGGGATCAGGTAGAGGATGCGGCGGAGGATATAGGCGGTCATGGTTTCCGAAAGCGCCCCCGGGGCGCTCAGGCCCCGGGGGTCCTAGGGGTTAGCTCATCTCTTGATGAAGGTCAGCTCCAGCTGCCGCTGGCCCCAGATGGCGCTGATGAGGGCGTCCGGGTGCTCCCCACCCAGGCGGTTATTCCAGGCGGGGTGGTAGTTGTGCCCGGCGATGTAGATGACGGGGAGGAGCTGGGCCTCAATCTGCTGCATCTGGAAGCCGATCTCCCGCCGCTTCTGGAACTCCAGCTCCGTGCGGCCACGGGAGTAGAGGGCATCCAGCTGGGTCTCCCGGGGATCCAGGCACTGGCCGGACTTGTTCCACATGTGCAGGTTACCCTTGCAGGGGACGACGTTGGAGCCAAAGGGCCAGTCCAGATCGCCGCCGGAGAGGCCGATGATGATGGCGTCGAAGGGCCGATCCGCGCCAGAGGAGAGGAGCTGGCCCACCAGGGTGTTGAAGTCGATGGCGCTGAAGTTGATCTTCACCCCCACCTTCTTGGCCTCGTCCACGATGAGCTTGGCCATCTGCTCCCGCTGGGCGTTGCCGGCGTTGGTGGCCAGGTTGAACTCCAGGCGGCGGCCCCGGTTATCCACCAGGTAGCCTTCCCGGTCCTTTTTGCTGAAGCCCAGTTCCGCCAGGAGCTTGGCCGCCTCCTGCAGGTTGTACTCGTACTTGGGCACCCGGGGGTTGATCCACTGGGTGAGCACGGGGTAGACGCTGGTGTACATGGGGGTACCCAGGCCGCCGTAGACGATGTCCACCACCGCCTGGCGGTTCACGATGTGGCTCATGGCCCGGCGGAACTTGTCGGAGCGGAAGAGGTTCTGCTTGAAGGGGTCGGAGGACTTGTTCCAGTTGAAGACCATGAACTGGCTGGAGGCCACTGGGGAAGCGTTCACCTTGATGGTGGCGTCCAGGCGACCCTGCTGGATGGCCTGGCGGATCTGGGAGATGTGGTCCACGGTGGAGGGAGCCAGGACGTCGATATTACCCGCCAGGAACTCCGCCAGCTGGGCGTTGGTATCCTTGACGATCTTGATCTCGTAGCGGTCCAGGTAGGGCAGGGGGTTACCCGCCTCGTCCTTGTTCCACTCCCCGAAAGCAGGGTTGCGCTTCAGGACCAGGCGCTCGCCGGGGCGGTAGCTTTCAATCAGCCAAGGACCCGCGGAGACGATGTTGTCGGGGTTTTCGTTGAGGGTCCACATCTTCTTGATGCCCTCGGCCCCTTCCCGCTGGTACACGGGGCCGAAGACGTGGGCTGGCCAGGGAACGAAGGCGGCCACGGCGAAGGCGGTGGCGTCGGGCTTGGGGTAGGAGATGCGGAGGGTGTAGTCGTCGATCTTCTGCAAGGTGATGGGCTTGCCGTCGATGAAGAAGGAGTCGTAGCTGTTGGAGCCCACCGCCTTGTCGGTGTGGATGCGCCAGGTGGTGATCCAGTCGTCGGCGGTGATGGGCCGGCCGTCGGACCACTTCATCCCCCGGCGGATCTTGAAGGTGATCTCCAGCTTATTGGCGCTCACGGTAAAGGACTCGGCCATGTAGGGGATCCAGTCCCCGGTGCTGGGGTCCCGGCGCACCAGACCGTAGGGAGAGATGATGCTGGGCACGTTCCCCGCCTCGGCGGTGATGAAGGGGTTGAAGGTGCGGTAGTCGGAGATGACCGAGGCCCTAAGGGTGCCGCCCCTTCTCACCTCTGAAGGCTTGGCCACCGTCCACTTCTGCGGCCAGACGAAGGTCTGGGCGTTGGCCACGCTGGCCAGGGCTAGAAGGCCTGCCAAAACCACCAGGGCTTTTTTCATCGTGTTGCCTCCTCTAGTGCCTTACGCCCGTAAGGGTACCCCCTCCTTCAAGAACCTGTCAAGGCACCCCCTTCCTTGACCCCCAGGCCCCGTCTGTGGAAAAATCCCCTCCATAAGGAGGAAGGCATGCGCGCTGTGGTCATGGAAGCTCGAGGCGGCCCCGAGGTCCTGAAGGTGGCGGAGGTTCCCACACCCGAGCCGGGCCCCAAGGAGGTGCGCATCCGGGTCAAGGCCGCCGCCCTCAACCACCTGGACATCTGGGTGCGCAAAGGGGTAGCCAGCCCCAAGCTCCCCCTGCCCCACATCCTGGGGGCGGATGCCAGCGGGGTGGTGGACCAGGTGGGCCCCGGGGTCACGGCCCTGGCCCCCGGGGACGAGGTGGTGGTGAACCCGGGGCTCTCCTGCGGCCACTGCGAGCGCTGCCTGGCCGGGGAGGACAACCTCTGCCCCCGTTACGAGATCCTGGGGGAGCACCGCTTCGGCGCCTACGCCGAGTACCTGGTGGTGCCGGAGGTGAACCTCCTCAAGAAGCCCGCAAACCTTTCCTTTGTGGAGGCCGCCGCCATCCCCCTCACCTTTCTTACGGCCTGGCAGATGGTGGTGGACAAGCTCCAGGTGCGCCCCGGGGAGGACGTCCTGGTCATGGCGGCGGGCAGCGGGGTCAGCGTGGCCGCCATCCAGATCGCCAAGCTTTTCGGGGCCCGGGTCATCGCCACGGCGGGCTCGGAGGAAAAGCTCAGGAAGGCCCGGGAGCTGGGGGCGGACGAGACGGTGAACTACACCCACCCCGACTGGCCCAAGGAGGTGCGCCGCCTCACGGGAGGTAAAGGGGCAGACAAGGTGGTGGACCACACCGGGGCCCTTTACTTTGAGGGGGTGATCCGGGCCACGGCCAACGGGGGCCGGATCGCCATCGCCGGGGCCTCCTCGGGGTATGAGGGCACCCTGCCCTTCGCCCACGTTTTCTTCCGCCAGCTCTCCATCCTGGGCTCCACCATGGCCTCCAAGAGCCGGCTCTTCCCCATCCTGCGCCTGGTGGAAGGGGGCAGGCTCAGGCCGGTGGTGGGGCAGGTCCTGCCCCTCGAGGCCGCCCAGGAAGGGCACCGCCTCCTGGAGGAGCGGCGGGTCTTTGGCAAGGTGGTCCTAGAGGTGGGGTGAGGGACACCTGGCCCCAGCGGGACCCGTAAAATGCCGGGAGAGGTGGGCCTATGGACCACACGGACGTGATCATCATCGGGGCTGGGCCGGCGGGGCTCTTCGCCGGGTTCTACGTGGGCATGCGGGGGCTTTCCTTCCGCTTCCTAGACCCCTTGCCCGAACCCGGGGGGCAGCTTGCCGCCCTCTATCCGGAGAAGTACATCTACGACGTGGCAGGCTTCCCTAAGGTCTACGCCAAGGACCTGGTGCAGGGCCTAGTGGAGCAGGTAGCCCCCTTCCACCCGGTCTACAACCTGGGGGAACGGGCGGAAACCCTGGAAAAAGAAGGGGAGATCTTCAAGGTCACCACCTCCTTGGGCCACACCTACACCGCCAAAGCGGTGATCATCGCCGCCGGGGTAGGGGCCTTTGAGCCCCGGCGCCTGGGGGCCCCCGGGGAGAAGGAGCTGGAGGGCAAAGGGGTCTACTACGCGGTCAAGGCCAAGGCCGAGTTCCAGGGGAAGCGGGTGCTCATCGTGGGCGGTGGGGATAGCGCCGTGGACTGGGCCCTCAACCTCTTGGGAACCGCCCAGGAGATCACCCTCATCCACCGCCGGCCCCAGTTCCGGGCCCACGAGGCCAGCGTCAAGGAGCTGATGCAAGCCCATGCGGAAGGGAGGCTAAGGGTCCTCACCCCCTACGAGGTGCGGCGGATCGAGGGGGATGCCTGGGTCAGGAGGGCGGTGATCTTCCAGAACCAAACCCAAGAGGAGATGGATCTGGAAGTGGACGCGGTCCTCATCCTGGCCGGCTACCTCACCAAGCTGGGACCCTTGGCGGGCTGGGGCCTGGAACTGGAGAAGAACCGCATCAAGGTGGACACCACCATGGCCACCAGTATCCCCGGGGTCTTCGCCTGCGGGGACATCGTCACCTACCCGGGCAAACTCCCCCTCATCGTCCTGGGGTTTGGCGAGGCCGCCATCGCCGCCAACCACGCCGCCGCCTACGCCAACCCGGCCCTGAAGGTAAACCCCGGCCACTCCTCGGAAAAGGCCGAGGAGAAGGCCCCGGCCTAGGTGCCCCTTCCCGGCGGCCTTGCCCTATGATGGGGGCATATGCGGGTTGCCCTCTTCATTGACGGTTCCTATATGTACCAAGCGGCCAAGCGCCTGGGCTGGAACGTGGACCACCGCCGGGTCCTCACCCAGTTCGCCACCCCGGAACAGCTTTACAACGCCTTCTACTACGTGCCCATCACCGACCCGGAGGACGAGCGCCAGCAGCGCTTTATCGACGCCTTGGTCTTCATGGGCTACACGGTGCGAAGCCGCCTGGTGCGGGGGGATGCCCGGTTTGAGGCCATGATGGCCACAGACCTCCTCACCACCGCTCCCCGCTGGGACCGGGCCATCGTGGCCAGCGGCTCAGGGGACCTGGCCCACACCTTCGCCGCCCTCCGGGCCCTGGGCAAGGAAATCCACCTCCTGGGCCTGCACGACCTGGCAGACCTGGAGCTGCGCAACCAGGCGGACCGTTTCCTGAACCTTCCCGAATGGCGGGAGGTGCTGGAAAGGACCATGGGCGGCCGCCGCACCTACGCGGGCTACCCGGTGGAGGCCACGGTGGAGGTCCCGCCCGCCCCCCTAGAAAGCGAACAGCCCTAGCCCATGCCCCCAGGTCCCTGGCTCGCCTTGGCCGTGGCGGGCCTCCTTTTCCTTGCCCTCCCCCTTCCTCCTTCCCCTGCTTCCTCCCCCAGCCTGCGGGACCTCCTCCCCTACGCCAAGGAGGAGCGGGAGGTCTGGGTAGCGGTGCACCTGCGCAACAAGGCCAGCCTGCACCTCCTCCTGGGGGAGGAGGCCGCCCGGGCCTACGACCGCCTCCTGCGCCTGGAGCTCGCCAATCAGCGGGCGGGCAAGCGCTCCTGCTTCGCCCAGCCCAAGGAAGCCCTGGCGGCCGCCCAAGCCTGGGTGGAAGCCCTGGGCCAGGCCTACCGGGGAAGGCCGGTGGACCTCTCCCCCTTTCCCGTGGCCCCTCACCACGTGCTGCCCCACGCCCAGGCCATCCGGGCCGCGGCCGGGGCCCTGCGCATCCCGGCAGGGGTGCTGGCGGCCATCGTGGACAACGAGCAGCACGGCGGGGACAAGGTCCTAGGCCTCTCCCGGGGGGTGCGGGAGGCGGCGGATGCCTTGGCCCAGGGCCTGGCGGAACTCCAGGGGCAGGCTCCCCTGAGCCGTACCCTGGGCCTGGCCCAAATGAGCTGGGAGGATGCCCTCAAGCAGGAAGCCCGCTTAAGCCGCTTTGGCGCTTGGGACCCCGCCAAGCCCTTTCCCCGCACCGAGGCCGAGGCCCGGCGGGCCCTGGAGGACCCTTACCTGAACCTCCTCTTTACCGCCAGTCGCCTCAGAGGGTACTTCAACGCCCTCCTCGGCCTTTCCCAAGAGGACACCCGCCCTTTGGAAGACCCCTGGCTTTTCTATCTGGGCCCGGCCTGGCACAACTACCCTTTGCGGGCGCAAAACCTGGAAACCTGGGAGGACAGTTTCCACGGCTTTTTCAAGGGGCTCCTCTACGGGCTGATTCTGGAGGGGCGCTGGCACCTAAAGGGCCCCATCCTCTTCCCCCTTCGGGCCTGGGGGCCGGGGGCCGTGGAAACCCTCCCTAGCCCTTCCCTCCAGCTTTTCCCCTAAACCCGCTCCATCCAGGGCAGGGGCTCCCCCGGGGGCAGGACGGGCCAGCGCCCCTCCCCCATGTGCCGGAGGATGGCTTCCACCGCCTTCTCGGCTGCCTCCACCCAGGAAGGGGGATAGAGGGGGCGCTTGGCCTGGAATTCCTCCCGGTCAAAGACCTGGCAGGTGTGGTCCGCCCGGCACCTGACGTCCAGCTCCAGGTCGTACTGGCGGAAAGCCCTTCCCGTCCACGCCGCCGGGGTCTGGACGTTCCAGTAATACTCCAGCACCCGCCCCTCCCGCACGTCCGGCCCGCCCGAGTACCAGGCGCCGGGGAAAAAGGCCACGTAGGCGTCGTGGTCCAGGACCACCGCCTTGCCCTTGGCCACGTGGTGGAATACCCCGCCCTGGGGCAGGAGGGTAAGCACCCCCTCGGGGCGCACCTCCACCACCCGGGCCTCCCAGTAGTAGTGGAGCCGATCCTCGGGGAACTTCCAAAACTCCACCCGCACGGTTTCCCCGAGGCGCACGGGGAAGCTCACCGCTTGGTGCTGATGCCCAAGACCTTGTAAAGCGCGCAGAAGCCCGTGAGCGCCGTGAAGAGAAGGACCACCCCCACGATGCCCAGGATCCAGTTCCAAGGCGCGGCGGACTGGAAGGCGAAGTAGAGGAGGACCAGGGCCAGGAGGAAGCGGAGGATCCGGTCGGTGGTGCTTTCGTTCACCGTCATGCTTTCACCTCCAGCTTCGATCTTATACCCTTCCCCTGACGACGTTTGGCCCTTAGCGCACAGCGTGCTAAAATGGGTTTTCGGCGCGGGCCGTTAGCTCAATCGGTCAGAGCGGCCGGCTCATAACCGGTTGGTTGCAGGTTCAAGTCCTGCACGGCCCACCAAAGCCTCCCGCCTTAGAGGCGGGATTTGGTTTTTACAGGGCCATTTACTATATGGCTCATGGAAGCCTTGCAGGCCTTTCAGCTCCTGGACCTGAGGATCGGGCGCATCCTCCGGGCGGAAATCCACGAAAAGGCCCGCAAGCCCAGCTACAAGCTCTGGGTGGACCTGGGCCCTTTGGGGGTGAAGACCAGTTCGGCCCAGATCACTGAGCTCTACCGCCCGGAGTCCCTGGTGGGGCGGCTGGTGGTCTGCGCGGTGAACCTGGGCACCCGGGTGATCGCCGGCTTCCCCTCCGAGGTCCTGGTCCTGGGGGCCAAGGACGCGGAGGGCCGGGTGGTCCTTCTCACCCCGGAGCGGGAGGTGCCCCTGGGGGAAAAGGTCTTCTAGCGGGTCCGCGTCACCTTGGAAAGATGGCGGGGACGGTCGGGGTCCAGACCCCGGGCCCGGGCCAGGGCCTCGGCCTTGGGGTAGAAGGCCTGGGCCAGGAGGAGGGGGATGAGCTCGGGCTCGGAGGCCGCGGGCACGGGCAAAGGGGTGTGGGCCAGGTCTAGGGCCTCGAGGACCGGGGAAAGCACCAGGAGGTGGGCCCCCTTGGCCCTTAAAGCCTCCAGGGTCTTCAGGGTGGCCTCCAGGGTCTCATCCCCCTGGACCAGGGCCAGCACGGGGAAGCCCTGTTGCAAAAGGGCCTGGGGGCCGTGGAGGAACTCCGCCGCGGAGTAGCCCTCCGCCGGCAGGGCGGCCACCTCCTTGAGCTTGAGGGCGGCCTCGAGGGCCACGGGGTAGGCGAAACCCCTTCCCAGAACGAAAAGGCCCTCCGCATCCTCCAGGTAGGCCAGCTCCCCTTCCCCCTCCAGGGCGCGGAAGAGGGCCTCGGGCAGGGCAGGAAGGGCATGGCGCAGGCGGGGTTCCTCCAGAAGGTGGGCCAGGAGGTGGGCCGTGGCCGCCAGCATGGCCAGGAAGCTCTTGCTGGCGGCCACAGAGCGCTCCTCCCCCGCGTGGAGGGGCAGGACCACCTCCGCCGCCTGGGCCAAGGGGCTCCCCTCCTGGTTCACCAAGGCCAGGGTGAGGACCCCTTGGGCCCGGTAAGCGGCCACCGCTTCCACCACGTCGGGGCTTTCCCCGCTTTGGCTGTAGGCCAGGAGAAGGGAGGGGTAAGGCACCTTGGGCCGGGCCCGGTACAGGGTGAGGACCGAGGGGGCCAGGGAAAGCACGGGCCAAAAGAGGCGGGCCTCCAGCAGGTACTTGGCGTAGAGGGCGGCGAAATCGGAACTCCCCCGGGCCGCGGTGAGGACCAAAGCCGGAGGGCGCCGCCTCAAGAAGGCC
Organism: Thermus sp. CCB_US3_UF1; assembly: GCF_000236585.1. Lineage (NCBI taxonomy): Bacteria > Thermotogati > Deinococcota > Deinococci > Thermales > Thermaceae > Thermus > Thermus sp. CCB_US3_UF1. Next base: position 1,786,013 of record NC_017278.1, read on the forward strand.
GCCAGGCTACGCACCTCGGCCTCGTTCTCCTTCAGGAGGCGTTCCACCACCTTGGGGGCTTCCTCCGTTTCCTGCCGCAGCAAAGAGGCCATGCTTCCCATTCTAGGCGGGGGCAAGGCCCCAAACCCAAGCCCCCCTTTCCCCTGGCCTCCCCGGGTTGGGCCCAGCCTGGCAAGACCCCCCTGCGCCAGGCCCGTGTCCTTTGCCGGGGGGAGTGGTATACTTCCACGGATGGACCGCATCGTCATCCGGGGCGCAAGGGAGCACAACCTCAAAAACATCAGCCTGGAGCTCCCGCGGGGGAAGTTCATCGTCATCACCGGGGTCTCGGGTTCGGGAAAAAGCACCCTGGCCTTTGACACCATCTACGCCGAGGGGCAGCGGCGTTACGTGGAAAGCCTCTCCAGCTACGCCCGGCAGTTCCTGGGGGTGATGGACAAGCCGGAGGTGGAGAGCATTGAGGGGCTTTCCCCAGCCATCTCCATTGACCAGAAGACCACCAGCCACAACCCCCGCTCCACCGTGGGCACGGTGACGGAGATCCACGACTACCTCCGCCTCCTCTTCGCCCGGGTGGGAACCGCCTACTGCCCCGAGTGCGGCCGCCCCATTGAGAAGCAGTCCGCCAGCGAGATCACCGACCGCCTCTTGGCCAAGCCCTCCGGGACCCGGGCCATCCTCATGGCCCCCCTGGTGCGGGGAAGGAAAGGGGAGTACCGCAAGCTCTTCGCCCAACTCCTGAAGGAGGGCTACGCCCGGGTGCGGGTGGACGGGGTAATCCACCTCCTGGAGGAGGCGCAGAACCTCAACCTGGAAAAGTACGAGAAGCACGACATTGACCTGGTGATTGACCGGGTGGTGCTGAAGGAGGAGGAACGGCCCCGGATCGCGGAGGCGGTGGAGCTGGCCCTCCTGCGGGGCGAGGGGCTCATGCGGGTCCTCTACCCCGACGCCGGGGAAGAGGAGCTTTTCTCGGAAAAGTTCGCTTGTCCGGAGCACGGGAGCGTGCTGGAGGAGCTGGAACCCCGCATCTTCTCCTTCAACGCCCCCTATGGGGCCTGCCCCGCCTGCTCGGGCCTGGGCTACAAGCAGGAGTTTGACCCGGAACTCATCGTCAACCCCGAGCTCTCCCTGGCGGAAGGGGCCATCCTCCCCTGGGCCCGGGGGCGGGATACGGGAAGGAGCTACCTCTGGGACCGGCTCCGGGCTTTGGCCGAGCACCTCTCCTTTGACCTCAAAACCCCCTTCAAGGACCTGCCGGAAGCGGCGCAAAAGGCGGTGCTCTACGGCCTTCCCCAGCCCTTTGAGGTGGTCTTCCGCCGGGGGGGGAAGGAAACCTTCCGGGTGGAGGTCCACTACGAAGGGGTCATTCCCTGGCTGGAAAAGCGCTACCAGGAGGCGGAATCCGAGGGGGTGCGGGAGGCCCTGGAGGGCTTCATGTCCCTAAGGCCCTGCCCGGTCTGCGGGGGCACCCGGTACAAAAAGGAGGTCCTCTCGGTGAGGGTGGCGGGAAAGAACATCGCCGAGGTCTCCGCCCTGCCGGTGCGGGAAGCGCTCGCCTTTTTCCAGGGCCTCGAGGAACACCTCCCCCCCTTCCAGGCCCAGATCGCCCGGCCCATCCTGCGGGAGATCGTGGAGCGCCTGGGCTTTTTGGTGGGGGTGGGCCTGGACTACCTGACCCTGGACCGGGCGGCCAACACCCTCTCGGGGGGCGAGGCCCAGCGCATCCGCCTGGCCACCCAGGTGGGCAGCGGCCTCACCGGGGTCCTCTACGTGTTGGACGAGCCTTCCATCGGTCTCCACCCCCGGGACAACCAGCGGCTCATCGCCACCCTAAAGCGGCTCCAATCCCTGGGCAACACCCTGATCGTGGTGGAGCACGACGAGGAGACCATGCGGGCCGCGGACTGGATTGTGGACATGGGGCCCGGGGCAGGGATCCATGGGGGGGAGGTGGTGGCCCAGGGCCCCCTGGAGGAGATCCTGAAAAGCCCCAAGAGCCTCACCGGGGCCTACCTGCGGGGGGAGAAGAAGATCCCGGTGCCCAAGGAGCGGCGCAAGGGCAACGGCAAGTGGCTCGTCCTTAAGGGAGCCAGGGAGCATAACCTGAAAGGCGTCACCCTGAGGATCCCCCTAGGCCGCTTCGTGGCCGTCACCGGGCCCTCGGGCTCGGGCAAAAGCACCCTGATCCACGACGTGCTCTACGCCGCCTTGGCCCAGCGGCTCATGCGGGCCAAGGCCACCCCAGGGGCTTACGAGGCCCTGGAAGGCTTGGAACACCTGGACAAGGTCATTGAGATCGACCAGTCCCCCATCGGCCGCACCCCCCGCTCCAACCCCGCCACCTACACCGGGATCTTTGACGAGATCCGCGACCTCTTCGCCAAGACCCCCGAGGCCCGCAAGCGGGGCTACGGCCCGGGCCGCTTCTCCTTCAACGTCAAGGGCGGGCGGTGCGAGGCCTGCGGCGGGGACGGCACGGTGAAGATAGAGATGCTCTTCCTCCCCGACCTCTACGTGCCCTGCGAGGTGTGCAAGGGCAAGCGCTACAACAAGGAAACCCTGGAGGTGAAGCTAAGGGGCAAGAGCATCGCCGACGTCCTGGACATGACCGCCGAAGAAGCTCTGGACTTTTTCCAGAATGTTCCCACCATCGCCCGCAAGCTCCAGCTCATGGTGGACGTGGGCCTGGGGTACATGCGCCTGGGCCAGCCCTCCCCCACCCTTTCCGGGGGTGAGGCCCAGCGCATCAAGCTGGCCACGGAGCTGGGACGCAAGGCCACGGGCCGCACCCTTTACATCCTGGACGAGCCCACCACCGGGCTGCACTTTGAGGATGTGGCCAAGCTCCTCTCCGTGCTCCACCGCCTGGTGGATGCGGGGAACACCGTGGTGGTCATTGAGCACAACCTGGACGTGGTGAAGACCGCGGACTGGGTCATTGACCTGGGGCCCGAGGGAGGGGACCGGGGCGGGGAGATCGTGGCCGAGGGCACCCCGGAGGCGGTGGCCCTCAGCGGAAGCCCCACCGGGGTTTTCCTGGCCCGGATCCCGGAGATCGCCGAACGGCTTCAGGTGGCCGCGGACTAGGCCCTGGCCTTGAGGGCCGGGTTCCCCCGGGCCAGGACCCCCTCCAGGGCCAGGGAGAGGAACTTGTCCAGCTCCCCCTCCAGGTCCCGGTGGGGGGTGTAGGCCGCCCAGCGCAGGGCGGCCAGGAAGTAGAGGTCGGCCAGGGTGCGGCCCATGCGCTCTAGGGAAAGGTCCTGGCGCACCACCCCCTGTTCCTGCAGGGGCCTCAGCACCTCAGCGATGAGGTCCCCCAGGGGCAGGGCCTGGAAGGCCGCCTTGGCCCGGATGGGGTCGGGGTTGAGGAGCTCGTAGAGGAGGGGCAAAACGAGCTCCTTCTCCGCCTTGGTGAACTGGGAAAGCTCCTGGAAGAGGAAGCGGAGGACCGCCAAGGGGTCCATGCCCTGGGCCAGCCGCCGGCGCACCTCCTCCTTGAGTCCCCCCAGGAGGAGACTTCCGTAGTCCAGGAGGACCGCCTCCTTGTAGGGGTAGTAGTTGAAAAAGGTGCCCCGGGAGACATGGGCCGCCTTGGCGATGTCCGTGGCGGTGGTTTCCTGGAAGCCCCGCTGGCGAAAGAGGTTCATGGCCGCCTGGAAGATGCGGTTCCGGCGGCGCTTTTTCTGGTACTCCCTTACGGACATGGGATTAGTGTACTCCGGTACAAACTCAGAGGACAACCGCTTTGTGGGCCCAGTCTTCCAAGGCCGCCAGGAGGGCCAGCCCCCCCCGGGTGGTGTAGACCTTCCCCTCCCGGTGGAAGGCTCCCTGCCGCACCCGGTGGCCCCGTCCCTCCAGGGCCGCGGCCACCTCCTCCCCCGCGGCCACCTCCTGGGGAAGCCTCCCCCCTTCCGCCAGGAAAAGGTGGGCGTTGAAGCCCAGGAAGACCGCCTCCAGGCCCTCCCACACCTCCCCCAGGAAGTCCAGGTAGGCCGGGTCTTGGGCCATGCGGGCAGGGCGCCTGGCCCCCGGGATCAGGAGGGCCCGGGGCAGCGGGGCCGCGGGGAAGGCGTAGGTGGGGGTCCACACCGAGCCCGCAAGGGCCGGGGTGCCCTTACGCCCTTTGGCCACGGTGTAGGCCGGAAACCCCAGGCGCCGGGCGGCCTCGAGGCCCAAGGCGGCCTCCAGCTCGGAGAACTCGGGGAGGAGCAAAACGGCCAGCACGCAAGCCCATTATGGCAAAAGGCGGTAAAGGAGCTGGGCGGCCTCTCCCCGGGTCACGGGGTCTCCCCCTTGGATCCGCCCCTCCCCCAGGGCCAGGAGGATGTGGTTCAGGGTGGCCCGCTTCAGGGGGCGCTGCAGCTCCTCGCGGTAGAGCTCCCGGGCCTTCAGGACCACCCTTAGGCGCTCCTCCGGCCCCTTGGCCCGGTGGTAGTGCTCCAGGTTGGCCAGGAAATCCCCCAGGATGATGGGCTCGGCCAGGCCCAGGGAGCCTTTGAGGTAGTAGGGGCCAGCGAAAAGGCCCCGCCGCAGCAGGCTTACCGCCTCGCGGTAGCCAGGCCTGTCCGCCTCCACCTGCCCCTTTTCCGGGGAGGAAAGCCGGGCACCCCGCTCCAAAAGGCGCTGGCGCAGGACCTCTATGCCGCTTGGGCTTCCCGCCAGCTCGTGGAAATCCGCCAAGGGAACCTTGAGGAGGCCCGCCTGGGGGGCCTTGCGCAGGAGGGCTGCGGCCACCCCCGCCGCCTCCCCCAAGGCCATCTGCAGGGGGGCCACCCGGGCGGAGAAGGCGGCGGCGCTGTCAAACCCCGCCGCTTGGGAGACCACCAGGAGGTTCCGGAACTCCCGGGGCACCAGGGTGCGGAAGGGAACCCCATAGGGGGCCGGGGTACCCAGGAGGTAGGGGGTTTCCCCGGGATAGTAGGCCTGGCCGTCCAGGGGGTAGCCCCCCAGGGCCACGGTGTCGGGGAAGGTGCGGCCCAGGAGGACCTCCTCGGCCCTTAGGCGGTAAAGGGCCTTAAGGTGGCGGCTTTCCCGCACGTACAGGGCCGGGGCCACCCCGGCAAGCCGGGCGGTGCCGAAGATCAGGGGGTCCCGCTCCCTGAGGAAGGCCACCACCCGCTCGGCCTCGAGGGCCGCCTCGGCCCGGGCCCGCTCCAGGCTCTGGGGGTCCGCCCCCTCCAGGCCAAAGAGGAGAAGGGCGTTGACCAGGAGGCTTCCATCGTCCTGGCGGGCTAGGTTGAGGCCCCGGAGGGCGTAGCGGCCAGGATCGGAAGGGATGTACCCCCGCACCAGCTCCCCAAAGCCCCAGCCGCTCCGCCCCCAGGCCCCGGCCCCTGTGCGGCGCACCTGGCCCTCGTAGTTCAGGGCCAGGAAGACCACCCCCCAGGGCACCCCCTCGAGGCGGAAGACCAGGGTGGCGGCCATGCTTCGCCGGTCCAGGCCCGTATCCTCCCGGCCCAGGGTGAAGGAGGCCCCGGCGCGGAAGGCCAGCTCGGCGGTGTCCGTGGCGTCCAGGAAGTAGGGGGCCTGGTAACCCCCCTTGGGGGTGAAAAGCTGGGTCAGGCGCGGCCCGTCCCATTCCAGGCGGTCCAGGGGCTCTTCCAGGCGTACCTCCACCCCAGCCTCCCGCAAAAGGGCCCAGAAGACCTCCTCCGCCCGCCCCGCATCAAAGGAGGGGTCCTGGCCCAGGCGGCGGTAGAACTCCCGGAAAAGCCCCCCCTGCAGGAGGCCCTCCTTGTCCTTGGCCACGTCCAGGGTGGCCAGCCACCCCTGGGTAAGCACCCCCCCCACGCCCCGGCCAGGCTCCAGGAGGAGGACCTTGAGGCCCTCCTGGGCCCCGGCCACCGCTGCCGCCACCCCTTGCGGGGTGGCCCCGTAGACCACCAGGTCGTACTGGGCCAAGGCCAGGCCCAGGAAGAGGAGAAAAGCTAAGGCGCGCATAGGCTCCAAGAAAAGGGCCCTGGGCCTCCCCAGGGACCGGCAACAGGATACCCGTTTAGGGCAAGCGCTGCTTGGCCTCCTGGTACTCCGCCACCAGCCGGGCCACCACCTCCTTGGCGGAAGGGATCTCCCGGATGAAGGCCACCCCGTGCCCGGCGGAGTAGACCTCCTTCCAGGCCTTACCCCCACCCTGGCGGAAACGCTCCAGGGAGTCCCGGAGGAAGTTGGCGGGCACCCCGGTCACCTCGGGGGTGTACTGGATGTCTTCCGGGGTGGCCCGGAGGAGGGCCTCCTTGTACTCCAAGGGGGCTTCCGATTCCAGGGTGGCGATGAAGCGGGTGCCGATGTAGGCCCCATCCCCCAGGGCCAAGGCCGCTAAGAGCTGCCTCCCCGTGGCGATCCCGCCGGCGATGAGTACGGGGACCCCAAGCTCCTCCTTCAGCCAGGGGCCGAGGACAAAGGGGCTTATCCCCCCCGCGTGCCCCCCGGCCCCGGCGGCCACGGCCACCAAGGCATCCGCCCCGGCCTCCACCGCCTTCCTCCCGTGGCGCAGGCCCACCACGTCGCACCAGACCACGCCCCCATAGGCCTTGACCCGCTCCACCACCCGGGTGGGATCCCCCAAGGAGGTGACCACCAGGGGGACCTTACGCTCGGCCACCGCCTCCAGGTCCTCCTCGAGGCGGGGGTTGTCCTTGAGGATGAGGTTCACCCCAAAAGGGAGGCCCTGGGGGAAAAGCTCCAGGAACTCGCGGAAGGCGGCATGGGTGCGGAAGTTGAGGCTGGGGATAACCCCGATGGCCCCGGCTTCCGCCACCGCCTGCAGGAGCCTAGCCCCGGAAACCAGAAACATGGGCGCGGCCACGATGGGGTAGCGCAGGCCCAGCATGCGGGTGATGGCGGTTTCCATGGGAAGGATTTTACCGGGTTCAAGGATAATGGGGCGGTGGAACCGGAGCGCTCCCTAAGGCTTTCCATCTGGGAAGGTGCCCTGGCCGTCCTCTTCCTCAACTGGAGCACCGGGGTCATCATCACCGGCTACGCCCTGGCCCTCGGGGCCTCCCCCCAGGCTTTGGCCTTTTTGGGAGCCCTGCCCTTCCTGGCCCAGCTTTTGGCCCCCCTGGCCCTCCTCCTCCCCGGGGGGCGCAAGGCCCTGGTGGTGCGGCTTAGCCTATGGGCCCGCCTCCTCTTCCTGCCCGCCGCCTTGGCCGCCTTCCTGCCCGAAGGGGGGCGCATACCCTTCCTCCTCCTCTTCGCCGCCCTCTCCCAGCTCCTGGCGGCCCCCGTGGGGGTGCTTTGGCTTTCCTGGATGGCCGACCTGGTGGCGGAAGAGAGGCGGGGGCGCTACTTTGGCCTACGCAACGCCCTTTTGGGCCTGGTGGGCACCCTGGGCAACCTCCTGGGGGGGATGGTGGCGGACCGCCTCCCTTCCCCTTGGGGGTACCAGGCCGTCCTCCTCCTAGGGGTGGGGGCCGGCCTCCTTTCCGTCCACCTCCTCCGCCTGCAGGCCGAACCCCGGGAAACCCCCTCCCCCTCCCCCAAGGAGGCCCTGCGGGCCGCCTGGCTCGACGCCCCCTACCGCCGCTACCTGGGCCTGGTCTTCCTGTGGTACGGGGCGGTGATGGTGGGCGGGCCCTTCGTCATCCCCTACTTCGTCCTGGTGGGGGGGCTTTCCATGACCGAGGTGGGGCTTTGGACGGTGATTTCCGCCCTGAGCGGCCTCCTTTTCGGCCCCCTGTGGGGCCGGGTGGCGGACCGGGAGGGGCACAAGGCGGTGCTCTTCCGCACCGCGGGGGTGGCGGCCCTGATGCCCGGGCTTTGGCTCATGGGCTCCCAAGCCTTCCCCTGGCCCATCTGGCTTTCCGCCCTGACCGATGCCTTGGCCTGGAGCGGCCTGAACGCCGCCTTGGCCAACGCGGTCCTGGCCCAGGCCCCCAAGGAGGCGCAAAAGGGCTACCTGACCCTTTATTGGCTGGCCTTGGGCCTGGGAGGGCTTTGCGGGAGCCTCCTGGCGGGAAGCGTGGCCGGCCTGGGCCTAGGCCCAAGCCCCTACCACCTGCCCATCCTCCTTTCCCTGGGGCTAAGGCTTCTGGTGGCCCTCCGCTTCCGGAGCCTCTAGGCCCTTCCTCCGCATCTCCCCCCACACCCCCCGCTTGCGCCAAACCTGGAAGGTGGCCAAAAAGCGCTCCAGGGCCAGGAGCTGGCGGTAACCCAGGGCCTCGAGGAAGGCAAGCCCCAGAAGGACCAGGCGGTCAGAGAACCTGGGGTAGCGCTTCAGAAGGAGGGTCTCCATGCCCACCGCCAGCTGGGAAAGGAGGACCCCGTAGCCCAGGGCCAGGAGGAAGAAGAGAAAGGCGAACTCCCGGTTGAAGAAGCCGAGGAAGTAGAAAACGGGCAGAAGCAGGTAGCCCAGGATCTCCACCACCGGGGCCAGGGCCTCAAAGAGGAGGAAATAGGGCATGGCCAGAAAGCCCAGGCGGCCATACCGGGGGTTGAAGAGCATGGCCCGGTGGTGCCAGAGCACCTCCCAAAGCCCCCGGTGCCAGCGGTTGCGTTGCCGGCGCAGGGTGGTCCAGTCTGGCGGCACCTCGGTGTAGCAGATGGGATCCGGGGTGTACAGGATGCGGTACTCTCGCCCCTCCTCCCGGGCGCGGCGGTGCAGGCGCACCACCAGCTCCATATCCTCCCCCACGGTGTCCGTGCGGTAGCCCCCAAGGCGCAGGACCTCTCCCCTCCGGAAGAGGCCAAAGGCCCCAGAGATGATGAGCAGGGCCCCCATGGCGCTCCACCCGGCCCGGCCCATGAAGAAGGCCCGGGCGTACTCTATAATCTGCATTTTTTCTAGAAAACCCCGGGGCAGGCGCAACGCCTCCACCACCCCCTCCCGCACCACCGCCCCGTTCAAGGGCCTTATGGTACCCCCCACCGCCAGGACCCGGTCGTCTTCCAGGAAAAGCCGGCTGGCCCTCAGGAGGGCCTGGGCGTCCAGGAGGCTATCCGCGTCCACCGCGCAAAACAGGGGGTAGCGGGCCAGGTTGAGCCCGGCGTTCAGGGCGTCGGCCTTGCCCCCGTTCTCCTTATCCACCACCAGGAGGTTGGGGTGGGTAAGGGAGCGGTAGAGGGCCCGGATGGGCTTGGAAGGAAGGACGCGGCGGAAGACCAGGTCCACCTCCACCAGCCGGAAGGCTTCCTTGAGCACCTCCAGGGTGCGATCCTTGGGGCCATCGGCCACCACGATCACCTCAAACTCCGGGTAGTGCAGGCTCAAAAAGGAGCGCACCGAGGCGGCGATGGTCTTCTCCTCGTTGTAGGTGGGCACCAGGATGGAAACGGGCAGGTAGGCCTCCCGCTCCAATAGGTCCTTGAGGGAGAGCTCGGAAAGCTCCCGGGCATAGCGGGCCACCATCCTGAGGCCGAAGAAGGCGAAGACCGCGTAGAGGAGGTTCAAAAAGGCGAAGTACCAGAGGACCAAAAGCTGGTAGAAGAAAAAGAGGAAGGGTAGAAGCCTCATGCCGCCTCCCGCAGAACCTGTTCCGCCATGGCCCGGCCGTAAGGGTCGGGGTGCTTGCGGGCGGCCTGGGCCAAGGCCTCCCGGTCCAGGGACCTAAGCCCTTCCGCCGCCGCCCGGCGCACGTAAAAGGAGGGGTCGGCCAGGGCCCGCCACAAAGCCCGCCGGGCCAGGTCGTTGCCCAGGAGGGCCAGGAGACGGGCGGCGTGGGCCCGGAGGAACTCCCGCTCATCCCTTAGGGCCGCCAGCAGGGCCTCCTCATAGCCCTTGGGAGGGTGGCCCAGGCGCAGAAGGGCCCGGAGGGCAGCCGCCCTAAGCTCGGGGTCGGGGTGGTCCAAAAAGCCCAGGGCCGCCTCCGCCAAGGGGGCCAGGCGAAGGCGGCCCAGGGCCTCCAAGGCCGCCCAGCGTTCCTCGCCACCCCCTTCGTGGAGGAGACGGCGCACCACGGGTTCGGCCCGCCCCTCCAGGAGGAGAAGGGCTTCCAGCAGGGCCCCCCGGGGCAGGGCGGCCCGCAGGAGGGCCTGGGCGAAGACCTCCACCCCCTCTCCCTGGACCACCCGGGCCCCGGCCCGGGCTGCGGCCAGGCGGAGCACGGGATCGGGGTGGGCCAGGTAGGGGAGGATGAGCCCCAGGGTTTCCGGAAGGCGGGCCTGGGCCAGGGCCTCGAGGGCCTCCAGCCGGGCCGGGCGGGAGGCCCACCGCCCCTTCAGGACCCGCCCCCAAGGGGGGCGGGCCTGGCGGAGCCAGTCGGCCAGGCGGGCTTCCATCTCCCCTTTGAGCATCTCCCGCAGGCTGAGAAGGGCCTCCAAGGCCGGCCTGGGCCAAGGGGGCGGGGGAACCTCCTCTTCCCCAAACAGGGCGCGGGTGAAGCGGGCAAGCCACGCCTCATAGGCCTGGCGGTCCCGGGACTCCTTGGCCTCGGTGTAGGCGTGGTAGAGGAGCACATAGGCGGAGATGAGGGCCAAGGCCACCCCGGTGAGGAGGAGGGCCTGGAGAAGGGCCCGCTGGACCAAGGGGTAGCCGAAGAGGCCCAGAAGCCGACCGGAAAAGGTGAGGACCAGCCCCCCCAGGGCCAGGGCCTCCAGGACCACCACCCCGAAGACCAAGAGGGCGTAAAGCCGCTCACCAGGCCGCCACATGCCTCTCCAAAAGCTTGAGGAGCTCCCCGGGGCTGAAGGGTTTGGTCAGGTAGGCCTGGGCCCCCAGGGCCAGGGCCTGGGCCATGTTCCGCTCCTGCTTGAGGCCGGAAAGGACCACCACGGGGGTATCCTTCCCGAGCTCCTGCCGCAGGTGGCGCAAGAGGTCCAGACCCGCCCCCCCGGGGAGGTTGAGGTCTAGGACCACGGCGTCCCAGTCCCGGGCCAAGGCGGCGCGGGCAGAAGGGTAATCCCGGACCAGGAAAGGGGCGTGGCCCGCGCGCCCCAGGGCCAGCTCCAGGATCTTGGCCACCGCGGGGTCATCCTCCACCAGCAGGATCCGCATCCTCGCCTCCTCACCCTAAGGTAGGCTTCCCTTGTGAAAACCCCGTGAAGCCCTCAAGGGGAGGGGGGAAGGGTCTGGAGAAGCCGCAGGACCTCGGGGTCGGGGTTCCTTTGCGCCTCCTCCCGCAAAAGCCGCCGGGCCTCCTCCAGGCGCCCCCCTTCCAGCAGGGCCTTGGCCAGGGTGAAGCGGGCCAGGGGGTAGCCGGGCTCCAGGGAGAGGACCTGCCGGGCCAGGCGTTCCGCCTCCTTGGCCCGGCCCAGGGCCAGGAGGACCTCGGCCAGCCCCCAGCGGGCGTCCAGGTTCCCCGGGTCCTCCCCAAGGACCTGGCGGTAGCTGGCCTCGGCCTCCCCGTAGGCCTTCTGGTGGTAGAGGAGGCGGGCGTAGCGCACCCGGATGTCGGGAGCGTCCCAAAGGGCCAGGGCCCGCTCAAAAAGGGGCCGGGCCTCGGCGTGGCGCCCCTGGAGGTAAAGGGCGAAGGCCAGCTCGCCCATGGCCTCGGCGTCGTCGGGGAAGACCTGGAGGGCCCGCCTGAGGAAGCCCTCCGCCCCCCTGGGGTCTTGAGGAAGCCGCCTTTTGCCCTCGTAGAGGCTCTTTCGCTCGCGGAAGGGCTGGGGATCGGAAGGGTAGCCCTCGAGGCCCTCCCCATCCAAGGCGAAGGCCCGCACCTGCCCTAAGCGGTCCGCCTGGGGCGGGTAGCGGAAGGCGTTCCCCTCCCCCAAGGCGGAGAGGACCACCCGCTCCCCGCTTCGCACCTCCAGCCGGAACCCCTGGGCCCCCGGGGGCAGGAGGAGGCGGAAGACCACCTCCCCCTCGGGCCCGGGAAGGGGGCGGACCAGGGGGGCCGGGAGGAGTTTCCGCCGTACCCCCTTCCCCAGCACCGCCCCTTCCCCGGCGGGCAACACCTCCCGCCCCAGGGCCAGCCGCCCCCGGTAGAGGGAAACCCGGGCCGTCCCCTGGCGGGAAAGGCGCAGGTGGGTGCCGGTGGGGCGTACCTCCCCCTCGGGGGTGAGGAGGGTCAAGGGCACCTGGCCCTGGCGCACCGCCTCCACCCCACCCCCCTCCAGGGCCAGCCGCACCCGCTCGCCCCCACCCCAGAGGCTCCGCCAGCGCCAGGCCCCTCCTTCGGCCTCCGGGCTGAAGGCAAGCTCCAGGCCCGCAAGCCGCACCACCTCCCCCGCCGGTACCTGGCCGAAGGCCCGGGAGCCCAAGGGCGCGGGGAAGATGGGCAGGCGGGTGAGGAAGACCAGGGCCAGAAGGAGGAGGAGAAGCCGCCCCACCGGGGCCCGCTGGCCGGGCATGGGCCGGGGCAAGAGGAGGAGGAAGGTGCTCCCCCGGCCCGGACGGCTCTTCAGGCGCACCTCCCCCCCGTGGGCCTCGAGGACCCGCTTCACCAAGGCCAGCCCCAGGCCCGTCCCCTCCTCCTCCCCCCGGGTGGAGGCGCGGTAGAAGGGCTCAAAGATCCGCTCCTGTTCCTCCCGGGGGATCCCCGGGCCGGTATCGGACACGGCGATCCCGTAACGGTTGGGGCCCACCAGGAGGCGCAGGACCACCCTCCCCCCTTCCGGGGTGTACTTCACCGCGTTGTGGAGCACGTTGAGCACGGCCTGGTACAGCCAGTCCCGGTCGCCGTACACCCAGGCCTCCCCCTTGGGCAGGACCAGCCGGAGGGAAAGGCGCTTCCGCCGGGCCAAGGGCCGCCCTTCCTCCGCCGCCTGGAGCAGCAAGGCCTTCAGGTCCACCCGCTCCGATTTAAGCCGCACCCCCTGGCCCAGGCGCAGGTAGTCCTGGGCCCGGACCAGGAGGTCCTGGATACGCCGGGCGCTCCTTTCGGCGATCTCCAGGATCTCCCGGTCCTCGGGGGAAAGGCTTTCCCCTTCCCGGACCAACTCCAAGGCCCCCAGGACGCTCATCAAGGGGTTCTTGATCTCGTGGAGGAGGAGGCCAAGCAGCCGGGCGGTCTCCTCCTGGGCCTTGAGGAGCGCGAGTTCCCGCTCCCTCAGGGCCAAGACCTGGGCGAAGGCCCGCAGCAGCAGGCCCAGGGCCTCCTGGACCTCCTTGGCGGGCGGGGGACCCTCCCAGTAGAGGGCCAGCTCCCCCTCCTGCCCAAGCTTCTCCCCCTTGAGGGGGCCCTCCGGCAGGACCTGGCCCCGGAAGGAAAGCCGCACGGGGTAGCGGCGGAGAAGGTCCGCCAGAAAGGCCAGGTCCGTGGGGGGGTGAGGCCGGAGCACGGGAGGACTAGGGCCTGGGGGCCATGACCACCAGGAGGAGGGCCGGGCTGGCCGACTCGTTGCGCACCCCGTGGGGCTGGCCCGCGGGGGCCAAGGCCGCCATGCCGGGGGCCAGGAGGGCCTCCTCCTCCCCCACCCGCACCACCACCTCCCCCTCCAGCACGTAGTAGACCTTGTCCGACCCCAGGTGGGCGTGCACCTTCTGGGCCTGCCCCGGCAGGAGGGCGTAGAGGTCGTAAAGGAGGTGAGGGGAGTCAAAGACGGGGATCTTGGCCATCCGTTCCGGGCTGAAACGGGCCAGGCTTTTGAGGTCCCGGATCTCCATGCCCCCAAGTCTACTTGACGGGGAAGGAAGGGCGCACTACACTAACCTTTGCGCGCCGGGGAGTAGCGCAGCCTGGTAGCGCACACGCTTGGGGTGCGTGTGGTCGTCGGTTCAAATCCGGCCTCCCCGACCAAGGAAAGCCCCCGCCCTAGGGGCGGGGGCTTCTCCTTTAGCCTCCTAGGGCCTCCTTAAGGTCCCGCAGGTTTTCCGCCACCGGCCTCCCGTTGAAGAGGGCGCTTCCCGCCACGGCCACGTCGGCCCCGGCCCGGTAGACCTCGGCCACCGTGTCCCGGTTCACCCCCCCGTCCACCTCCAGGAGGCAGCCGGGGTTGAGCTGGTCCCGCATCTCCTTGAGGCGGCGGAGGCGCGGGGTGGCGGTGGGGATGTAACGCTGCCCCCCAAAACCGGGGTTCACGCTCATGAGGAGGGCCAGGTCCAGCTCGGGGAGGAGGGGAAAGAGGGCCTCGAGGGGGGTACCGGGGTTGATGGCCAGCCCCGCCTTCTTCCCCAGCTCCTTGATCCGCTGCACTGCCCGGTGGGCGTGTGGGGTGGCCTCGGCGTGGACGGTGAGGATGTCGGCCCCCGCCCGGGCGAAGTCCTCCAGGTAGCGCTCCGGCTGCGCGATCATCAGGTGCACGTCCAGGGGCAAGGAGGTGGCCTGCCGCACCGCCTCCACCAGAAGGGGGCCGAAGGTGAGGTTGGGGACGAAGACCCCGTCCATCACATCCAGGTGGATCCAGTCCACCCCGGCGGCCTCGGCCTCGGCGATCTGCTCCCCTAGCCGGCTGAAGTCCGCGGTGAGGATGGAAACGGCAAAACGCACAAGGCCACTATACCCTGCGCACCAGCCGGTAGGCCCAGGCCAGGGCCAGGACCATGGCCGAAAGGAGGAGGAGCTCGGCCAAGACCGCCTGGAACCCCGGGTGGTCCAGGGAGAAGGGGAACTTCTGCAGCCCCTCCGCCGTCACCACCAGGATCCGCCGCACCCCGGCGATGATGCCCAGGATGAGAAAGGGCTCCACCTGGAGCTGGCCCTCCCTGGCCGAACGGGCCAGGGTGTAGAGGATCTCCGCCATCATCAGGGCCAGGAGGACCCGGTCCAGGAGGAAGACCGCCAGCTTCCCCCCCTCCCCTTTCAGGAGGAGCCCGACCCCCTCCACCAAGGCCCCCGCCAGAAGGTAGGCCGCGCCCAGGACCACCAGGAGGCCGGCAAAGAGGTAAATGGTGGCCTCCGCCCGAGGGAAGAAGCGGGAAAGGCGCTCCATACCTTACCAGGGTAGTTCAGCCCGGCCCCCACCCCAAGGGGAGGGGGCCGGTGTGGCTACACCAGGAGGTCCAGGAGGGCCTCCGCCACCCGTTCCGGGGTGAAGCCCAGGCGCTCGTAAACCTCGGGGTAGGGGGCGCTGGCCCCAAAGCGGTCCAGGCCCACCACCCGCTGGGCGTACCGCTCCCACCCCAGGGAAGCCCCCGCCTCCACCGCCACCACGGGCAGCCCCGGGGGCAGGACCTCGAGGCGGTAGGCCTCGGGCTGGGCCTCAAAGAGCTCCCGGCAGGGCAGGCTCACCACCCGCACCCTCCGCCCCCTTGCCGCCAGGAGGGCCCGGGCCTGGAGGGCCAGGTGGACCTCGCTCCCCGTGGCCAAGAGGATGCCCTCCGGCTCCTCCGCGTCCTCCAGGACGTACCCTCCCCGGAGGGCCCCCTTGGCCTTCTCCCGGGGCAGGAGGGGCACCGCCTGGCGGGTGAGGACCAAGGCGGTGGGGCCCTCCTGCCGCCTTAGGGCCACCTGCCAGGCGTAGAAGGTCTCGTGGGCGTCCGCCGGGCGGATGACCCAGAGGTTGGGCATGGCCCGGAGGGAGAGGAGGTGCTCCACCGGCTGATGGGTGGGGCCGTCCTCCCCCAAGGCGATGGAGTCGTGGGTGAAGACGAAGACCGTGGGGGTGTCCATGAGGGCGGCCAGGCGCAGGGCGGGGCGCAGGTAGTCGGAGAAGACCAAAAAGGTACCCCCGTAGGCGCGGAACCCCCCGTGGAGGTTGAGCCCGTTGAGGATGGCCCCCATGGCGTGCTCCCGCACCCCGAAGTGGAGGTAGCGGCCCAGGGGGTTTTCCGGGGAGAAGTCCTCCATGCCCTGGGCCTGGGTGTTGTTGGAGGGGGTGAGGTCGGCGCTGCCCCCCAGAAGTTCTGGCATGCGGGGGGCGAGAAGGTCCAGGACCTTACCGCTGGCGGCCCGGGTGGCCAGGGGCTTCTCAAAGGCTGGGGGCTCTTCGGGCAAGGGGGGAAGCTCCCCCTGAAGGCGGCGGAGGAGTTCTTGGTACAGCTCGGGGTAGGCCCGGGCGTAGGCCTCGAGGGCCCTTTCCCAGGCTTCCTGCCAGGCCTTGCCCTGGGCCCGCATGTCCATGTGGCGATAGACCTCCTCGGGGATGGCGAAGGGGGAGTAAGGCCAGCCCAGGCGCTCCCGGGTGGCGGCCACGGCCTCGGGGCCCAGGGGCTCGCCGTGGGCCTTGGGGGAGTCCTGCTTGGGGGAGCCGTAGCCGATGTGGCTGCGCACGGCGATCAGGCTGGGGCGCTCGTCCATCTGGGCCAGCCTCAGGGCGTGGCGCAGGGCCCGGAGGTCGTTGGCGTCCTCCACCCTGAGGGTCTGCCAGCCGTAGGCGCGGTAGCGGAGGAGGACCTCCTCGGAGAAGGCCAGGTCGGTGGAGCCGTCAATGGAGATGCGGTTGTCGTCCCAGAAGACGATGAGCTTGGAAAGCCGCCAGTGCCCTGCCAGGGAGCTGGCCTCCCCGGATACCCCCTCCATCAGGTCCCCGTCCGAGGCCAGGACATAGGTGTAGTGGTCCACCACGGTGTGCCCCGGGCGGTTGAACTCCGCGGCCAACTTCCTCTCGGCCAAGGCCAGGCCCACCGCGGTGGCGAGGCCCTGGCCCAAGGGCCCCGTGGTCACCTCCACCCCCGGGGTGTGCCCGCGCTCGGGATGGCCAGGGGTCTTGGAGCCCCATTGGCGGAAGCGCTGGATCTCCTCCAAGGGAAGGGGGTAGCCGGTGAGGTGCAAGACGGCATAGAGGAGCATGGACCCGTGCCCGGCGGAAAGCACAAACCGGTCGCGGCCCGGCCAAGCGGGGTCCAGGGGGTTGTGGCGCATGGCCTCCCGGTACAGGAGGTAGGCCAGGGGGGCCATGGCCATGGGCATCCCCGGGTGGCCGCTTCTGGCCTTCTCCACCGCATCCACGGCCAGGAAACGGATGGCGTTCACCGAAAGGGCCTCGAGGTCCTGGGTATCGGTCATGGTTCCCTCCAGGATACGCCCCGGCCTGGGCCCAAGCCCCCAGGGCGGGGAAAAGGGGGCTAAAGGCCGCCCCTTTACCCAAGGGAAAACTATACCGGGGAAAGGCGGTTGCCTTGGCCCTGCCCCGGTGCTAAAATCCCAAAGGCGTGGGCGCCCGTAGCTCAGCAGGATAGAGCGGGGGCTTCCTAAGCCCTAGGTCGGGGGTTCGAATCCCTCCGGGCGCACCAAAAGCCCTGCCCCTTTGGGGCGGGGCTTTCCTTTAGGTCCGAACCGGGCGTCGGGGCCGGGAGGGAGGCTCGGGCAGGGCCTCCACCCGTTTGGCCCGCTCCAGCCTTACCCCATCCACCTCGGCCAGGCGGGGAAGGTCCTGGGGGCGGAGGTCCACGTACAACCCCTCCTCCCCTTGGGCGATCTTGCCCACCTCGAGGCCCCTTTCCTTCAGCAGGGCCACCAAGCGGGGCAGGGTGAGCCGGGGCCCGGTGGCCTTGAAGGTGAGCCAGCCCTCCTCCCCGGTGAGGAGGCTTTTCTCCCGGGGCGCCCCGCCCAGGAGGAGGGCCATGAGGGCGGCCACCACCTCCACCCGGCCCTCGGCGAAAAGCCTGCCGGCGAAGTCCAGGTAGAGCTTGTAGTCCTTCTCCGGCACCCGGGCCAAGCGGGCCAGGAGGTGGTGCCATTTGGCCTCCAGGACCTCCTCCGGGGTGGGCGGGTTCACCCGCTTGAAGGTGCGGCCCACGGCCCGCTCCAGCTCGGCCAGCTCCCGCTTCTCCCGGTTCCCGTAGAGGATGACCACCTCACCCCCCCGCCCCGCCCGGCCGGTACGCCCAGAGCGGTGCTGGTAGGTCTCCGGCTTGTCGGGCAGGCGGAAGTGGACCACCAGGTCCACCTCGGGGATGTCTAAGCCCCGGGCGGCCACGTCCGTGGCCACCAGGATCCGCACCTCCCCATCGCGGAAGGCCCGCATCACCCGTTCCCGGTCCGCTTGGGAAAGGTCCCCGTGGATGGCCCGGGCCGGGTGGCCCAGGCGGAGGAGGCCGGTGGCCACCTCCTCGGTCTCCGCCTTGGTGCGGGTGAAGACGATGGCCCGCTTGGGCGACTTGACATAGAGCAGGTCGGAAAGGAGGGAAAGGCGCTCGCTTGGGGCCAGGAGGGCCTCCTCCCGGTAGGTTACCCCCTCCTCCCGGACCACGTTGATGACCACCGGGGCCCTCATGTAGCGCTCGGCCAGGCGCCGGGCCCAGGAAGGCAGGGTGGCGGAGAAGAGAAGGGTCTGCCTCTCCTGGGGCGTGGCCTTAAGGATGGCCTCCACCTCCTCCTCAAAGCCCATGGAGAGCATCTCGTCGGCCTCGTCCAAGACGGCGATCCGCACCTGGGAGAGGTCCAAGACCCCTTGCTTCAGGTAGTCCAGGGCCCGGCCTGGGGTGGCCACCACCACATCCGCCCCCCGGGCGAGCTCCTCCCGCTGCTTGCCGTAGCCGGTGCCCCCGTAGACGGCCACCACCTTAAGGTGGGGGGCCACGGCGGCAAGCTCCGAGGCCACCTGCAGGCAGAGCTCCCGGGTGGGGGTGAGGACGATGGCCCTGGGGGGCCGCCCCCGCTCGGAGGAGGCCTCGAGGGCCTGGGCGATGGGCAGGGCGAAGGCCAGGGTCTTGCCCGTACCCGTGCGGGCCTGGCCGATGAGGTCCTTGCCCTCCAGGGCCAGGGGCAAGGCCGCGGCCTGGATGGGCGTGGGGGCCACGATGCCGCGGCGGGAGAGGGCCTCTTGGATCTCAGCCTTCAGGGGAAAGTCTTTGAACTCCATTCTCGCTCGCTTTCCGGGCCTCACCCGCGCGCCCGAAAAGGAGGGGGTAAAGCCCGTAAACTTTTTAAGTTTAGTGAACTAGGGCACGAATGTCAAGGGGATGACCTCCACCCTCTCCCCCTCCCGCACCTCCCCGTCGGGGGGGATCACCACCAGGGCGTTGCCAAAGGCCATGGAGCGGAGGACGCCGCTGCTTTGGTTTCCCGTGGTGCGCACCACCGCCTCCTCCCCCAAGGCCAGCACCCCCCGGCGGAAGACCTTTTTCCCCTTAGCCCCCCGGAAGGGGGTGAGGGCCTTGGCCCAGAGGGAGGCGTAAGGGGGGTCGGTGCGCTCCTGGAGCCGGAAGAGGAAGGGCCTGCCGTAAAGGAAAAAGGTCACCATGCTGGACACGGGGTTCCCGGGAAGCCCCAGAACAGGAAGCCCCCCCAGCCGCGCCAGGAGGAGGGGCCCCCCGGGCTGCTGCTTCACCTTCCAGAAGACCACCTCCCCCCGCTCCTCCAGCACCCGGCGCACCACGTCGTAGGCCCCCATGGACACCCCGCCCGAGGTGAGGAGGAGGTCCAGGGGCCCGGCCCCTTCCAGCCTCTCCAGCAAGGCCTCGGGGCGGTCCTCCACCTTGCCCAGGAGGACGGGCTCCCCCCCGGCCTCGAGGACCAGGCCCAGAAGGCTGTAGGCGTTGGAGTTGTACACCCCGCCAAAGGGCAGGGGCTCCCCGGGCTCCACCACCTCGTCCCCCGTGGAGAGGATGCCCACCCGGGGCCTGCGGAAGACCCGCACCCGGGGGTGGCCCATGGCCGCGGCCAGGCCCAGCCGCCCCGGGGTGAGGAGGTCCCCCCGCCGGAGGTAGACCTCCCCCCGCTTCAGGTCGTCCCCCTTGGGCCGGATGTCCTTGGGGCTTGCGGGGGCGAAGAGGAGGACCCCCTCCCCCTCCCGCCTCGTGTCCTCCACCCGCACCACGGCGTCCGCCCCTTCCGGGATGGGGGCCCCGGTGTAGACGGCCACCGCTTCCCCTGGCCCCACCCGCCCGGGGAAGGGCCGGCCCGCGGGGGCCTCCCCGATGAGGCGGAGCCGCACCGGGCTTTCGGGGCTAGCCCCCAGGGTGTCCGCCTGCCGGCAGGCGTAGCCGTCAATGGCGGTGTCGTCCTGGTCCGGGTGGTCCACCAGGGAGGCGAGGTCCTCGGCCAACACCCGGCCCAGGGCCTCCCTTAGGGGAAGTTCCTCGGCCTCAAGGTCCCCCCGCACCTCCCCTAGGACCAGCTCCAGGGCCTCTTCCACGCTGAGGTTCGTGCGCATGCTTCCAGTCTAAGCTCAGGAAGGGTGCTCCCCGTAGGCGGCCCGCAGGCGGCCAAAGGCCCAGGGCCAGAGGGCAATCCCCAAGGCGTAAAGGGCCAGGGTGGCCCCGAAGAGGTAGTGGAAGGCCGCAAGGCCCAAGGCCTCCTGCACCCTGCCGGAAAGGGCGCTGCCCAGGGCAAAGAGCAGGCTCCAAAGCCCCCCCTCCACCAGGAAAAACCCCGGGCGTTCCGCCTCGGGCAGGTAGTCCATGACCAAGGCGGCGTAGACCGGCCCGGCGGCGTTCATCAAGGCCCCCCGCACCAGGAGGGCGAAGGTGACCACGGGAAGCCAAGGGGCCCAGGCCAGAAGGGCCAGGAAGGGGAGGGAGAGGACCTGGACAAGGACGATGGCCCCCAGCTTCCCCACCCTCCTCACCAAAAGGGGCTGGAGGAGCATGGCCCCCCCCGTGGCCAAGGAGGAAAGGGCGAAAACCAGCCCCGTGTTCCCGTAGCTGAGGCCGAACTTCTCCTTGAGGTAGAGGTTCAAAAAGGGGATGACCAGCCCCGCCCCCAGGCCGATGACCACCTGGGGCAGGAGGAGCCTGAGCCAGAGGGCGAAGCGCCCCTGGAGGCGTGGGGCCTTCCCCTCCCCCTCGGGCAGGCCCAGCACCAAGGGCAGGGCCAGGAGGAAGAAGGGCAGGGCGAAGAGGAGGACCCAGCGGGCCCCCAGGGCGTCGGAAAGGAAGCCGGCCAAGAGGGTGGAGAAGAAGCCGCTGGCGGTGGTCAGGGCCGCCTGGAGGCTAAAAAGGGCCACCCGCCTTTCGGGAGGGACCAGCCGGGCCATGAGGGGGGCCGAGGCCCCCTGGAGGAGGGCCCCCGCCAGGCCATAGGCGGCCAGGGAGGGGAAGACCCAAAGGCCCAGGCCCAGGAGGAGGCCGCTTCCCACCGCCAGGGCGAAGGCCCCGTAAAGGCTTTTCAGGTAGCCCAGGCGGGGGATGAGGTAGGCCAAGGGCAAGGCGAAGACCACCCCAGTGAAGAGGAGGAGGGCCTGGGCGTAGCCGATAGCCTGGCGGGAGTAGCCCAGGGCCTCGAGGTGGAAGTTCAGGAAGAAGTAGACCAGGTTTCCCCCGAAGGACCAGAGGAAACTGGCCACGACGAAGCGGTAAGCGGGCGAAGCGAGGACGCCGTTCACATATACCAACCTTTCTCCTTAGGCTTCCTGGCGGCTTGGGCAGGAAGGGGCCAGGGGGCAGTCCCGGCAGCGGGGCTTTCGGGCCGTGCAGACGTAGCGCCCGTGGAGCACCAGGGCGTGGTGGAGGAAGACCCAGTCCTCCTTGGGGAAGAGGGCTTCCAGCTCCGCCCCCACCTGTTCCGGCCTCTTGGCCAGGGAGAGGCCAAGCCTCCGGCTCACCCGGGCCACGTGGGTGTCCACGGCGATGCCGGGCACGCCAAAGGCCGCCCCCAGGACCACGGTGGCCGTCTTCCACCCTACCCCGGGCAGGGCCATAAGGGCCTTCTTGTCCCGGGGTACTTCCCCCCCGTGTTCCGCCACGAGCCTCCGCGCCAGGGCCACCAGGTTCTTGGCCTTGGTCTTGTAAAGCCCGATGCGCCGGATGTAGGGCTCCACCGCCTCGGGACTGGCCGCCGCCAGAGCCTCTGGGGTGGGGAAGCGGGCGAAAAGGGCCGGGGTGGCCTCGTTCACGCTCTTGTCCGTGGCCTGGGCCGAGAGGACCGTGGCCACCAGGAGCTGGAAGGGGTTTTCGTGGCGGAGCTCCGTTCTGGCTCCCGGGTAAGCGGCCTTCAGGGCCTCCAGGATGGCCAGGGCGCGGGCCCTTTTCCGCTCAGGTGCCTCCTCCATGCCCCCTCAGTAGGCCTTGGCGAAGACCACCCGCTTGCCGTAGGCCGCCGGCCTCCCGCAACGGACGCAAACCCCTTCCTCCGGCTCCCCCGCAAAGGGCACGCAGCGGGTGGTGGCGGTGGTCTCCTCCTGGATGAGGCGCTCGCAGGCCTTGTCCCCGCAGTGGAAGGCCAGGGCAAAGCCCTCCTGCACCGCCTCCTTGAAGGCCCCGTAGTCCTCCACCTTCCGGGTGTGGGCCTCCAGGAAGGCCAGGGCCCGCCCGTAAAGGGCCTCGTGGAAGGCGTCCAGCTTCCCTGGAAGGATATGGGGAAGGGCCTCCAGGGAAACCCGCTCCTTGCCGCCCAGGCGGCTTGCCAGCACCGCCTCGCCCGCCTCGAGGTCCTTGGGCCCCAGCTCCACCCGGTAGGGCACCCCCTTGAGCTCCCACTCGTGGAACTTGTACCCCGGGGTGTACTGGTCCCGGTCGTCCAGGTGAACCCTGAGGCCGGCCTGGAGGAGGCGCCTTCCGAGCTCCTGGGCGGCCTCCAGGACCCCTTCCCGGCTCTCCTCGCGGTAGATGGGCACCACCACCACCTGGATGGGGGCCAGGCGGGGAGGCAGGATAAGGCCCTGGTCGTCCCCATGGGTCATGATGATGGCCCCGATGAAGCGCCAGGAAAGCCCCCAGCTGGTGGTGTGCACGTACTTGACCTCCAGGTCCTTGTCCTGGAACTTGATGTCAAAGGCCCGGGCGAAGTTCTCCCCCAGGTAGTGGCTGGTGCCGGACTGGAGGGCCTTGCCGTCCCGCATCATGGCCTCAATGGTGGTGGTGTAAACGGCCCCAGCGAACTTCTCCTTCTCCGTTTTCAGGCCCTCGAGGACGGGGATGGCCGCGTACTCCCGGGCCAGCCTGGCGTAGATCCCCAGCATCCGCCGCACCTCCGCCTCCGCCTCCTCCCGGGTGGCGTGGGCGGTGTGCCCCTCCTGCCAAAGGAACTCGCTGGTGCGCAGGAAAGGCCGGGTGCGGAGCTCCCAGCGCACCACGTTCCCCCACTGGTTGAGGAGCTGGGGCAGGTCCCGCCAGCTCTTGATCCACTTGGACCACATGTAGCCGATCACCGTCTCCGAGGTGGGCCGCACCGCCAAGGGTTCTTCCAGCTCCTCCCCCCCCGCGTGGGTCACCACGGCCAGCTCGGGGGAGAAGCCCTCCACGTGCTCCGCCTCCTTCTTCAGGAAGCCCATGGGGATAAAAAGGGGGAAGTAGGCGTTCTGGTGGCCCGTTTCCTTGAACATGCGGTCCAGGACCTGCTGGATGTTCTCCCAGAGGGCGTATCCGTAGGGGCGGACCACGATGGTCCCCCGCACCGGCCCATAGTCGGCCAACTCCGCCTTTTGGATGACCTCGAGGTACCACTCGCTGAAGTCTTGGCTCTGGGGGGTTAGGCCCTTCTCCTTCGCCATACCCGCCCATCATACCCAGAGGGGCCCCCAAGGGGAGTAGAATCAAAGGGCACCGCACCGGAGGTAAGTATGGGAAAAATTTGGTTTCCTCTATTGGTCGCGCTGGCCCTGGCCTTTTCGGCCTGCACCCAGCAAGCCCCAGGTGGGGCCAGCCTGCAGGTCCAGGGCGCTTCGGGGAAAGCCCGGTACCTGGTGGTGTTCAAGTCGGAAACCCTGCCGGCCAACGCCCCGGCCTGGGCGGAAGGAGCGGGAGCCCGGGTGCTGAGGGCCTTGGAACCCATCGGCACCCTGGTGGTCCTGGCCGACCCCGGCACGGCCAGCCGCCTGGCCAAGCACCCCGAGGTGCTGGCGGTGGGCCGGGAAGGCCGCTACACCCTCCCCAAGACCGAGCGCCTTCTGGAGGCCACGGACACCTTGGGCACCCCCACGGCCGCGGATACCCTTTACCGCTACCAGTGGCACCTGAGGCGGGTTGGAGCCCCCAGGGTGTGGGCGCGGGTGCCCCTAAAGGTCCAGGCCAGGGCCACGGTGGCCGTCCTGGACACCGGGGTCATGGACAACCACCCCGACCTCCAAGGCCAGGTGGTGGACTTCGTGGCCACCAACTACTGCCGGGAAACGGGGGGGCCCCAGGCCACCCCCAGCTACCCCAAGTACGCCCTTTGGATTGACTTTGACCGCCTGGACCCGGCCAACCCCTGTACCCCTGCCCCCAACGTGATGTACGAAGGCCACGGAACCCACGTGGCCGGGATCGTGGCCGCGGCCTTTGGGGGCGGCCGGGTGGTAGGGGTAGCCCCCGGGGTGCGGATCGCCGCCTATAAGGTGTTTGACCGCATCCACTTCACGGACCAGGAAGGGGAGTACGACGACGTGGGCGCCTTTGACGGCCCCATCTTCGCTGCCATCCTGGACGCCGCCCGCAAGGGGTACCCGGTCATCAACATGAGCCTGGGGGGCACCCTGGACACCCGCAACCGGGAGGACGTGGCGGCCAAGGTGGCCTGGGACCGGGTGCTGAAGTACGCCAACCGCATGGGCACCCTGGTGGTGGCCTCCGCAGGCAACAGCGCCCAAAACGCCAACGGCTACCTGGTCCACATCCCTTCCGACCTGCCCACGGTGGTCTCCGTATCCGCCACGGGCACGGCCACCCCCCTCTGGCAGTACCCCTACCCCACCCCCGAGACCCTCGAGGCCGTGCCAGGCCAAGATATCCTGGCCTTTTATTCCAACTATGGGGCCGCCGTGGACCTGGCGGCTCCCGGGGGGGATTGTGGCCTGGACCCACGGGGCCAAAGCTGGTGCTACCGGCCCTCCGGGGAACGCCCCCCGGGCTGGCGCTACCACCTGATCCTCTCTACCGTGATCGTGGACGAGGAAACCCCCGGCTACGCTTGGTACGGGGGCACCTCCATGGCCAGCCCCCACGTGGCCGCCGTGGCCGCCCTGGTCAAGGCCCTCTATCCCCGCTGGACCCCGGGGGAGGTGCGGGCCCACCTGAAGGCCAGCGCCGAGGCCGCAGGAAGCCGTCAGCTCTTCGGCCACGGCCTGCTGGACGCCGACCGCGCCACGCGCTAGGCCCAGGGGGATTCCCCTAGAATGGCGGCATGGACCTCTTTCCCGTGTTCAAGGAACTTGGGCAGAAGGGCAGCAAGATCCTCCTGGTGGTCCTGGATGGGGTAGGGGGGCTTCCCCTGGAGCCGGGCGGGCCCACAGAGCTGGAAGCCGCCAAGACCCCCAACCTGGACCGCCTGGCAGAGAAAAGCGCCCTAGGCCTTCTCACACCCGTGTACCCCGGGCTTGCCCCCGGCTCGGGCCCCGGCCACCTGGCCCTTTTCGGCTACGACCCCTTCCGCTACCTGGTGGGCCGGGGGGCCCTGAGCGCGTTGGGCCTGGGGGCGGATTTCCGCGAAGGGGATGTGGCCCTAAGGGGGAACTTCGCCACCCTGAAGGAGGGAAGGGTGGAGGACCGGCGGGCAGGCCGCCCCAGCACGGAGGAAAACGCCCGGGTGGTGGCCCGGCTCCAAGAGGCCATCCCCCGGGTGGAGGACGTGGAGGTCCACTTCTACACGGAAAGCGAGCACCGCTTTCTCGTCATCCTGCGGGGAGAGGGGTTGGGAGAGAAGGTCACGGACACCGATCCCCAGCGGGTGGGGCTTCCCCCCCTAAGGGCCGAGGCCCTGGACCCCGCCTCAGAGAAGACGGCCCGCGTGGTCAACCTCCTCTCGGAGCGCATCCGGGAGGTCCTAAAGGACGAGCCCCGGCTGAACGGGGCCCTCTTCCGGGGCGCCTCTGGGCGGCCCCGCTTCCCCAGCGTGGCCGAGGTCTTTGGCCTAAGGGCCGCCGCCATCGCCAGCTACCCCATGTACAAGGGCCTGGCCGCCCTGGTGGGGATGGAGGTCCTGCCCGTGGAAGGCGAGGGGGACGCCCACGAGGGGAAGCTCAACGCCCTGCGGGAACACTGGGAGCGGTACGATTTCTTCTACCTGCACTTCAAAAAGACGGACGCCAAGGGGGAGGATGGGGACTTCTGGGGCAAGGTGAAGGAGATTGAGCGCTTTGACGCCCTTCTGCCCGAGCTTTTGGCCCTGGAACCCGGGGTCTTGGCCCTCACCGGGGACCACTCCACCCCGGCGGCCCTTAGGGGGCACTCCTGGCACCCCGTCCCCCTCCTCCTCCAGGCCCCCTACCTGCGGAAAGACGAGGCCCGGCGCTTCACCGAGGCCGAGGCCCTAAGGGGAAGCCTCGGCCATCTGCGGGGCGTGGAACTCATGCCCCTGCTCCTGGCCCACGCGGGGAGGCTTCTCAAGTACGGGGCCTAGAGGTAGCCGGCCCGCCTGAGCTCCTCGGCCACGGCCTCCAGTACCTGCTCGTAGGCCCGGTCCAGGTCCACCCCCCTGAGGGTGGCCCCGGCGGCGGGCACATGCCCCCCACCCCCCAGGCGAAGGGCGATGTTCTGGGCGGAAACCCCACCGCGGGAGCGGATGGAAACCTTCACCCCCTCCTCCCGCCGGCGCAGGAAGACGGAGACCACGCTCCCCTCCACGTAACGGATGAGGCCCACGAAGTCGTCGGAGTCCTCCTCATCCCGCCTCGCCTCCTCGGGCAGGTGGGCGGTCACGAGGAGCCCCCCAAAGTGGAAGGCCACGGTGGAGAGCACCTGGCCCATGAGGCGGAAGTAGGAGGGGGGGCGGAACTGCAGGCGATCGGTGAGCTCAGGGAGCTTCACCCCGTAGCCCAGAAGCTCCGCCGCCACCTTGAGCACCTCCGGGGTGGTGTTGGCGAAGCGGAAGTTGCCGGTATCCGTGAGGATCCCTGTGAGGATGGGGGTGGCGATCTCCGCCGTCCAGGCCACCCCCAGGAGGTCCACGAGGTCCTTGACCATCTGGGCGGTGGCGGCCTTGGAGGGGTCCACCACGAACAGGTGGCCGAAGCGGGGATTGGTGCCGTGGTGGTCAATGTTGATGACAAAGCCCTCCACCGGCACCCCCACCACCCGGCTGGGCTCGGCGCTGTCCAGGGCCACCAGGGTAGCCCCTGGGGGAAGTCGGTCCACGGGGTCGGAGTACTCCTCCTCCTTGGGCAGGAAGCGGAGGAAGCGGGGGGGCTCGGCCACCCAGCGGGCGTCCTTGCCCAAGGCCTTCAGGGCCCGGTAGAGGCCCAAGGAGCTGCCGATGGCGTCCCCGTCGGGGTCCACGTGGGTGGCGATGTAAATGGGGCCCTCCACGGCCCGCAGGACCTCGGCCACCAGGCGCATCCTCTCCCAGTACTGGGGGTCAGGGGCGTTGCCGTCCACGGGGCTTAGGCTACTATAGGTTCCACCCCCCCGCCACCTCCAGGACCTGGCCCGTGAGGTAGGGCTCCTTCACCAAAAAGACCACCGCCCGGGCCACCTCCTCCAAAAGGGCCAGCCGTCCCATGGGAATCTCATGGAGGGGCTTGGAAACGGAGTTCTCCGCCACCCCCGGGGCCACCACGTTGGCGGTGATCCCCGCCTGGGCGAAGCGCTTGGCGATGGCCTTGGTGTAGAGGATGACCCCGGTCTTGGCGATGGCGTAGGGGGTGATGTGGGGCCGGGCCAGAAGGTTCCCCGCCCCGGCGTATCCCAGGTTGACGATGCGGCCGTACCCCTGGGCCACCATCAGGGGGAGAACCTTTTGGGTGAGGAGGAAGGTGGCGGTGAGGTTGGTGTCCAGGATCCAGCGCCACTCCTCGAGGGTCACCGCCTCAATGGGCTTGTAGAGGTAGTCCCCCACGTTGTTGACCAGGACGCCCACCCCGCCCAAGTGGTAGCGCACCTCCTCCACCAGGGCCTGGACCTCCTCCTCCCGGGTGAGATCGGCCCGGACCTTGATGGCCCTCACCCCCAGGGCCTCGGCCTCCTGGCGCGTGGCCTCGGCCAGAGCCTCCGAGGTGCGGTAGTGCACGGCCACGCTAAACCCCTCCCGGGCCAAGGCCAGGAGGATGCTCCGCCCGATGCCCTTGGCGCTGCCCGTCACCAGGGCCACCCTCATGCGCCCTCCAGGTACCGGGCCACCAGGAGGCGGGTGAAGCCATTTAAGGGGTAGGCCAGGGCCGCCTCCGGCGCCACCCAGGCCCATTCCAGGATCTCCTCCCCGGGCCGCACCTCCCCCACCCCCTGGGCGAAGTAGTTGAGGAGGAGCATGTGGGTGGGCCGGTGGAACTCCGGGCTGAAACGGGCCTCCTGCACCAGGGCGAAGCGGATGGCCCTAAGTTCCAGACCCACCTCCTCGCGAAACTCCCGGCGCAAGGCCTCCTCCAGGGCCTCCCCCCATTCCACCTTCCCGCCGGGTACCCCCCAAAGCCCCCGCCATTTGGCGGTGCGCACCAGGAGCACCTTCCCGCCCTGTTCCACCAAGGCCCCTACCGTGGGGATGGGATAGCGCGGATGATCCTCCATAGGTACCAAAGGCCAAGATACAGGGCCTGGAGGAGGGCAAAGGTGAGGTAGGCCCCAGGCTGGTGGAAGAGGAGGAAAAGCCCTAGGAAGAAGAGCTGGGTGGTCAGGCCCAGGTTCACCACCCCGGCCAGGGCCGCCTCATCCCAGAAGCGCTCCCGGGATAGGCCCAAGCGGGCCTGCAGGAAGCGCTCCAGGGCCTCAATCCCACGGTCCTGGGGCCCAAAGAGAAGGCGGTACACCCCCCTAAGGAGGCGAAGCCCCGGGGTATTGGGGTCTTTGGGCGCCTGGGGAAGGGGAAAGCCCCGGGCCTCGCGGTAAAGCCTTTCCAGGTTGAAATCGTAGGACTGGACCAGGGTGAAGACCAAAAAAGCGGCCAGGGCCATCCCCCAGGCCCCGGTCCTTGCCCCCAGGGCCAGAAAAAGGGCCAGGTTGCCCAGGAGGTCCAGCTCCGTGTCCAGGTAACGGCCCAGCTCCGTCACCTCCTTCCGGAGGCGGGCCAGCTGGCCGTCGGCGTTGTCCAGGACCGTTTTCAGCTGGAGAAGGAGGGCTGCCCAGAGGTCCTTCCCCTCCAGGAGGAGCCAGGCGGCAAAGAGCACCAGCCCGGTGTGGAAAAGGACCAGGTGATGGGGCTTTAGGGGCGTGGGATAGAGGAGGAGGACCAGGAGGTGGGCCAGGGGACGGTAGAGGAGAACGTTCAAAAACTCCTGCACCGGCCTGGCCTTGGCGCCCGGGACCATGCTAGTCCTGAAGATGGCCCAGGATCCAGGCCACCACCTCTTCCAGGGTCATGGCGCTGGTGTCCAGGACCAAAGCCCCGGGGGCGGGCTGGGTTTGCGCCTGGTCCAGGCGGTCCCGGCGCAGGAGGTCACGGAGGACCTCCTCGTAGTCCTGGGGCCGCTCCTTGGCCCGCCGCCGGGCACGGACCTCCGGGCTTGCCGTCAGGTAGAACTTGTGGGGGGCCTCGGGGAAAACCGCCCGGCCCATGTCCCGCCCCTCGGCCACGAAGGGGGGAGGCACCTCCTTGAGGCGGGCGTTTACCCAGGACCGCACCCCCGGGTGGCGGGCCACCTGGGAGACCACCCGGTCCACCTCCGGGGTGTGGAGGTGGGGGGTAAGATCCTCCTCACCGGCCAGAACCCGGTTCTCCTCCCCGGGCAGAAGGCGCACCCGGGAGGCCTGCAAAAGGGGAAGGAGGGCTTCCTCATCCCCCAGGTCCACCCCGGCACGAAGGGCCAGAAGGGCCGCCGCCCGGTAGAGGAGGCCGCTGGAGAGGTAGGGCACCCCTAGGGCCTTGGCCACCCGCTGAGCCACGGAGCTCTTCCCGGAGGCCGAGGGCCCGTCAATGGTCACGATCCCCCGCATAGCCCAAGCAGGTCGCGGAAGAAACCGGGGTAGGAGATCTCCGCCCACCCCGGCTCCCAGACCCTAACCCCCACGGGCAGCCCGGCCACGGCGAAGGCCATGGCGATGCGGTGGTCGTGGAAGGGCTCCACCTCCCCCGGCCGCACCCCGCCTCCCCGGATGCGCAGCCAGTCCGGACCCTCCTCCACCTCCACCCCCAGGGCGCGGAGGTTGTGGGCAATGGCGGCCACCCGGTCCGATTCCTTCACCCGCAGCTCCGCTAAGCCCGGGATGAAGGTCTCCCCTTGCGCCCAGGCGGCGGCGGCGGCCAGGATGGGCACCTCGTCCACCATCCAGGGGATGAGGCCGGGGTCCACGGCAACCCCCTGCAAGGGGCCATACCGGGCCCGCACCCAGCCCACGGGCTCCCCCCCCTCCCCTTCCAGCACCTGCCAGGCCAGGTCCGCCCCCATGGCCCTTAGGACCTCGAGGAGGCCCGTCCGGGTGGGGTTCAGCCCCACCCCCTCCACCACCACCTCCGAGCCCGGCACCAGAAGCGCAGCCACCAGGAAGAAGGCCGCCGAGGAGAAATCCCCCGGCACCAGGAGGTCGCGGGCGGGAAAGGGGGCGGTCCTTTGCGTGCGGATCCGGCCCCCCTCCACCTCCAAGGGCAGGCCAAAGTGGCGGAAAAGCCTTTCCGTGTGGTCCCGGGTGGGGATGGGCTCCTCCACCTCTGTAACCCCTTGGGCGAAAAGCCCGGCCAGAAGGAGGGCGCTTTTCACCTGGGCGCTGGGGACGGGCAGGGTGTAGCGGAGGCCCACCAGGGGCGCGCCCCGGACCGCCAAGGGGGCCCGCCCCCCGCCTTCCCGCCCCTCGATCCGGGCCCCCATCCGCCGCAAGGGCTCCACCACCCGGCCCATGGGGCGGCGGCGCAGGGAGGCATCCCCCGTCAGCACGGCAAAAACCCCCTCCTGCCCTGCCAAAAGGCCCAGGAGGAGGCGCATGAGGGTCCCGGCGTTACCGCAGTCCAGCACGTCCTCGGGCTCCTTCAGGCGAAGCCCCTGCCCCCGCACGCGGAAATGGGGGCCTTCCTCCTCAATCCCCGCCCCCAGGGCCCGCAGGGCCCGGGCGGTGGAGAGGGTATCCCCGGCCTTCAAGGGGTGGAGAAGCCTCCCCTCGCCCTCCGCCAGGGAGAGGAGCATGAGGCCCCGGTGGGTCACGGACTTGTCCCCGGGGACCCGCAAAGCCCCCCTCAGGGGGCCGCAGGGGGAAAGGTCCAGGTGGGCCCGGTCCATGCCCCCTAGTGTCGGGGGCGGCATGGGCTTTGGTCAAGGCCAGAGGCTTGGAAGGGTGGGACTGGCTTTCTAGAATGGAGGGCAAGGATGGCCCTGGCCTGGCCAAGCCCGGTCTACCTGGAGCGGGAGCGTCTTTTGTCCCTCCTGCCCGAGGAGGTGGGCTTCGTCCTCCTCCTCGAGGCCCCGGCGGGCTTTGGCAAGAGCGTCCTCGCGGGGCAGCTGGCGGCCCGCCTGGGGTGGCGCACCCTCTGGGCCAGCGCCCTCCTGGGCAAGCCCAAGGCCCTTTTGGCCCAGGCCCTGGGCCTGCCCCGGGAGGCGCCCTGGGCGGCCCTGGTGGAGGCCTTGGGCCAGGAGCCCACCCTGGTGGTCCTGGAGGACCTTACGGGGGAGGAGGACCTCTCCCCCCTTCTGCGCACCCTGCCCTGCCTCCTGGTCCTGGCGAGCCGCAAACCCCTTCCCCACCCCGAACTGGCCAAGCTCCTCTCCGAGGGACGCCTGGTGCGCCTGGGGGCCCAGGAGCTGGCCTTCACCCCCGAGGAGGCCCAAGCCCTCTTTGCCGGGAAGGAGGGCTGGGCGGAGGCCCACCAGGCCACGGGGGGCTGGCCCCTCCCCCTCTTTCTCTCCGCCCTCACCGGGGAGCCCCCTAGGCCCGAGGCCCTCCTCCGGGGCCTGCGGGAAAGCCTCTCCCCGGAAGAGTTTCAAGAAGGGCTCCTTCTGGCTGCCCTGCCCCACCTGCCCCCGGAGGCGGCCACCTTGGCCACGGAAGGGCTTTTCCGCAAAGGCCTCCTCCGCAAGGGCCCCGAGGGCTTCCGCCTCCACGGGCTTTTGCGGGAGATGGCGCAAAAGAGCCTTCCCCTCGAGGTGCAAGAGGCGGTGCGCCGGGCAGCGGAAAGGCTTCCCCCCGAGCTTCTCGCCGAGGCCTACTGGGGGGCAGGGCTTTTCCAAGACCTGCTGGAGCTCCTGGAGCGACCCATCCCCCTCCACCTGCCCCCGGAGCGCCTCAAGGCCTGGGGCCACCTCCTGCGCCAAGGGGGCCCCAGGGCCCGGCTCCGCCTGGGGGAGGCCCTCCTGGCCTGCGGGGAAAAGGAGGGCCTAGCCCTCCTGGAACCCCTGGCCGAGGGGGAGGAAGCCCCCATAGCCCTCACGGCCTGCGGCCACCTGGCCTTTTACCTGGCCGAACCCCTCCTGGGCCAAGACCTGCCCCGGGCCCGGGCTTACCTGGAGCGGGGCCTGGGGCTTCTGGAGGGGGTATCCCCCGAGCTGGCGGGCCGCTTCCTCAACGACGCCGCCCGGGTGCCCTTTGCCGAGGGCCGGCCCGAGGAGGCCTTGGCCCTCCTGGAAGAAGCCCTAAGGCGCCTCCCCCCGGAAAGCCCCTACCGGGAAGCCCCCTTGGCGAACCTGAGCCTCCTGCGCCTGGAGCTCCAAGGGGCCCTCCTGGAACGGGTGGCGGTCCTGGAGGGGCTCGTGGCCTCCTCGGCCCCGGCCTTGCGCCTTTACAACCTGACGTCCCACCTGCGGGACCTGGGGGCCCTGTACCGGCTCCTGGGGGAGCGGGAACGGGCCCGGGCATGCCTCAGGCAGGCCGGGGAAACCCCGGGGAACCCCCTGGTGGCCCTGGAGGCCCGCATGCTCCTGGCCCACCTGGAAGGGGACGCCCAAGGGCTGGCCCGGCTGGTGGCCCAGGCGGAGCTTTGGGAGGCCCGGGAGCTGGCGGAAAAGGGGCGGGCCCTCCTGGCCGAGGCCACGGGGGACCCCAGGCCCCTGGAAGGGCTAGGGGAGTTCCTCCCCCGCCTCGTCCGGGCCCAGCTCCTAGGCGAACCCGGCCTCCTTCCCCCAAGGCCCGAGGGGCTGGAGGATAGGCTCCTTTGGCACGCGGCCCGCTACCGCCTCCTGCGGGAAGAGGCCGACCTGGAAGCCCTCCTAGGCCTCACCGACGCCGGAGCCCGGGTCCTGCCCGGCCTCATCCCCCTGGACCTCCTCCCCCGAGGGCGGCCCGAGCTGGCCCAGGCCTACCCCCTAGGGGAGGTCCTCACCTCCGGCTGGAAGGAGGCCATCGCCCTGCGCCTCGGGGAGATCCCCCCCTTGCGGGTCCAGGTCCTGGGCCGGTTCCGGGTGGAGAGCCCCTTGGGGCCCGTGGGGCTCAAGGGCAAGGCCAAGGAGCTCTTCGCCCTCCTCCTCCTGGGGCTTCCCCGGGAGGAGGCCGCCTTCGCCCTCTGGCCGGACCTCCCCGAGGAGGGGGCCCTGAACAACCTCTATGTCTGGCTCAACCGCCTGCGGAAGCTCCTGGAACCCTGGGGGGTCCCCACCTACCTGGGGGAGGAGGGGCTTGAACGGGTAGAGGCCGACCTCCACGCCCTGGAGGAAGCCCTGGCCAGGGGGGAGGCGGAGAGGGTCCTGGCCCTCTACCAGGAACCCCTCTTCCCTGGGCTGGACCACCCCCTGGTGGACCGGAAGCGGGAGGAGGTCTACCACCGGGTGCGGGGCCTGTTTCTGGCCCGGGGGGAGGAGCGCTTTCTGGAGCGTCTACTGGAACTGGACCCCTTGGACGAGGAAGCCCTCTTTCCCCTCGTGGAGGCCTGCCTCGCCCGGGGGCAGCGGGGCCGGGGGCGGAGGCTTTTGCAGGCTTACCAAAGGCGGTTCCGGGAGGAGCTAGGGGAAGGCCTTCCCCTTCGCCTCGAGGCCCTCCTCAAGGAGCTGGGGGGCTAGCCCCAAGGAGGAGGCCCTCCCCCCTAAGCTCCACCCCCTCCCCTGGCTCCAGGAGAAGGGTGGCGGGGGGGTGGAGGACCTCCTCCCCTAACCTGGCCTCCCCCTCCAGGAGGGTGAGGAGGAGGGGTAGCTCGGAGCGTAGGGAAAGCCTCCCCCGCAAAGGGTAGCGGTAGAGGTGGAAGAAGGGGGTGGAAAGAAGCCTCTCCCCCCCTTCCACGGGCTCCGGGGTGGCCCCCAGGAGGGGGGTGGGCTCGAGGCGGGCCACCTCCAGGGCCTTTTCCAGGTGCAGCTCCCGGGGGCGGCCGTAATCGTAGAGGCGGTAGGTGAGGTCCGAGGGGGTCTGGACCTCGTAGACCCGCACCCCCGGGCCCAGGGCGTGGACGGTCCCCGCGGGCAGGTAGACCACCTGGCCGGGAACCACCCGCACCCGGTGCAACACCTCCCCCAGGCTTCCCTCCAGGGCCCGCCTTCGCACCTCCTCCGCACCCACCGGACGGGCAAAGCCGTAGACGATCTCCCCCGGGGCCAGGACGTACCAGGCCTCATGCTTGCCCGGCTTGCCCTCCACCCTCAGGGCGTAGGCGTGGGGCGGGTGGACCTGGACCGAAAGCCAGGCGGCGGGGTCCAGCAGCTTGACCAGAAGGGGGGCCTCCGCCAGCCACACCTCCCCCACCCCCGGCCCAAAGCCCAGGCCGCTCCCCCCCCAGGGCCGCTCCACGGGTCTGGGCGCAAGGCGGCGCACGAGGGTTAGCATAAGGGGTATGCGCGACCTGGACCGGGAGGAAACCTATCTGGCCGACCGCCGGGGCCTGGCCCTGGAGCTCAGGGACCTGGTGGGCTCGGGGCCCGTACCCCTCGAGGCCTACCCGGGCCCCCATGGGGTCCTGGCCTATGGGGAAGGCCACTTCGCCGCCCAGCTTTCCGGCCTCCCCGACTGGACGGAGGAGGGAACCCTCTTCCTCTTGGAAGGGGGGTACGACCTGGGGGAAGCGGCGGCCATGGAAGTTTTGGCCGAGTCGGGGCGGGTGCGGGTGGTGCGGGTGGGCTTCCGCGAAGGGGCCGAGGTCCACCTCCCCCCAAGCCCCTTGAACCCCTACCGCTACCTGCGCTTCCTCCTCCTGGCCACGGGGCAGGAAGGGGCCTTGAAGGAAGCCGACGAGGCCCTCCTGGCCGAGCGGCGCCGCCTCACCCCCGAAGTGCCCCTGGAGGAAAACCCCGCCAAGTTCCTGGCCTACACCCTTCTGGAAAGGCTTCCCGTCTTTTACGCCCCCTTCTTCCGCCCCCTGGAAGGCGCGGCGCAAAGCCTCTTCGCCCGCATGGGCAAAAGCCTCTCCCTCACCCCGCCCCATAGCGCCCTGGAGTTCTTCCTCACCGCCCTGGAGGCCCGACACGAGCAGGGGGACCCCTTGGCCGCCGTCCTCCTGGGCGGAGGGGAGGCGGTGAGCCTGGCCAAGGAGATCCTGGAAACCCGGGTGGACGCCCTCGTGGAGGTCCCCCTGCCCCCAGGGAGCCGCCTGGCCCAGGCCCTGGCCCTCTGGTACCGCCTGGCCTGGACCGCTTACTACCTGGCCCTCCTCTACGCCGCCGACCCCTCGGACCCCGAGGTGCTGGAGCGCCTGCGCCAGGTCACCTGATGGAGATCCCGCCCTTTCCCCGGCCCGAGAGCCTCGAGGCGGCCCGGGCCCTGCAGGAGGCCTTGGCGCAACGGGTGATCCTGGAAGGAAGCCTGGAAGGGGTGCGGCTCCTGGCAGCCCTGGACGCCGCCCACAAGCGGGGCAAGCCCCTGGTGGCGGTGGCGGTGCTCTACCACCTGGAAAAGGGTCCCCTTGGCCTGGGCCGAGGCCTGGTGCCCGAGGAGGCCCTCTTCCCCTACATCCCGGGCTTCCTCTCCTTCCGCGAGGCCCCCGCCTACCTGGAGGCCCTGAGGGCCCTCCCCGAAGCCCCGGAGGTCCTCCTGGTGGACGGGCAGGGCATCGCCCATCCCCGGGGCCTGGGCATCGCCAGCCACCTGGGGGTGCACCTGGACCTCCCTAGCCTCGGGGTGGCCAAGAGCCTCCTCTTTGGCCGCCCGGAAGCCCCCCTCCCCCAGGAAGCGGGGCAGGCCGTCCGCCTCCTCTCCCCGGAGGGCCGGCCCCTGGGCTACGCCTACCGCAGCCGCACCGGGGTCAAGCCCCTTTACGTCTCCCCTGGGCACCGGGTGGGGCTGGAGGAGGCCTTGGCCTTGGTGCGGCGCCTTCCCACCCGCTTCCGCCTGCCCGAACCCCTGCGCCTGGCCCACCTGGAGGCGGGAAAGGCCTTAGCCGCCTTAGACTGAGGCCCGTGGACGCCCACCGGCCAAACCCCGTGTACCGGGCCGCTTGGTACCTGGCCCGGTTTCTCCTCCACACCCTTTTCGGCTACCGGGCGGAGGGCGCGGAAAACCTCCCCCCCCAGGGCCCCGTCATCCTGGCCGCCAACCACCTCTCCATCCTGGACCCCATCGCCATCGGCGCCGGGGTGCGCCGCCCCGTGAGCTTCCTGGCCCGGGCCGATGTCTTCCGCCTGCCCTTCCTCTCCTGGCTCCTGCCGCGGCTCTACGCCATCCCCGTGGAGCGGGGGCAGAGCGACCTCTCCGCCGTCAAAAGCGCCATCCGCGCCCTGGAGCGGGGCATGGCCTTCGGCATCTTCCCCGAGGGCACCCGGAGCCGCACCGGTAAACTCCAGCCCTTCAAAACCGGCGTAGCCGCCATCGCCCTGCGCACGGGAAGCCCCGTGGTCCCCGTGGCCGTGATAGGCTCGGACAAGGCCTGGCCCGTGGGGAAAAAGCTTTTTCGCCTGCGCCGCCCCATCCGGGTGGTCTACGGCCAACCCATCCCCGTTCCAAAGGCGGGCAGGATCTCGCACCAGGAGCTGGAAAACCTCACCCGGGAAATAGAGGCCAGGGTACGGGAACTTCTCCCCCCGGAGTACCGCTAGAGCCAATGCTTCCGTTATCACATATTGCTATTGACAAGTATAGAAAAGCCTCCGGGTATTGCCTAAAGCCCTCTTGCGGTGATATAGTCCGTCCGGAAGGGAAAAGAGGAAAGGAGGTAGAGAATGGCAGCAAAGAAAACGGTCACAAAAGCGGATCTGGTGGACCAGGTGGCGGCGGCCACCAACCTCAAGAAGAAGGACGTCAAGGCGGTGGTGGACGCCTTCCTGGGCAAGGTGGAGGAGGCCCTGGCCGGGGGCAACAAGGTCCAGCTCACCGGCTTCGGCACCTTTGAGGTGCGCAAGCGCAAGGCCCGCACCGGCGTGAAGCCCGGCACCAAGGAGAAGATCAAGATCCCCGCCACCCAGTACCCCGCCTTCAAGCCGGGCAAGGCCCTCAAGGAGCAGGTCAAGAAGTAGGCTATTCCCTTCCCCCGGGGGGCTTTAGCCCCCCGGGCCTATCCTTACACCCCGCCCAGGGCCCCCCCCGGCTTGATCTTGGGCACCACCCGGGGGGCCTCCCTCTCCTCCCGCTCCTTGGCCTCCTCCTCCAGGGGCAGGCCCTCCACCACCTTCTGGAACTCCTCGGCGGTGAGGGTTTCCCGCTCCAAAAGGGTTTCCGCCACCCGCTCCAGGATCTCCCGCTTGGCCTCCAGAAGGGCCCGCACCCGGCCATACTGCTCCTCAATGAGGCGGCGCACCGCCTCGTCGATGCGCTTGGCGGTTTCCTCGGAGTACTGGCGGACGTCGTACCCCCCCAGGTAGGTGTCCTCCCGCAGGGCGTAGGCCACGGGGCCGAACTCGGGGTGCATGCCCCACTCGGTGATCATGCGCCGGGCCAGCTCCGTGGCCTGGCGGAAGTCGTTCTCCGCCCCCGTGGTCACGTCCTCAAAGACCAGTTCCTCCGCCGCCCTCCCCGCCAGGGCCACGGCGATCTGGTCCAGGAGGCGGTTCCTGGTCCAGTGGAGCATGTCCTCCCGCCGGGGCATCATGAAGCCCAGGGCCCGGCCCCGGGGGACGATGGTCACCTTGTGCACCCCGTCGGCGTGCTCCAGGAAGTGGGCGGCCAGGGCATGCCCGGCCTCGTGGTAGGCGGTGATCTGGCGGTCCCGGGGGGTGAGGACCAGGCTCTTCTTGGCCGGGCCCATCATCACCCGGTCCGCGGCCTCCTCCAGGTCCTTCATGGTGATCTTCTTCCGCCCCTCCCGGGCCGCCAGGAGGGCGGCCTCGTTGAGGAGGTTTTCCAGGTCCGCCCCTACAAACCCCGGGGTGCGCTTGGCCAGGAGGGCCAGGTCCACGTCCTCGGCCAGGGGTTTCCCCCGGGCATGGATCCTCAGGATCTGCTCCCGGCCCTTGACGTCGGGGGCGTCGATGGCTACCTGGCGGTCAAACCGCCCGGGGCGGAGGAGGGCCGGGTCCAGGACGTCGGGGCGGTTGGTGGCGGCCATGACGATGATGGTGGAGTCCTTCTCAAACCCGTCCATCTCCACCAGGAGCTGGTTCAGGGTCTGCTCCCGCTCGTCGTTCCCCCCGCCCACGCCCCCGCCGCGCCTACGGCCCACGGCGTCGATCTCGTCTATGAAGACGATGCAGGGGGCATGGCGCTTGGCGGTTTCGAAGAGGTCCCGCACCCGGGCCGCCCCCACTCCTACGAACATCTCCACGAAATCGGACCCGGAGGCGGTGATGAAGGGCACCTTGGCCTCCCCGGCCACCGCGCGGGCGATGTGGGTCTTCCCCACCCCCGGGGGCCCCACCAGGAGGACCCCCTTGGGGATGCGGGCCCCCATCTCGTGGAAGCGGGAGGGGTTTTTCAGAAACTCCACGATCTCCTTCAACTCCTCCTTGGCCTCCTCGGCTCCGGCCACGTCCTTGAAAGTGACCTTGGGGGCCTCGGTGAGCACCTTGGCCCGGCTCTTGGTGAAGCTGAAGGCGGAATCGGAAGGCCCAGCCCTCCCGCTGCGGGAGAAGTAGAAGAGGGCGCCCACGAGGAGGCCCACCAGGAGGAGGGGCCAGAGGAAGGCCAGGGGGCTCTGCCCCTGGGGAGGCTCCACCCGCACGCTCACCCCCCGCTTGGTCCAGGCCTCCAGGGTGGCGTTGTCCGGGGGGCTGGCGGCGTAGGTGGTAAAGGTGGAGCCGTCGGCCAAGGTCCCTTGGATCCGGGTGTCCCCGGCCCGGACCACCACCTCCTTCACCCGCCCGGCCTGCAGGTCCTCGAGGAAGGTGGTGTAGTTCACCGCACCGCTAGGGTTTCCCGTGGTGCCCGCCAGGCTGAAGGCCCAGGCCAGAAGCAGCAAGCCCAGGACGAAGACCAAAAAGTTCAAGGGAAGCCGGGACATGTCTTTCCCTAGGGTACACGCCGGGAGGGGGTTCGGGGTAGCCCAGGCCACCATGACATAACCTTGCTCAACTCTCTTGACGCAAAGATATAGGGAGCCTTATGCTCAGGGAGAGAGGTGAGGTATGGCCAAGGCAGTGGGCATTGACCTGGGCACCACCAACAGCGTGATCGCCGTCATGGAGGGCGGGAAGCCCGTAGTGTTGGAAAACGCCGAGGGGGAGCGGGTTACCCCCAGCGTGGTGGCCTTCCGCGAGGGGGAAACCCTGGTGGGCCGCATGGCCAAGCGCCAGGCGGTCTTGAACCCCGAGGGGACGATCTTTGAGATCAAGCGCTTCATTGGCCGCCGCTGGGAGGAGGTGCAGGAGGAGGCCAAGCGGGTTCCCTACAAGGTGGTTCCCGGCCCCGACGGCGGCGTGCGGGTGGAGGTGAAGGGCAAGCTCTACACCCCCGAGGAGATCAGCGCCATGGTCCTCCGCAAGCTGGTGGAGGACGCCAGCAAGAAGCTGGGGGAGCGGATCACCAAGGCGGTAATCACCGTGCCCGCCTACTTCAACAACGCCCAGCGGGAGGCCACGGCCAACGCGGGGCGGATCGCAGGCCTCGAGGTCCTGCGCATCATCAACGAGCCCACCGCCGCCGCCCTGGCCTACGGCCTGGACAAGAAGGGGAACGAGACCGTCCTGGTCTTTGACCTGGGGGGCGGGACCTTTGACGTCACCATCCTGGAGATCGGCGAGGGGGTCTTTGAGGTGAAGGCCACCTCGGGGGACACCCACCTGGGCGGAAGCGACATGGACCACGCCATCGTGAACTGGCTGGCCGAGGAGTTCAAGAGGGAGTACGGGGTGGACCTCAAGGCCGACCGCCAGGCCCTGCAGCGCCTCATTGAGGCGGCGGAAAAGGCCAAGATTGAGCTCTCCAGTACCTTTGAGACCACCCTAAGCCTGCCCTTCATCGCCCTGGACCCGGCCAGCAAGACCCCCCTGCACCTGGAGAAGAAGCTCACCCGGGCCAAGTTTGAGGAGCTCATTGAACCCCTCCTGAAGCGCCTCCGGGGCCCGGTGGAGCAGGCCCTGAAGGACGCCGGCCTCTCCCCGGCCCAGATCGATGAGGTGATCCTGGTGGGCGGGGCCACCCGGGTGCCGGCGGTCCAGCGGGTGGTGAAGGAGCTTTTGGGCAAGGAGCCCAACCGCTCGGTGAACCCCGACGAGGTGGTGGCCATGGGGGCCGCCATCCAGGCGGGGGTGCTCATGGGCGAGGTGCGGGACGTGGTCCTGCTGGACGTCACCCCCCTTTCCCTGGGCGTGGAGACCAAGGGTGGGGTGATGACCGTGCTCATCCCCCGGAATACCACCATCCCCACCCGCAAGTGCGAGATCTTCACCACCGCCGAGCACAACCAGACCGCGGTGGAGGTCCACGTCCTCCAAGGGGAGCGGCCCATGGCCCAAGACAACAAGAGCCTTGGCCGCTTCCGCCTGGAAGGCATCCCTCCCATGCCCGCCGGGGTGCCGCAGATTGAGGTCTGCTTTGACATTGACGCCAACGGCATCCTCCACGTGACCGCCAAGGAGAAGTCCACGGGCAAGGAAGCCTCCATCACCATCCAGAACACCACCACCCTCTCCGAGGAGGAGATCCAGCGGATGATCGAGGAGGCCAAGCGCCACGCGGAGGAGGACCGCCGCCGCAAGGAGCACGCGGAGCTCAAGAACACCCTGGACTCGGCCCGCATCCAGGCAGAAAGGGTCCTTTCCGAAAAGCCCGGCTCCCCCGAGGCCAAGGCCCGCCTCGAGGCCGCGGTCCAAAAGGCCAAGGAGCTGGTGGAGCGGGACGCCCCCGACGCCGAGCTGAAAGCGGCCACCGAGGAGCTCCTCAAGGCGGTGGAGGCTTACGAGAAGGCCCAGGCTGCGGGCCCGGGCAAGGGCGACGTGATCGACGCCGACTACAAGCCGGCGGAGTAGCGGGGGCCACCCCTTCCCGGAGGGACCATGGAAAAGGAGCGCGAACCCGCTCCCGAAGCCCAGGTGGAGGCCGATCTCCAGGCGGTGGCCCAGGAGACCCTGGCCCTGGAAGAGCGGCTCAAGGCGGCGGAGGACGAGCTCAAGGGCCTCAAGGACCGGTACCTGAGGCTCCTGGCCGACTTTGACAACTACCGCAAGCGCATGGAGGAGGAGCTCAGGTCCCGGGAGCGGGAAGGGGTCCTGAAGGCCCTGAGGGCCCTCCTCCCCGTCCTGGACGATCTGGAAAGGGCCCTGGACTTCGCCCACGCCAACCCCGAGAGCATCCTCCAGGGGGTGAGGGCGGTGCGGGAGGGCTTCTTCCGCATCCTGGCCGGGCTTGGGGTGGAGGAGGTGCCGGGGGAAGGGGAGGCCTTTGACCCCCGCTGGCACGAGGCCATCGGCCTCCTCCCGGGGGAACCGGGCAAGGTGGCCCGGGTCTTCCAGCGGGGCTTCCGCCTGGGGGAGGCCTTGGTGCGCCCGGCCCGGGTGGCGGTGGGCGAGGCCAAGGACCTCGAAGACCAAGGGCTGGAATAGGCCATGAAGGACTACTACGCCATCCTCGGGGTGCCCAAAAACGCCTCCCAGGAGGAGATCAAAAGGGCCTACAAGCGCCTGGCCCGCCAGTACCATCCTGACGTCAACAAAAGCCCCGAGGCCGAGGAACGGTTCAAGGAGATCAACGAGGCCTACGCCGTCCTCTCCGACCCGGAGAAGCGCAAGCTCTACGACGCCTACGGCACCGCCACCCCGCCCCCTCCCCCGCCCCCGGGAGGCTACGACTTCTCCGGGTTTGAGGTGGAGGACTTCTCCGACTTCTTCCAGGAGCTCTTCGGCGGCGGCCTCTTCGGGGGCATGGGGCGGAGGCCAAGGCGGGGCCGGGACCTGCGGGCCGAGCTTCCCCTCACCCTGGAGGAGGCCTTCTTCGGCGGGGAAAAGGAGCTGGAGGTGGGAGGAAGGCGGGTCCGGGTGCGCATCCCCCCCGGGGTCCAGGAGGGGGGCACCCTGCGCCTTGCGGGCATGGGGGGGCCCGGGGAGCCCCCGGGGGACCTTCTCCTTCGGGTGCGCCTCCTCCCCCATCCCGTTTTCCGCCTCGAGGGGCAGGACCTCCACGCCACCCTGGACGTGCCCGCCCCCCTGGCCGTGGTGGGGGGCAAGGTGCGGGCCCCCACCCTGGAGGGGCCGGTAGAGGTCACCATCCCTCCCAGGACCCAGGCCGGGCGGAAGCTCCGGCTCAAGGGCAAGGGCTTCCCCGGACCCGGAGGGCGGGGGGACCTGTACCTGACGGTGCGGCTCACCATCCCCGAGCACCTGACCCCGGAGGAGGAGGCCCTTTGGCGGAAGTTGGCGGAGGTCTACCATGCTCGTGCCTAGTCCGTGGCGTTCCCTGGAGGTCCTGGAGGCCTACGGCCTCTCCTTGGGCGCGGTGCGGGCCTACGTGGAGATCGGCTTCGTGGAGCCCTTGGAGGTGGCGGGCACCTGGTACTTCCGGGAGGAGGACCTTAAGCGCATGGCCAAGGCGGAGCGGATCCGGCGGGACCTGGGGGCCAACCTGATCGGGGCCGCCCTGGTGGTGGAGATCCTCGAGGGACGCTAGGGAGGACCATCCCCCCGGCTTTTCCTTACTATCTAAAAGGAAGCGCGTTCCCGTTCCCCCTTTCCCCTAACCCTTTCCCCCCTTTTCTCCCCGTTACCTTCTCAATCAACTTGACAACGTTCATAGCAAGGGATATGCTAAAGATAGCAGGAGGCAAGGGGTATGCAGCTGGACCGCTGGACGCAAACCGCCCGCGAAGCCTTGGCCCAGGCTCAGGTCCTGGCCCGGGGGATGAAGCACCAGGCCATAGACCTGCCCCACCTGTGGGCGGTCCTTCTGCGGGACCCCGGGGGCCTGGCCTGGCGCCTTTTGGAGAAGGCGGGGGCAGACCCCAAGGCCCTGAAGGAGGAGGCGGAGCGGGAGCTGGCCCGGCTGCCCCGGGTGGAAGGGGCGGAAGGGGGGCAGTACCTTACCCCCCGCCTCTCCGGGGTCTTCGGGCGGGCCGAGGCCCTGATGGGGGAACTCAAGGACCGGTTTCTCGCCCTGGACACCCTGGTCCTGGCCCTGGCCGAGGCCACCCCGGGGCTTCCCGGGCCGGAAGCCTTCAAGGCCGCCCTGCGGGAACTTAGGGGAGGGAAAACTGTGGACACGGAACATGCCGAGAACACCTACCGAGCCCTGGAGCAGTATGGCCTGGACCTCACGTCCCTGGCGGCCCAGGGCAAGCTGGATCCCGTCATTGGCCGGGACGAGGAGATCCGGCGGGTCATCCAGATCCTCCTGCGCCGCACCAAGAACAACCCCGTGCTCATCGGCGAGCCCGGGGTGGGCAAGACGGCCATCGTGGAGGGCCTGGCCCAGCGCATCGTCAAGGGGGATGTGCCGGAGGGGCTCAAGGGCAAGCGGATCATCTCCTTGCAGATGGGCTCCCTCCTGGCCGGGGCCAAGTACCGGGGAGAGTTTGAGGAGCGCCTGAAGGCCGTGATCCAGGAGGTGGTGGAAAGCCAAGGGGAGATCATCCTGTTCATTGACGAGCTCCACACCGTGGTGGGAGCGGGGAAGGCCGAGGGGGCGGTGGACGCCGGCAACATGCTCAAGCCCGCCCTGGCCCGGGGGGAGCTCAGGCTCATCGGGGCCACCACCCTGGACGAGTACCGGGAGATCGAGAAGGACCCGGCCCTAGAGCGGCGCTTCCAGCCGGTCTACGTGGACGAGCCCAGCGTGGAGGACACCATCTCCATCCTGCGGGGCATCAAGGAGAAGTACGAGGTCCACCACGGGGTGCGCATCTCCGACCCGGCCATCGTGGCCGCGGC
This sequence comes from Thermus sp. CCB_US3_UF1, assembly GCF_000236585.1. NCBI lineage: Bacteria > Thermotogati > Deinococcota > Deinococci > Thermales > Thermaceae > Thermus > Thermus sp. CCB_US3_UF1. The sequence continues at coordinate 1,829,558 of NC_017278.1, forward strand.
GGTCCTCTCCCACCGCTACATCACGGAAAGGCGCCTCCCCGACAAGGCCATTGACCTGGTGGACGAGGCCGCGGCCCGGCTGCGCATGGCCCTGGAAAGCGCCCCCGAGGAGATCGACGCCCTGGAGAGGAAAAAGCTCCAGCTGGAGATCGAGCGGGAGGCCCTCAAAAAGGAAAAAGACCCCGACTCCCTGGAGCGCCTCAAGGCCATTGAGGAGGAGATCGCCCACCTCACCCAGGAGATCGCCAAGCTCCGGGCGGAATGGGAGGCGGAGCGGGAGGTTTTGCGGAAGCTCAGGGAAGCCCAGCACCGCTTGGACGAGGTGCGGCGGCAGATTGAGCTGGCCGAGCGCCAGTACGACCTGAACCGGGCCGCCGAGCTCCGCTACGGGGAGCTTCCCCGCCTCGAGGCCGAGGTGGAAGCCCTTTCGGAAAAGCTCAAGGGGGCCCGCTTTGTCCGCTTGGAGGTCACGGAGGAGGACATCGCCGAGATCGTTTCCCGCTGGACAGGGATCCCCGTGGCCAGGCTCCTGGAAGGGGAAAGGGAGAAGCTCTTGCGGCTAGAGGAGGAGCTGCACAGGCGGGTGGTGGGCCAGGAGGAGGCCATCAGGGCCGTGGCCGACGCCATCCGCAGGGCCCGGGCCGGCCTCAAAGACCCTGGCCGCCCCATCGGCAGCTTCCTCTTCCTGGGCCCCACGGGGGTGGGCAAGACGGAGCTGGCCAAGACCCTGGCCGCCACCCTCTTTGACACCGAGGAGGCCATGGTGCGCATAGACATGACGGAGTACATGGAGAAGCACGCCGTGAGCCGCCTCATCGGGGCCCCGCCCGGCTACGTGGGCTACGAGGAAGGGGGGCAGCTCACGGAGGCCGTGCGGCGGCGGCCCTACACCGTGATCCTCTTTGACGAGATCGAGAAGGCCCACCCCGACGTCTTCAACCTCCTCCTGCAGATCCTGGACGATGGCCGCCTCACCGACTCCCACGGGCGCACCGTGGACTTCCGCAACACCGTGATCATCCTCACCTCCAACCTGGGAAGCCCCATCATCCTGGAGGGCATCCAGAAGGGCTGGCCCTACGAGCGGATCCGGGAGGAGGTCTTCGCCATCCTGCAAAGGCACTTCCGCCCCGAGTTCCTGAACCGCCTGGACGAGATCGTGGTCTTCCGGCCCCTTACCCGGGAGCAGCTCCGCGCCATCGTGGAGATCCAGCTGGCCCAGCTCCGGGCCCGGCTTGCGGAGAAGCGCATCGCCCTGGAGCTCACCGAGGCGGCCAAGGACTTCTTGGCGGAACGGGGCTTTGACCCCGTCTTCGGCGCAAGGCCCCTGAAGCGGGTCATCGGGCGGGAGCTGGAAACCCCCTTGGCCAAAAGGATCCTGGCAGGGGAGATCGTGGAGGGAAGCCGGGTGGTGGTGGACGCGGGACCCGCGGGCCTCATCTTCCGTAGCGAGGAACGGGTGGAAGCCTAGGAAGGAGGAGGCATGGACGTGGTGGCCGTGCTGCAAAAAGCCTACCAGGACGAACTTCAGGATGCCCTGCGCGCCGAGCGGGCAGCGGAGGGGGTACCCTACCCCCACCTCCGGGCCCTCCTCCAGGAGGTGGCGGCGCGGGAGCGGGCCCACGCCGAGGCCCTGGCCGAGGCCCTGCGCCGGCACGGGGCCTCCCTCCCCCCCACGCCCAAGGTGGAGGAGGTGGGGTGGGAGGCCCTGGTGCGCCTCCTCTCCGAGGAGGGGTTTGACCGGGCCTACTACCTGGAAAGCACCCTGCCCGAGCCGGAGCTGGAGGCCCTTTTCACCCGGCTTGGGCAGGAGGAACGGCTGAACCAGGAGGCGGTGCGCAAGGCGGTGGCCCTTTTGGGAGGAAGCCTATGATCACCAAGGCGGATATCCAGCGGATCAAGGAGGGAATAGCGGCCCAGGAACCCATCCTTTCCCTTTACGTGGACGTCAACCCGGCCAAGCCGGAAAACGCCGGCAAGGCCTACGCCCTGCGGGCCAAGGACGCCATGAAGGCCCTGAAGGTGCCGGAGGCCCTGGCGGAAAAGGTCTTGGAGGTCCTGAAGAACCAGGTGCTGGAGGCCAAGACGGCGGTCTTCTTCGCCGGGGACGACGTCTTTGAGGTCCTCCTCCTCCAGGTGGAGCTTCCCTTGGTGAGCGGGGTGAAAACCCAGTTCCTGGACGAAAAGGAAAGCCGCCTGCTCACCAACGGGACCTTGGCCCATTACGGCGCCCCCTTCCTCCTCCCCCTGGTCTACGCCCTGGACGAGTACGAGCGCTACGGCGTGGTCTACGTGGACCAGGAGCGCTGGCGGGTCTTTGAGGTCTTCCTGGGGGAGATCGGGGAGGTCCATGACGCCTTCCTGGCCCTGGACACCGAGGCTTGGCGCCGCCTCAGCTTGGACGCCCCGGGCCGCCGCTTCAACCTGGCGGGCATCTCCCGGGGCGGGGCGGGACAGGACCTCTTCGCCAAGCGCCTCGAGGCCTGGGAGGAGCGCTTTTACAAGACCTTGGCCCATGAGCTGGAAAAGCTCGTGGAGGCCCGGGGCTTCACCCGCCTCGTCCTCATGGGACCGGAGGAGCACACCAAGCTCTTCTTGGGCTACCTGCCCAAGCGCCTGAAGGAGAAGGTGGTGGCCCTCCTCCCCTCCCTCCCCCACCCCAACGCCACCCCCGGCCAGGTGCTGAAGCGGCTGGAGCCGGAGCTTTTGGCCATTGAGCGGGCCAAGGAGCTGGAGCTCCTAGAAAGCCTGGAAGAGGCCTACCCCAAGGCGGTCTTCGGCCCCGAGGTCCTGGACAGGGTGCAGGAGGGGCGGGTGGAGGTCTGGGTCCTGCCCTGGACCTTGGACCAGGGGGTTTACGCCTGCGACGGGTTTTACTTCGCCGAGGAGGCGAAGGCCCTCTCGGCCTGCGAGCGGCCCGAGGCTAAGCCCCTGGCCGTGGTGTTGCCCGAGCTCGCCGCCGGCTACGCCACCAGGCTGGAGTTCGTGCGCGGCGAGGCGGAGAAACGGCTTCTTGAGCGCGGGGGGATGGCCGCGCTCTTGAGGTGGTAAGGAGGTGATGGAAGGTGTTGCGGTTTGATCCTTTTAGGGAACTGGAGGAGCTTCAGGAAAGGCTGGCGCGGGCCTTTGCGCCCCAAGGGCAGGGGCCTAGGGTCTACGCCCCGCCCGTGGACGTGATGGAGGACGCCGAGGGGCTCCACCTCCTCGTTTACCTCCCCGGGGTGGACCCCGAGAAGGTGGAGGTGGTGGCGGAGGAAGGCGTGCTCTCCGTGAAGGCGGAGCGGCCTCTAGAGAAGCAAGAAGGGGTGGCCTACCACCGCCTGGAAGGCCCCTACGGCACCTTCGCCCGGAGCTTCAACGTGCCCAGCACCTACGACCTTTCCCGGGTGCAGGCCCGGTTCCGCCACGGGGTCTTGCACCTTCTGATGCCCAAGGCGGAGGCCACCCGGCCCAAGAAGATCCAGGTTCAGGTGGAGTGAGGAGGTGAAGTATGCGGCGCACGGTGCGGTACATCCTCGCTACCTCTAACCCCATGGGCGACCTCGAGGCCTTGGAGAAGTTCGTCAAGGTGGCCCCGGACACGGGGGCGGACGCCATCGCCGTCATCGGTAACCTCATGCCCAAGACGGCGAAAAGCCGGGACTACGCCGCCTTCTTCCGCATCCTGGCCGAGGCGCACCTGCCCACCGCCTACATCCCCGGCCCCGAGGACGCCCCCATCTGGGAGTACCTGCGGGAGGCGGCCAACATTGAGCTGGTCCGCCCCGAGATGCGGAGCGTCCACGAAACCTTCACCTTCTGGAAGGGCCCCTACCTGGTGGCAGGGGTGGGCGGGACCATCACCGACGACAGCGAGCCCGAGGAGCACGAGGCCCTGCGCTACCCCGCCTGGGTGGCGGAGTACCACCTAAAGACCCTTTGGGAGCTTAAGGACTACCCCCGCATCTTCCTCTTCCACACCATGCCCCACCACAAGGGCCTGGGCGAGGGGGGCTCCCACGAGGTGGCCCACCTCATCAAGACCCATAACCCCCTCTTGGCCATCGTGGCCGGCAAGGGCCAGAAGCACGAGATGCTGGGGGCGAGCTGGGTGGTAGTCCCCGGCGACCTTTCCGAAGGGGAATACAGCCTTTTAGACCTCCGCGCCCGCAAGCTGGAAACGGGGAACGTGCGCTAAGGCATGGATAAGGTGGTGGTCTGCCCCAACTGCGGCGCCAAGAACCGGCTAGGGACGCCCCCGCCCGGCCAGGTGCCGGTTTGCGGGGCCTGCAAAGCCCCCTTGCCCTGGATCGTGGAGGCGGACGAGAAGCGCTTCCAAGAAGAGGTGGCGGGGGCGCCCCTGGTCCTGGTGGACTTCTGGGCGCCCTGGTGCGGGCCCTGCCGGATGGTGGCCCCCATCTTGGAGGACCTGGCCCGGGAGCACGCCGGCAAGCTCAAGGTGGTGAAGGTGAACACCGATGAAAACCCGGGCCTCGCCGCCCGCCATAGGGTGATGAGCATCCCCACCCTGGTCCTCTTCCAGCGGGGCCACCCGGTGGCCACCTGGGTGGGAGCGAGCCCCAAGCGGGTCCTGGAGGAGCGCCTGAGGCCCTATCTGGCCTGAAGGAGGTGGAGGATGCTGGAAAAGCTTTGGCCCTTTGGCAGGAACCGGGTGCGCAAGGCCTTTGAAGAAGCCTTGGAAAAGGCCTTCCAAGAGGTGGAAACCCTGGAGCCCCTCTCGGAGCTCTCCGAGCACGAGGACCACTACCTCCTTAGAGTGGAGGTGCCGGGCCTCGGCCCCGAGAACCTGGAGGTGCGCCTGGAGGGGGACCAGCTGGTGATTGAGGGGGAAAAGCGGGAGGAAAAGCGCACCAAGCACTTGGCGGAAATCGTCTACGGCAAGATCTACCGCGCCTACCTCCTGCCCAAGGATGCCAAGAAGGAGGGCATCACGGCCCGCCTGAGCAAGGGGGTTTTGGAGGTGAGGATCCCGCGGGAGGAGCGCCCCGCCGAACCCCCGGTGCGGATCCCCGTGCAGGAAGCTTAGGGGTTGCTCCGCCGTCAGGCGGAGCCTTCTTTTATCAATCAACTTGACATCATGGCGCGCAATCTACTACCCTGGTACGTGGAGGGATGGCCATGTTGATGAAGGTAGCGGAGTTTGAAAAGCTCTTCCGCCTGGCGGCGGGGCTGGACGTGGACAAAAACGACCTAAAGCGGCTTTCCGACTTCCTCCGGAACAAGCTTTACGACCTTTTGGTGGCGGCGGAGCGGAACGCCAAGTACAACGGCCGGGACATCATCTTTGAGCCCGACCTGCCCATCACCAAGGGTCTCCAGGAAACCCTGAAGGCGTTCCGCCAGATGGACACCACCTTGGAGCTTAAACCCGTGCTGGACGCCTTGGCCGCTTTGCCGCCCCTGGACCTGGAGGTCTCGGAGGATGTGCGCCAGCTCCTCCCCGAGCTGGCCGGGGCCTTGGTGGTGGCCTACGCCCGCACCCTGAAGGAGCTGGACCCCGCTCTCAAGAACCCGCAAACCCCCCACCACGAGCGGGCGGAGCGGGTCTTTAACCTCCTCCTCTAGCCATGCAGGAGGCCCTCCTCGCCCTTTACCGGGGGGCCACCCGCCTGGTCTTCAACCTGGTGGTGGTGGCCCTGCTGGTGGGGCTTTTCGTGGGGGTGGGGCGGACGTTTTTGGAACTCGGCCTCACCCTGTCCGAACCCACGGTGCGCCTGGGTTTGAAGGAACTCATCACCAACGTCCTCAGCCTGGTCATCGTCCTGGAGCTGGTCCGGGTCTTCGTGGAGTACTTTGAACTGGACCGGGTGCGCCTGGAGGTCCTTCTGGAGATCGGGGTGGCCCTAGCCCTCAGGGAACTCCTCCTCCTGCTCTTCGCCGAAAAGCTCTCCGGGCTGGACCTCTTCCTGTGGACCATGGGCATCCTGGCCCTGGTGGGCGGGCGCACCCTGGCGGTACGGTTCTCGCCCAGGAGGGAGCGATGAGGGTAGAGGAAGCGGTGCTCCCGGGGGTGGGGCGGAAGTACACCATCACCGTGAGGAGCGGGGACCGCCTGGTGATCGTGGTCCACACCTCGGGCAAACGGGAGCTGCAGTACTTTGAGGGGGATGCCGACGAGCCCGCCGCGGCCCTAGACCTCACGGACGAGGAGGCGCGGGAGCTGGGGGCGATTCTGGCTGGGGTCCTGTTCCACCCCGAGGCGGTAGGGAACACCCGGAGCAAGCTGGGGGAAAAGGTGATCGAGTGGATCCGGATCCTGCCGGGCACCAGGCTGGCGGGCCGGCGGGTGGCGGAGATGCCCCTGCCCCCGGGGGCCCACCTCCTGGCCGTGGACCGGCCCGGAGCCCCCCTCATCCCCAACCCCCCTCCAGACACCCTCCTAGAGGTGGGGGACACCCTGGTGGTGGCGGGCACCCGCGAGGCGGTGGAAGCCCTCAAGGAGCGGCTCTGATGCACCCCTCCCTCGAGGCCTTCGCCCTGGCCGCCGGGTTCTTGGCCCTGGGAGCGGCCTTGGTCCACCGCCTGGGCTTTCCCCCCTTGCCGGTTTACCTGCTCACGGGCCTCCTCCTTGGGGAAAGGCTCCCCGTGGAGGAGCTGGAGCCCCTGCCCTCCCTGGGGCTCTTGCTCCTCCTCTTCTCCGTAGGGCTGGAGTTCGGGCCCGACCGCCTCAGGGAACTCTCCGGCAAGAGCCTGCAGGCCGGGCTTTACGACGCCTTGGCCCTCCCCTTGGGCTTCCTCCTGGGCCTCCTGGTGGGGCTGGACTGGCGGGGGGCGGCCCTGCTGGCCGGGGTCATCTACGTAAGCTCCAGCGCGGTGATCGTCAAGCTCATCATTGACCTGCGCCGGGCAGCCAACCCGGAAAGCGAGGTGGTGCTTGGGGTTCTGGTGCTGGAGGACCTTGTGGTGGCCCTGCTCCTGGCCCTTCTCGGAGGACAAGGGCCCGGGGGGTTCCTGGGAGGCCTCGGCCTTGCCCTCCTCTACCTCCTTTTCGCCCGCCTGGCAGGCCCCCGGCTGGTGGGGGTCATGGAAGGCCTCTCCCACGAGCTGATCCTCCTCCTGGGGGCGGCCTTCACCAGCGGCACCGCCCTCCTCTTCCACGCCACGGGAGCCTCGGAAGGCGTGGGGGCCTTCCTCGCCGGGGTGATCGCCGCGGGTCTTGGGCTTCGCCAACGCTTGGAGGAGCTCTTCGGGCCGGTGCGGGACCTGGGGGTGGCCCTTTTCTTCCTGGTGGTGGGAGCCCAGGCCATGGGGCTCTTCCACGGCCTGACCCCTGGAATGGTTGCCCTTGCCCTCCTGGCCCTGGCCCTCAAGCTTCCCCTCAACCACCTGGGGGCCCAGCGCGCGGGGCTTGGCCGCAAGCGCCGGCTCTACGCTGCCTTTTACCTGGTGCCCCGGGGGGAGTTCAACCTGGTCCTAGGGAGCCTGGCCCTGGCCCAGGGCTACCCCCTGGTGGCCCAGGTGGCCGTGCTCTTGGTCCTCCTTTCCATACCCTTGGGGGCCCTCCTCATCCGCTTCGCCCCCGAGCTGGGGGGGCTTCTCTTCCGGGAAGGGCCGCGACCCAAGGGCCCTCTTTCCACCAAGCCCGGCTAAGGTTCCTTGCCTTCCCCAAGGGGAGAGGCTATGCTCTTTCCGGAGGCCCTATGGAGGTTTTTTTCCAACTTTTCTGGCTTTTCTTCATCCTTTCCGCCCTAAGCCCCTACCTGCAACAGCAGATGCTCCTAGGGGCCAGGGCCCGCAAAATCGCCGAGTTGGAACGCAAGCGGGGTAGCCGGGTCATCACCCTCATCCACCGCCAGGAGGCGGTGAGTTTCCTTGGCATCCCCATCAGCCGCTTCATCAGCATTGACGATTCCGAACAGGTGTTGAGGGCCATCCGCCTCACGGACAAGAACATGCCCATCGATCTGGTCCTCCACACCCCGGGGGGGCTGGTCCTGGCCGCGGAACAGATCGCCGAGGCCCTCCTGCGCCACCCGGCCAAGGTCACGGTCTTCGTCCCCCACTACGCCATGTCCGGGGGTACCCTCATCGCCCTGGCCGCCGACGAGATCGTCATGGACGAAAACGCCGTGCTGGGCCCGGTGGACCCCCAGCTCGGCCAGTACCCGGCGGCCAGCCTCCTGAAGGTTCTGGAGAAAAAGCCCCTCTCCGAGATCGACGACCAGACCCTGATCCTGGCGGACGTGGCGGAAAAGGCCCTGAAGCAGGTCAAGGCCACGGTGAAAGGCCTTTTGCGCAAGCACATGCCCGAGGACAGGGCCGAGGAGGTGGCCCATCTCCTCTCCCAGGGCACCTGGACCCACGACTACCCCATTGACGTGGCCCAGGCCCGGGCCCTAGGCCTCAACGTGCGCACGGAGATGCCCCTCGAGGTCTACGAGCTCATGGACCTCTACCCCCAGGCCCAGGGGGGCAAGCCCAGCGTGCAGTACGTCCCCCTTCCCTACCGGCAGGAAGGGGGGAGGCGGTAGGTGTTCCCCCTTTACGACCTGAACCACGCCCGCCGCCCGGCCTACGTGGTCAAGGGCCTGGTGCTCCTCAACGCCTTAGCCTTCCTCTGGCAGCTCCTTTGGGGCCTAGAGGCCTCGGCCCAGGCCTACGGCTTCATCCCCGCCCGCTTCTTCCAAGACCCCGTGGGGGAGGGGTACCGCCTCCTCACCAGCATGTTCCTGCACGGGGGGTTTTTCCACATTCTCTCCAATATGTGGTTCCTCTGGGTCTTTGGGGACAACGTGGAAGACCGGCTGGGCCACGGGCGCTTCCTCCTCTTTTACCTCCTGGGGGGCGTGGCCGCGGCCCTAGCCCAGGGGCTTGCCGCTCCCTTAAGCCCCGTGCCCATGATCGGGGCCAGCGGGGCGGTTTCCGCGGTGCTGGGGGCCTACTACGCCCTCTTCCCCCGGGCCTACGTGGTCTCCCTGGTCTTCTTCATCTTCCCCCTTTTCCTCACCCTGCCCGCAGGGTTCTACCTGGGGTACTGGGCCTTCCTCCAACTCCTCCAGGGACTTCTGGGCCTGCCGGGGGTGGCCTGGTGGGCCCACCTGGGGGGCTTTCTTTTCGGCGTCTTCCTGGCCCACCGGTTTGCCCCCAGGTGGCGGCGTTGGTAGACTCTAGGCCATGAAAGTCCAGGAGCTGATGACCAAGGACCCGGACACCATCGGGCCCGAGGCCACCCTGGAGGAGGCCGCCCGGCGCATCCTGGAAAAGCGCTACGGCAGCCTGCCCGTGGTGGACCGGGAGGGGTACCTTCTGGGCCTTCTCCAGGTGGAGGAACTCCTGCCCCGGCCCGAGAACGTTCCCTTCTCCGATGTGGAGGCCCTGCAGCTCTTTGGGGAATGGGTAGACGGCAACTTCCTCCAGGACATCTACCGCCGCTACCAGAAGACCCCGGTGAAGGCGGTGATGCGCACGGACATCCCCCGGGTCCACCCCGAGGACCCGGTGGGGAAGGCCCTGGAGGTCCTCCTCACCCGCGAGATCCGCCACCTGCCGGTGGTGGACGGGTCCAACCGCGTGGTGGGCATCCTCACCCGCAGCGACTTCCTCAAGCTCATCCTCCGGAGGGGCTGATGCACGGGGCTGGGCATATCCTGGAGGTATTTTACCTTATCCTGGCGGCCCAGGTCATGGCCTTCCTCTTCAAGCGGCTGAACCAGCCGGTGGTCATCGGGGAGGTCCTGGCCGGCATCCTGGTGGGCCCGGCCATCCTGGGCCTGGTGCACGAGGGGGAGATCCTGGAGTTCCTGGCGGAGCTGGGGGCCATCTTCCTCCTCTTCATGGTGGGGCTAGAAACCCGGCTGCGGGACATCCTGGCCGTGGGCAAGGAGGCCTTTTTGGTAGCCATTTTGGGCGTGGCCTTCCCCTTCGTGGGGGGGTACCTCTTCGGCGTCCAGATCGGCTTCGCCACCCTGCCTTCCCTCTTCCTGGGCACAGCCTTGGTGGCCACCAGCGTGGGCATCACCGCCCGGGTGCTGCAGGAGCTGGGGGTCCTCTCCCGCCCCTACGCCCGCATCATCCTGGGGGCGGCGGTCATCGACGACGTCCTGGGGCTCATCGTGTTGGCGGTGGTGAACGGGGTGGCCCAGACCGGACAGGTGGAGATGGGGGCCATCTTGAGGCTCATCCTCCTCTCCTTGCTCTTCGTGGGCCTGGCCGTCTTCCTCTCCCCCCTCTTCGCCCGGCTGCCCCTGGAGAGGCTCCCGGTGGGAAGCCCGGTGGGCTTCGCCCTGGCCCTGGGGGTGGGGATGGCCGCCCTGGCGGCCTCCATCGGTCTGGCCCCCATCGTGGGGGCGTTTTTGGGGGGGATGCTCCTTGCTGAGGTGCGGGAGAAGTACCGCCTGGAGGAGCCCATCTTCGCCATTGAGGGCTTTTTGGCCCCCCTCTTCTTCGCCATGGTGGGGGTGCGGCTGGAGCTTTCCGCCCTCCTCTCCCCCGCCATCCTGGCGGCAGGGGGGGTGGTTACCCTCATCGCCATCCTGGGCAAGGTTCTGGGGGGGTTCCTGGGGGCCCTGACCCAGGGGGTGCGCTCCGCCCTCACCGTGGGGGTGGGGATGGCCCCCCGGGGGGAGGTGGGGCTCATCGTGGCGGCCCTGGGCCTGGCGGCGGGGGCGGTCAACGAGGAGGAGTACGCCATCGTCCTCTTCATGGTGGTCTTCACCACCCTCTTCGCCCCCTTTGCCCTCAAGCCCCTCATCGCCTGGACGGAGCGGGGCCTGCGCCAGGCCAAGGAATAGCCCGGTAAGCGGCGTAGGCGGATAGCACCTTGGCCAGGTACTCCCGGGGCTCATCCCGCTCCTGGAAGCGCAGGAAGGCCCAAAGCCCCCCCTCCTGGGCCAGGCCCCTGGAGGTGTAGCCGATCCCCCCGTTGTAGGCGGTGAGGGCGCAGGCTGTCCTTTCCATCCCCTCGAGGCCCAAGGCCTGGCACCGCTCCAGAAGCCAGCGCAGGTAGCGGGCGGCGTAGCGGATGCTGGCCTCAGGGTCCATGGGGTCGGCGGGGGGCTCCCCCAGCATCCGGGCCACGTCCGCCCAGGTGCCGCGGAGGAACTGCCCCAGTCCCAGGGCCCCCGTGGGGCTCACCGCCTTGGGGTCAAAGCGGCTTTCCACGTGGAGGAGGGCGTAGAGGAGGTGGGGGTCCAGGCCCTCACGGCGGGCATAGGCCTCCACCCACTCCCCGTAGGCCCGAGGGTAGGCCAAGGCGGTGGGCCAGGCAGCCCGGATCCCCTCCCGGTAGGCCCCCAGGCGGTAGAGGAGGGGAACCAGGGCCGGCCAGTCCCCGGGGCGCTGCCAAAGGGCATAGCGCACCTCCCCCCGGGCCCAGGCCTCCTGGCCCGCCCCCAGCAGGGCCTCCACCCGGGGGGCCTCGGGCGGGGAGGGGGCCTCCGGCGGGGGCGGGGGTGGGTCCGGGGTCTTGCCCACGAGGAGGCCAAGCCCACCGGAAAGGAGGGCGTAGGCCTCCTCCCGCACCCCCGGCAGGCCCAGCTCCCCGGCCAGGAGGTAAGCCCGCAAGGCGGCGTCGTCGGCGAAGGGGGTAGGGCTTTGGGCCAGTTCCAGGTACAGGGACAGGGCCTCCCGGGCAAGCCCGGCCCGCTCCAGGAGGGCCGTGGCCTGCCAAAGCCCCTCGGGGGTGCTCCTCCGGTAGAGGGAAAGGGCCTCCTCCTTCTGCCCCATCTCCTCCCGGATCCGGGCCTGGGCGTAGCGGCTTTCCGGGCGGTCGTAGCGCCCTAGGGCCCATAGGGCCTCCTCCCGCCGCCCAAGGCGCCAAAGGGCGTAGCCCAGGCCCAGGTAGCCCCTAGGGTCCCGCTCCGCCCAGGCCCGGTAGTGGGGCAGGGCTTCCCGGTAGCGCCCCAGGCGGTAAAGGGCCTGGGCCCTTAGGTCGGGCCTGGCCCCTTGGGGCAGCACCCGCAGGAGGGCCTCGTAGGCCTGGCCGCGGAACAGGGCCTCCCAAAGGGGCTCCCCCGCCCCCAGGCGCAAAAGGGCGGCCACCGCCTCCTCCTGGGGCAGAAGCCGTTGCCAAGCGGCGAAGGCCCGGGGGTCCTGGGCCCTTTCCAGGAGGGGGGCGGCCACCCGCCAGGCCGCCTTGGCCTCCCACCCAGGCTCAAAGGCCCGGGCCCCCTCCAGGAAGAGGGCGTAGCGCCAGGCGTACTCCGCCCGCTCGGCCAAGGGGATCTCCTCCCGGTCCACCAGGCGCCAGCCCGCCAGCATCCGGGCGTACCCTTCCCCCCCTAGGGCCACCTGGCGCACCGCCTCCACCCCTCCCCCTTCCAGGGGGGCGTACCCCGGGGGCAGGTCCTGGGCCTGGCAAGCGGCGAGGAAGAAGAGGGGGAAAAGCCAGCGCATGGCCTCACCCTACCCCTTGCGCCTGAGAGGCGGACGAGAAGGCAATGCTTCCCTCAGCGGTAGCCCCCTGGCACCCAGGGGAAAGCCGGCGTACCCTAGGGGAGCCTATGGCTATGGAAGGCCGTATTCCCCCCCACAGCCTCGAGGCCGAGCAGAGCGTGCTGGGGGCCATTCTCCTGGACTCCGATGTCCTGGACGAGCTGGAAGGCCTCCTCCCCTCCCCCGAGGCCTTCTACGCCGAAGCCCACCGCAAGATCTACGGGGCCATGCAAGCCCTCCGGGCCCAGAACCGGCCCGTGGACCTGGTCACCCTCTCCGAGGAGCTCTCCCGCCGGGGGGAGCTGGAGGGCCTCGGGGGGGTGAGCTACCTGGTGCAGCTCTCCGAGGCCACCCCCACCGCGGCCTACGCCGAGCACTACGCCCGCATCGTGGCGGAAAAGTGGACCCTGCGCAAGCTGATCCAGGCCGCGGGGGAGGCCATGCGCCTGGCCTACGAGGAGGCAGGCAGCCTAGACGAGATCCTGGACACCGCGGGCAAGAAGATCCTGGAGGTGGCCCTCACCCAGACGGACACCGAGGCCAGGGCCATGCGGGAGCTGGTCCACGAGACCTTTGAGCACATCGAGGCCCTATTCCAAAACAAGGGGGAGGTGGCCGGGGTGCGCACCGGCTTCAAGGACTTGGACAGCCTCATCGGCACCCTCTCCCCAGGCTCCTTAAACATCATCGCCGCCCGGCCCGCCATGGGGAAGACCGCCTTCGCCCTCACCATCGCCCAGCACGCGGCCCTCAAGGAGGGGGTGGGGGTGGGGATCTACTCCCTGGAGATGCCGGCGGCCCAGCTCACCCTGCGCATGATGTGCTCGGAGGCCCGCATTGACATGAACCGGGTGCGCCTGGGCCAGCTCACGGACCGGGACTTCTCCAAGCTGGTGGACGTGGCGGGCCGCCTCTCCGAGGCCCCCATCTTCATTGACGACACCCCGGACCTGACCCTGATGGAGCTGCGGGCCCGGGCCCGCCGCCTCAAAAGCCAGCACGGGGTGGGCCTCCTCATCATCGACTACCTGCAGCTCATGTCCGGCCCCGGGGGGAACAAGGGGGGGGAAAACCGGCAGCAGGAGATCGCCGCCATCTCCCGCGGGCTCAAGGCCTTGGCCCGGGAGCTCCACATCCCGGTCATCGCCCTAAGCCAGCTCTCCCGGGCGGTGGAGGCCAGGCCCAACAAGCGCCCCATGCTCTCCGACCTCAGGGAGTCGGGCTCCATTGAACAGGACGCCGACCTGGTGATGTTCATCTACCGGGACGAGTACTACAACCCCCACTCGGAAAAGTTGGGGGTGGCGGAGATCATCGTGGGCAAGCAGCGGAACGGGCCCACGGGCACCGTGGAACTCCAGTTCCACGCCCAGCACGTGCGCTTCAACGACCTAACCCGGGAGCCCTAGGAGGAGAGGAGGGCCGCGGCCCCCTCGGCAAGGGCCTGCCGGAGTTCCCGGTGCCCCAGGGATAGGCCTAAGGAGAGGGCCTCGAGGTAGCTCTCCTCAATGAGGCCCAGCTCTATGGCCAGGATCTTCTCAAAGGCCTCCACGGCGCTGAACACCTCGGGGCCACGCAAGGCGGTGCGCAGGTGCTCCAGGGAAAGCTCCTGCACGATGCCCATGGCGGGGACCATGGCCCTCGGGCCTATGCCCAGCTTGGCGTGCACCAGGCCGATGCGCCGCCGCCTTTCCGCGTAGGCCCGGTCGTAGGTCCCGCCAAAAAGCTCCGCATACCAGCGGGCGAAGGTGCCGTAAAGCCGCTCCACCCTCCCCGGGACCGCGTGCAGGATCCCCGCCAGCTCCCCGTCCCGCCCCAGGTAGTCGTAAAAGGCCAGGGCCACCTCGGGGGCGATGGGGGTCATCACCTCCCCCAGCTCCCTCAGCAGGGCGGCGTGGGCCTGGGTAAAGCCGGTGCGGCGCTTGAGGAGTTCCAAAAGGTCCCCGGGGTCCACGGGACAAATCTACCCCCTAGACCCCGGGGCCGTCCAGCCAGGGCTTACTCCGTGCTCACCCCCTGCTCCACCTGCTGGTGGACGGGCTCCACCATGCGGAAGTGGGCCGCGGGGTCCTGGAGGAGCCTCTCCAGGCGGGCGGCCTTCTCCTCCCGCTTGGCCTCCCGCAGGAGGCGGAGGTAGGCGGAAAGGAGTTCCCGCACGTCCTCCACCCCCCGGAGGTCCAGGGGCCGGACGGCCACCTTGGCCCCCTTGGCCAGACGGCGGCGCATGGCCTCCTCGGTGAGGCCCATCTCCGGCCAGTGGCGCAGGTAGACCCGGCCCCCCGTCATCCCCGAGCAGATCCAGGGCCCAGGGTCCCCCAGGACCAGGGCCCGCCCCCGGGTCATGTACTCAAAGGCGAAGCCCTTGGCCTGGGCCCGGGCCGCCAGGTTGCCCAGCTCATCCCGCAAGGGGCGCTCGGGCTCCCCGCCCAGGATCACGTCCGCCCCGGAAAGCCGGATGCAGAAGCGGCTGTCCGCCATCCCCTCCACCACGAGGAGGCCACCGATGGCCCCGTAGGCGAAGCTCTTGCCCACGGACCCGTCCACGTAGGCCCCGTAGGGGTTCCTGCCCTTCAGGATGGCCACGGTGCCGCCGAAGGCGCTCTTGGCCACCCCGTCCTGGGCCCCGCCTTCCACCACCACCTTCATGCCCTCGAGGTTGAAGGCCGCCAGGCCATTGCCGGCCACGCTCCCCGCGTCAAAGCGAAGCTCCACCTCGGCCTCAAACCCCTTGCCGTAAAGCCGCCTGCGGGCGATCTCCCCCGCCAGGTGGGCCCCCAGGGCGCGGTCCGTGGAGTCCACGGGACCTTCCTGGAAGACCAGCCGCCGCCCACCCTCCCCGTAAGCCGCCATGACCACCTCGGTGATGGTGCGGGTGAGCTGGTTCAGGGGCTTGCGCAGCACGTGGGCCGAGGTGTCCTGAAGCCAGTCGGGCTCCTCCACCGGCTGGAAGAAGTAGGAAAGGTCCAAGGCCTCCAGGTGGTCCCGCTGGTAGAGGAGGTCAGCGCGCCCCCGCAGCTCCCGGAGGGAACGGAACCCCAAGGCGGCCACCATCTCCCGCAGGGCCTCGGCCTTGGCCTCAAAGAAGCGGACCAGCTGCTCCACCGCGCGGTCCAGGTCCTGGGGCACGAAGCGCTTCAGGCCGTGGGCCAGGGCCTCCTCCACGCTCTCGATCTGGGTGGTGATGCCCACGTGGCAGGTGTCCAGCTGGCAGCCCCGGCAGATGGTGCAGCCGATGGCCACCATGGCCATGGTGGCCATCCCCACCCGGTCCGCCCCTAGGAGGACCATGCGGAGCACGTCGTAAGCGGTCTTGAGACCGCCGTCGGCCCAAAGCTCCACCCGGTCCCGCAACCCCGCCCGCACCAGGGCCCGGTGGGCCCGGCGCACCCCGATCTCCACCGGAAGGCCCGCGTACTTGAGGGCGTGGAGCCGGGCCGCCCCCGTCCCCCCCTCAAACCCCGAGAGGGTGATGACATCCGCCCCCGCCTTGGCGATGCCCACGGCGATGGTGCCGATCCCGGGGATCACGGGCACCTTCACGGAGACCAGGGCCTTGGGGTTCACCGTCTTCAGTTCCTCAATGAGCTGGGCCAGGTCCTCAATGGAGTAGAGGTCGTGGTTGTTGGAGGGGCTGATGAGGTCCACCCCCGGGACGGCGTTGCGGGCCGCGGCCACCTTGGGGGAGACCTTCTTTCCCGGCAGGTGGCCCCCCTCCCCGGGCTTGGCCCCCTGGCCGATCTTGATCTCAATGACGCTGGCGGAGTTGAGCATGTAGGCGTGGACCCCGAAGCGGCCGCTGGCCACCTGCTGCCCCCGCCAGTGGGTGTACTTGCCCAGCATGTCGGGGATCTCCCCCCCTTCCCCGTTGATGCAGAGCATGTTGAGGCGCTTGGCCGCCTCCACATAGGCCCGGAAGGAGGCCTCCCCCTGGGAGCCGAAGCTCATGGCGCTGATGAGGAAGGGGAGGGAGTGGCCGCCCACGGAGAGGTCCACCTCCTCCGGGGCCACCTCGCTCCGCTCGGGGAAGCGGACCTCCAGAAGCTGCCGGGCCGCCACCGGGCTTTCCCGTTCCAGGGAGCGCACCTTCTCCTGGAAGTGGGCGTAGGGGGCCTGGCCGCCCGCCACCTCCTGGGCCGCCTTGTAGATCCGGGGGTTGAAGCGGAAGTCCTTGGCGGGGGGCACCTTCTCCGCCCGCAAGAAGCCTTCCCTTTCCAGCAGGGTGCGCTCCAGCTCCAGGAAGCCGTAGCCCCCCTGGTGGGAGCCCAGGAAGTTCCGGGTGCCGAAGTACTCGGCCAGCTCGGGCTTGAGCCCGATGGCGCTGAAGATCTTGCCGTAGCCCCGGAGCTCGTGGATGCCCATGGTGGAGATCACCTTTTCCAGGCCCTTGCGGAGGGCCTCCAGGGCGTTGGCTACCCCCTTGCGCCCCTCCAGGGCCCGGGCCTTCTCCTCCAAAAGCCAAGGGGCCACGGCCTCGGCCCCCAGGCCCAGGAGGAAGGCGATGTCGTGCAGGTTCCTAATCCCACCAGAGTGGACCAGGAGCGAGGTGCGCCGCCTTAGGGCAACGCCCTCGGCGTCCCGCTTGAGGAGGGCCCGGTTCACCGCGGCCACCGCCAGGCCGATGTCGATCCACACCCCTCCCTGGAAGGCCTCGCGGTCGGAGAGGATGAGGACCTCGGCCCCCGCTTCCGCGGCCCGCACCGCCTCCTCCTCCAGGCGCTTGAGGCCGAGAAGAAGCCCCTCCTCCACGGTGAACTGGGGCACCAAGGTGGCGGTCTGGAAGCGGGCCTGCACCTCCTCCAGGGTTAGGGTGCCGAAGGCCTCGGCCAGGCCCTGGTCCGCCTCCAGGACGATGGGCAAAAGGAGCTCCTCCACCCGCCCCCCACCCCGCCCGTCGGGCAGGGGGCGGCGGCCTAAGAGGGTGCGGGTGGAGAAGTGCTCGATCTCCCGCTCCCGGTCAATGGCCGGGTTGGTCACCACGGCCACGGTTTCCTTGAAGAACTCCGCCAGGTTGGGCTTCTCCGGGTTCAGGGCCGCCAGAGGGCCGTCGTAGCCCAGGGAGCCGATGGGCTCGTTGCCCGTCTTGGCCAGGGCCTCGAGGTAGGCCCCGTCCCAGCGGTCCCAGCCGTAGGCCCGCTCCAGGCCCAAGGGGGGCGGGGCGGGCTTCTCCTCCACCTCCACCCCGCTTCCCCCCGCCACTGGGGGCGGGGCCGCGCGCAGGGGCCCCGCCAGGTGGACCCTGTACCCCTCCACCGGGGTACGGGCCGAAAGGCGCTCCCACACCAGGCGCTGGTGGCGGTCCAAGGGGAGGACCTTGGCCCCTTCCGGGGTGAGGCGGAGGTAGACCTTCTCCCCTGGGGCCAAGGGCTTGGGCTCGGAGACGAACTCCTCGGCGCTGAACACCCCCCTTTCCGAGGAGAAGACGATCTCGTAGGGGGTTTCCAACTGCCACAGGGGCCTAAGGCCCATGGCGTCGGTGGCGAAGACCGCCTCGTCCCGGTGGCGGCTCACGATGGCCGCCGGCCCCTGGGCCAGGGGACCGAAGCGCTGCCGTAGGGCCATGTAGAGGTCCTGGAGCTCCTCCGGCAACCCCTTGATCTCCCCCAAGATGGGGGGGAAGACCAGGTCCATGGCCTCGGGCAGGGAGAGGCCGTAGCGGTAGATAAGCCCCTCCAGCATGCGGTTCAGGTCCTGGGAGTCCGAGCCGCCCGTGCGGGGGATGCCCAGGTGGTCCAGCTCCCGCCGGAGGCGCTCAATGGTGTTGATCTCCCCGTTGTGGCCCAAAAGACCGAAGGGCTGGACCTGCTCAAAGGTGGAGAGGGTGTTGGTGGAGTAGCGGTTGTGGCCCAGGGCGATGGCGCTCTTGAACTCGGGGCGGGAAAGCTCGGGGTAGTAGCGCTTGAGGAGCTCCGCCGCCCCCCGCACCTTGTAGACCACGCTGTAGGTGGAGAGGGAGACCACGTGCACGGGGAACTGGGCCTCGAGGCGCAGGCCGAGCTCCCAAAGGGGCCCGTCCCCGTCGGGGGAAAGCCCCGCCACCTGGAGGAAGATGGGCTCGGTGCGCCGCCCCACGGGGCCTAGGACCTCGCTCACCACCTCCCCCCGGCGGAAATGGACGGGACGCACGCCCAGGCGGCTTCCCTCCGCCTTCAGAAGGGCGTAGAAGTCCTCCAGCCGGGCCTCCTCGGTTTTGGGCAGGAAGAAGTGGCCCACGAAGAAGCGGGGGTTATAGGCCAGCTCCGGCTCCAGGCCCGCCTCCTCCAGGAAGCGGGCCCAAAGCTCCCGGGGGATATCGGTCTGGATCCCCGTCCCGTCCCCCTCACCCCGGATGGCCCCCGCTCGGTGAGCCATGCGGTAGAGGCTCTCCAGGGTCCGCCGCACGATGCGGTGGGAGGGCTTGCCGCTCTTTTCCGCCATGGCGATGATGCCGCAGGCATCCTGGCCTAGGGGGATATCCGGGTAGGCTTCCTTCCAGGTCATCTTGGGGCTCCTTCTTGGGGCTTGGGTTGGGGTGTGGCAAAGATATGCGCGTCGTTCCCCGGATTATACACCCCCCGGGGGGTAGGGTCAATGGGAAAAGGAGCACTTAGGGGCCCGGGACCCGGTGGAAGGCGTTGAGGAAGAGGGGCAGGGCCTCGAGGCGGGCCTCCTGCTCCCTCAGGACCTCCTCAAAGGCCAGGGGGTCCTGGAGGAGGGCGGGAAGGCGGAGCCAGCCCAGGTAGTACTCCCCCGCCTGCCCCGGGTAGCGGAGCCGGGCCCGCTCTTCCGAGAAGAGAAGGACCTCAAAGGCCCCGGGGGAGGCCAGGTAGGGGGCGTTCCCCGCCCGCTTCAGAAAGTCCCTTAGGCGCAAGGGGTTGCTCCAGAAGCCGTAGCGCAGGCGCTCGTCCAACCCCTCCAGGGCGGCATACCGCCCCTCCCGCACCAGGGCCAGGCGGCGGAGGCGGAGCCGGGCGTACTGGGCCAGGGGCAGGATCTCCCGGGAAAGGCCCAGGGCCAGGAGGAGCCTCGAGGCCACCGCGTAGTCCTGGTACTCCCGGTAAGGGTCCACAAGGACAAGATGCCACGGGGATCCGGGGTAGGATGGTGGCATGGATCGGAAGGCCTGGGTCATGCGGGCGGTGGAGGCTCTGCGCTTCGCCACCTTTAAGGAGATCCAGCGCTACCTGGACGAGGAAGGGGAAGCCTTCGCCAACAAGGAGCTGGAGGACACCCTTAGGGCCCTGGTGGCCGAAGGGCGGCTGGAGGAGAAGGAAGGGACCTACCGCCCCGCCCGGAAGAAGGGCGGGGGGGAGGCCTTTGAGAAGCTTTTCGGCTAACGGGAGTAGTTGGGGGCCTCCTTGATCACCACCACGTCGTGGGGGTGGCTCTCAATGAGGCCGGCCATGGTCATGCGCACGAAGCGGGCCTTGCTGCGAAACTCCTCGATGTCCTTGGCCCCCACGTACCCCATGGCGCTCCTCAGCCCCCCCACGATCTGGTAGAGGACATCGGCCACGGGCCCCTTGTAGGGCACCATGCCCTCAATCCCCTCGGGGACCAGCTTCTTGGCCTCGGTCTCCCCGCCCTTGCCCGGATCCTGGAAGTAGCGGTCGGCGGAGCCCTGTTTCATGGCCCCCAGGGAACCCATGCCCCGGTAGAGCTTGTACCGCCGCCCGTCCTTCAAGACCTCCTCCCCCGGGGCCTCCTCGGTGCCCGCCAGCATGCTCCCCAGCATCACCGTGTGGGCCCCGGCGGCGATGGCCTTGGCCACGTCCCCGGTGTACTTGATGCCCCCGTCGGCGATCACCGGCACCCCTAGGTCCGCCACCCCGGCCACGGCCTCGAGGATGGCCGAGATCTGGGGCACCCCCACGCCGGTCACCACCCGGGTGGTGCAGATGGAGCCGGGGCCGATGCCCACCTTCACCGCATCGGCTCCCCTTTCGGCCAGGGCCCTGGCCCCCTCCCGGGTGGCCACGTTCCCGGCGATGACCTCCACCTTCTCCCCGAAGGTCTCCTTCAGGTAGGCCAGGGCCTCCAGGATGCCCTTGGAGTGGCCGTGGGCCGAGTCCAGCACCAAAACGTCCACCCCCGCCTCCACCAGGGCCTGGGCCCTTTCGGGCAGGTCCCGGCTGGCCCCCACCGCCGCCCCCACCCGCAGGCGGCCCAGGGGGTCCTTGGCCGCAAAGGGGTACTGCTTGCGCTTCACGATGTCCTTCAGGGTGAGAAGCCCCCGCAGCTTCCCCGTTTCGTCCACCAGGGGGAGCTTCTCCACCTTGTGCCGCCGTAGGATCTCCTCCGCCTCCTCCAAGGTGGTGCCCGGGGGGGCGGTGATGAGGCGCTCCAAGGGGGTCATGACCTCGGTGACGGGGCGCTTGAGGTCGCGCTCAAAGCGCAGGTCGCGGTTGGTGACCAGGCCCAGAAGCTTCCCGTAAAGGTCCACCACCGGCAACCCCCCGATGCGGTACTCCCGCATGAGGCGCTCCGCGTCCTCCAGGGTGGCCGTGGGGGGCAGGGTCACGGGGTCCTGGATCATCCCCGCCTCCGAGCGCTTCACCTTGCGCACCATGGCCGCCTGGGCCTCAATGGAAAGGTTTTTGTGGATAACCCCAAGCCCCCCCTCCCGGGCCATGGCGATGGCCATCTCCGCCTCGGTCACCGTGTCCATGGCCGCGGAGAGGATGGGGATGTTCAGGGTAAGGCGCTTGGTAAGCCGGGTGGTTACCGAAACCTCCTTGGGCAGGACCTCGGAGTAGCCGGGCAGGAGGAGGACGTCGTCAAAGGTGAGGCCCTCGTAGAGGATCTTCCCCTCGTACATGTTCCCTAGGGTATACCCTTCCCGAGGGAAAGCGCTACCCCCACCCTGTAGGGGTGGGGGCTTAGTGGTGGGCGGCGTAGGACTTGAACCTACGACCTCTCGCGTGTGAGGCGAGCGCTCTTCCGCTGAGCTAGCCGCCCCTGACCCTTTGAAGGGTAGCACGGGGCGGGAAAGCCTGTCAAGCAAAGGGGTTTGACCCTCTCCTGACAAAGCCTTGGCTAGACTGAGGGCGTGGCCACGGTGCTCTTGGTGGAGGACGAGCCGGCGGTGCGCCTGGGGGTGCGCCTGGCCCTGGAGCGGGCGGGGCACCGGGTGCTGGAGGCGGGCAGCGCCGGTGAAGCCTGGCCCCTCCTGAAGGAGGCCGAGCTGGTGGTCCTGGACTGGATGCTCCCCGACGAACCCGGGGTCAGGCTTCTGGAAAGGATGCGCCAGGGGGTCCACGCCGAGCTCCCCGTCCTCCTCCTCACCGCCCGGGCCGAGGTGCGGGACCGGGTGGAGGGCCTAAGCCGGGGGGCGGACGATTACCTGGTCAAGCCCTTCGCCACCGAGGAGCTTTTGGCCCGCCTCGAGGCCCTGCTGCGCCGGGCGGGCAAGCGCAAGGTGCTCAAGCGGGGCCCCCTCCTCCTGGACCTGGAGCGCATGGAGGCAAGCCTAGAGGGCCAGCCCCTCCCCCTTACCCGGCGGGAGTTTGAGCTTTTGGCCTTCCTGGCCCAGCGCCCGGGCCGGGTCTACACCCGGGAGGAGCTCCTGGAGGCCGTCTGGGGCCCCGACTACCTGGGCACCCCCAGGACGGTGGACCAGCACATCCTGCAGCTGAGGGAGAAGCTCCGGGAAGACCCCAAGGCCCCCCGCTTCCTGGAAACCGTGCGGGGCCTGGGCTACCGCTTCCGGGGGGAAGGGTGAAGGAACTCCTGGCCGAGGCCTGGGAGGAGGCCCTGGAGGGCCTGATCCTGCACCAAAGGCGGGAGGTGGTCTACCTGAACCCGGCCGCGGCCCAGCTCCTGGGGGTAAACCGGGAACGGGTGGTGGGCCGTCCCCTCCTCCTGGCCCTGAGGGACCACCGCCTGGAGGCCCTGGCCCTCCACGGGGGGGAACGCACCCTGGAGGTGCGGGGCCGCTGGCTCCGGGCCAGGGCCCTCCCGGGAAGGCTCTACCTCCTGGACGAAACCGAGGCCCATCAACGCCTTTTGGCCCTGGAGGAGGCCACCCAAACCCTGGCCCACGAGCTCCGTACCCCCCTTTCCGGCATGGGCCCCCTCCTGGAAGCCCTCACCCCCAGAACCGCCCAGGAACGGGAGGTCCTGGACCTCCTCAAGGGGGAGGTGGCCCGCCTTTCCCGCCTGGTGCGGGACCTCACCCCGCACCAGCCCGGCCCCAAGCGCACCTTCCCCCTGGAGGAGCTCTGGCCCCGCCTCGAGGCCCTCCTGCGGGAAAGGCTTAAGGGGCGGCAGGTGGCGGTGGACCTGCCCCACACCGCCCACAGCGATCCCGAGGCCCTCTTGCAGATCCTCCTCAACCTCCTGGAAAACGCCCTCAAGTACGGCCAGGATCCCATCCGCCTCCTCTCCTGGGAAGGGGATGGCCGCCTCCACCTGGAGGTGCGGGACCAGGGGCCCGGGCTTCCCGAGTACGAAAGCCTCTTCCTCCCTGGCCGCCGCGGCCCCGTGCGGGAGGGGGGGCAGGGGCTTGGCCTCTACCTGGTGCGCCGCCTGGCCCGGGGCCTGGGGGGGGAGGCCTACGCCCTTCGGGCGGGCAGGGAGAACGTCTTCGGGGTCTGGATTCCCCTACACTAAGGCGAGGAGGTACGCGGAATGCGCGAAGCCCTAGACCGTGCCCTAAACCAGCTTTTGGAGGAAACCTTGCGCATGCTCTCCCTGGTGCGGGAGATGACCCAGGAGGCCACGGAGGCCCTGGTGGAGGGCAGCGAGGCCAAGGCCGAGGCGGTGATCGCCAAGGACCGGGAGGTGGACGCCCTGGAGCTCAAGGTGGAGAACGAGGCCATCGCCCTCATCGCCCGCCACCAGCCGGTGGCCTCGGACCTTAGGCTCATCTTCACCGTCATCAAGGCCCTCACCGACCTGGAACGGGCCGGGGACTACGCCATGCACGTGGCCGAGGACGCCCTTTTCCTCACCAAGGAACCGCCCCTCAAGCGCTACGTGACCCTTCCCGAAATGGGGCGGAAGCTCCTGGAGATGATGGACATCCTGGCCAAAGCCGCCGCCGAGCGGGACGTGGCCCTGGCCCGAAAGGTGGTGGAGCTGGACGACCAGGTGGACGGGCTCTACGAGGAGATCACCCGGGAGCTCATCACCTACATGATGGAGGACGCCCGCACCATCACCAAGGCCCTGACCCTGATGCGGGTGGCCCGGAGCTACGAGCGCCTGGGGGACCACCTGGAGAACATCGCCGAGCGGGTGATCTACTGGCTCACCGGAGAGGTGTACAAGACCCCCGAGGACATCTACTGATGGGCAAGGCCAGGAACCAGGGGGAGGAGGCGGTGTTGGCGGAACTGGCCGCCTGGCCCGAGCCCGACCGCACCCTGGGGGAGAGGCTCCACGCCCTGGTCCGGGCCCTGGCCCCAGGCCTTTCCCCCAGGCTCTGGTACGGGATGCCCGCCTACGCCCAGGGGGGGAAGGTGCTCCTCTTCCTGCAGCCAGCCCACCGCTTCCGGACCCGCTACGCTACCCTGGGCTTCACCGACCAGGCCCGGCTGGACCAGGGAAACCTCTGGCCCGTGGCCTTCGCCCTAAAGGGCCTGGGCCCCGAGGAGGAGGCCCTGATCGCGAGCCTCCTGCGGCGGGCCCTCGAGGGCCCCTAGTCCTCCTCCCCCGCGGCCACCGCCTGCCTGCGGCCCGCCTTCCACTCCAGGCCCGCCCAGACGAAGTCCAGCAGGTCCCCGTCCAAGACGTTCTGCGGGTCAAAGCGCATGAGGCCGGTGCGGTGGTCCTTCACGTACTGCTTGTCCAGCACGTAGCTGCGGATCTGGCTTCCCCACTCAATGGGCCGCACCTCGCCCCGCAGCTTCTGCAGCTCTTCCTGCTTCTTCTTCCACTCCAGCTCAAAAAGCCGGGAGCGGAGGACCTTCATGGCCAGCTCCTTGTTCTTGATCTGGCTGCGGGTGGTCTGGCAGGTGACGGTGATCCCCGTGGGCAGGTGGACGATGCGCACCGCGCTGTCGGTGGTGTTCACCCCCTGGCCCCCGTGCCCCTGGGAGCGGAACACGTCAATGCGCAGGTCCTCGGGGCGGATGACCACCTCCACGCTGTCGTCCACCTCGGGCATCACCTCCACCCCGGCGAAGGAGGTGTGGCGGCGCCCGGAGGCGTCAAAAGGGGAAGGGCGCACCAGGCGGTGGACCCCGGCCTCAGGAGAGAGGAGGCCATAGGCGTTCTCCCCCCGCACCAGGATCTGGGCGTAGTCGATGCCGGCCTCCGCCCCCGGGGTGAGGTCCACCACCTCCACCGCGAAACCCTGGCGCTCGGCGAAGCGGGTGTACATCCTGAGGAGCATCTCCGCCCAGTCGCAGGCCTCCGTACCCCCAGCCCCCGGCTGGATGGTCAGGATGGCGTTTTTCTCCGCGTGGGGGAAGGCCAGGAGGGTTTCGTGGTAAAGCCCTTCCAGGCGCCGGGCGGCCTCCTCCAGCTCAGGCCTCAAAGCTTCCCGCTCCTCGGCGGGGAACTCCTGCCAAAGCTCCACCAGCCCCTGAAGGTCCCCCTCCAAGGCGCGGAAGGTGTCCACGGTCCGACGCAGGCGGGCCGCCTCCTGGCTCACCCGCCTGGCCTCCTCCGGGTTCTGCCAAAGGAGAGGGTCTTCCAGCCGCTTTTCCAGCTCGCTTAGGCGGGCTTCCTTGCCGGGGATGTCAAAGATACCCCCTGAGGCTGTCCAGGCGCTTGAGGAGAAGGTCCAGGTCCATACCCTTCCCAGTATAGCCGCCCGGCACCCCAGGCACAAGCGAGTTGCTATAGGTGCGCGCAGGTTTTATCATGGAGCTGGAGGTGATGGTATGGACCTGGAAGCCCTAGCCCGGGAACTCAAGCGGGAACACCCCCAGGGGTGGCCCAGCGAACGGGAGGGGTTGGTCAGCCTCTTGGTGGGCCGGGGGTATCCCCAAACCCAGGCGGCGCGCCTGGCCGAGGCCCTCGAGGCCCAGGGTTACGCCCACTTCCTCCCCGGGAAGCAAAGCCGCTGGGTTTTCCTCAGCCAACCCCTGAACCTCAAGGCCCTGATGCGGGCCCTGGACCAGGAGTACCGGGAGTTCGTGGGGGAAGGGGACGAGGAGGAGGCCTTGGCCTTCCTCACCGCCCGGCTGGAGGGGGACCGGGCCGTGGCCCAGGAGGTGCTGGAGGCCCTAGGCCACGCGGGGTACGTGGAGCGGGTGTACAGCCCCGAGCTGGAACGGGAGCGCCTCCTCTTCCGCTTTCCTGAGGCCCTGCGCCCCCTCTAGTCCGCGGCCAGGTTCAGGGCCGTCTCTTCCAGGCCCACCCGGGCCCCCAGGGCGCGGAGGCGCTCCTCCAGGTCCTCATACCCCCGCTCCAGGAAATAAACCCCCTCGACCTCGGAAACCCCTTCGGCGCTGAGGGCCGCCACCACCAACCCCCCGCCCGCACGGATATCCAGGGCCTTGACCTGGGCCCCGTGCAGGCGCTTCCCGTTCACCATGAGGATCCGGTCCCGGAGGTAAAGCTCGGCCCCCATGCGGGCCAGCTCCCCCACGTGGGTGAAGCGGTCGGGATAGACCCGGTCGGTGACCGTGCTCTGCCCCGGCACCGTGGCCAGGTAGGCGGTGACGATGGGCTGGAGGTCCGTGGGAAAGCCCGGGTACTCCCGGGCCTCCACGTGGAAGGGCTCGGGCCGGGAAGCGGCCACCAGGCGGACCCAGTCCCGCCCCACCTCCACCCGGTGGCCCGCCTGGCGCAGCTTGTCCAAGAGGGCATCCAGGTGGTCGGGGCGGACCTGGTAGAGGGTGAGGTCCCCCCGGGTGGCTGCCGCCGCCAACAGGTAGGTGCCGGCCTCAATCCGGTCAGGAATGATGCGGTAGGTGCCGCCCCCCAGGTGGGAGGCCCCGCGGACATGGAGGATGGCGCTTCCCAGACCCCGCACCTCCACCCCCAGCATCTCCAGGAAGCGGCCCAGGTCCTCCACCTCGGGCTCCATGGCCGCCTGGACCAGGGTGGCCTCCCCCCCCAGGGCCACGGCCAGCATGGCCTGCTCTGTACCCCCCACCGTGGGCAGGTCAAAGACCACCCGGCCCGAAAGGGGGCGGACCCGGCGGGCGTAAAAGGTATTCCCCTCCTCCACCACCTCAGCCCCCAAAGCCCGCAGGGCCTTTACGTGCTGGTCCACGGGCCGGGCCCCAAAGGCACACCCCCCGGGCAGGGAGATCCGCCCCTCCCCCACCCGGGCCAGCAGGGCCCCCCAGACGATGAAGCTGGCCCGCATCTGCCCCACCAGCTCATACGGGGCGTGGGTGCTCTGGATCTCGGGGGTGTGGAGGTGGAGGGTACGCCCCTCCCACCGGTAGCGGGTACCCAGGTGGGCCAGAAGCTCCAGCATTACCTCCACGTCCCGGAGCCTGGGCACCTCCAGGAGGGTGATGGGCTCCGGGGTGAGGAGGCTCGCGGCCAGGATGGGCAAGGCGGCGTTCTTGGCGGGATAGACCCGCAACTCCCCCCTGAGGGGTGCCCCCCCTTCGATCCGCAGCACCCTCCTGGCCTTCCCCCCGCTTGTGAGCATCATACTCACCTTACTCAAGTTGAGGATATTTGGCCTCGTTCACATTGTCAAGCTGGCCCACCTTCTGCTACACTACCTGCCAAGGAGCGGTATGCCCAAGCGGGAAAAAAAGCGGCTGCAGGTGGTGATTTCCGAGGAGCAAGATGCCCTCCTGACCCGGGCCGCCTACGCCCTTTCCAGCCCTGAACGCCTGGTGTCCAAGTCGGAGGTGGTCCGCCTGGCCATCGCCAAGATCGTGCAGGAGCTGGAGGAGGGCCGGGAGGCCAAGGAGGAGTTGGCGGAACTCCTCAAGCAGCTGGAGCCCGAAGAATAGAATGACGGGCGTGGTCCTGGGCGGCCGGTACCGCCTCGAGGCCCCCCTGGGCTCCGGGGGGATGGCCGAGGTTTGGCGGGCGGTGGACGAGCGCCTAGGCCGCAAGGTGGCGGTGAAGCTCCTCCACCCCCGGGCCCTTCCCCCGGATCGGGAGCGCTTCTTCCTGGAGGTACGGGCCCTTTCCCGCCTCTTCCACCCCGGCATCGTCCAGGTGCTGGACCTCGGGGAGGAAGGAGGGCAGCCCTACTTCGTCATGGAGCTGGTGGAAGGGGGAACCTTTGACCGCCTGGGGCCCTTTGAGGAAGGCCCCGAAGGGGAGCGGATCCTGGAGGCGGCGGCCTTGGTGATGGAGGCCCTGGCCCACCTGCACGCCCAGGGGATCCTGCACCGGGACCTGACCCCCAAGAACATCCTCCTCACCAAGGAGGGCCACCCCAAGGTGATGGACTTCGGCCTGGCCTACCTCCTGCAGGAGCACCGCCACCTTACCCGCACCGGCTACACCCTGGGCACCCCCAGCTACATGGCCCCGGAGCAGGCCAAGGGCCTGCCCCTTACCCCCAAGGCCGACCTTTACAGCCTGGGAGCCGTCCTTTACCGCACCCTCACGGGCCGGCCTCCCTTTGAGGGGGAGAACGACCAGGCCATCCTCTTCCAGCACGTCTACGAGGCGCCCAAACCCCCCCAGGAGCTGAACCCCGCCATTCCTAAGGGGGTGGGGGAGGCGGTGCTGGGCCTTCTGGCCAAGCACCCCGAGGAGCGGCCTGCCCATCCCGGCCTGTTCCGAAGCGGCCTCGAGGGCTTCCGCGCCCTGCGCCTGGCCACCCCCCGGGCGGGGGCCAGCCGCAGCGGCCACTACCCCTTGGCCCCCGACCCCAGGCGGCTTTCCCTGCGGGGCAAGCTGGACCTGGGCGGGGAGGCGGCCTGGCCGGGGGAGATGGTCTACGCCGGGGGCCGGGTCTACCTGGGGGTGGGGCGGGGCCTGGTGGAGGTGGACCTCCTCACGGGGGAGGTGCGCCGGGAACCCCTCCCCGACGAGGTCACCGCCCCCCCGGTGGCCCGGGGCGGGGTGTACGTGGGGAGCTGGGACGGCAAGGTGCGCCGCTTCCGGGGACGGGCCCTGGAGTGGAGCGTGGAGACCGGGGCCGAGGTCACCGCCGCCCCCCTGGTCCTGGGGGGGTACGTGTACGTGGCCAGCCGGGACGGGACCCTTTACGCCTTCTTCCAGGACCGCCTGCGCTTCCGCTTCCACGCCGGGGGCCACCTCTCCGCCAGCCCCACCTTCTACCGGGGCCTCCTCCTCCTGGCCTCGGAGGACGGCTGGCTCTACGCCCTGGACCCCGAGTCGGGGGGGTTGCGCTACAAGGTGAAGACCGGGCCAGTCCACGCCCCCGTGGCCGCCCACCGGGGGGTGGTCTTCATCCCCACCTGGGAGGGGGAGGTGTACGCCTTTGACCCCCTGACCCGGGAAACCCTCTGGAACGCCTCCCTGGAGGGGGAGCTCTGGGGGGGGATGGCCCTGGACGAGGAGCGCCTCTACGTGGCGGGATGGGACGGGATGCTGCGGGCCCTGGACCAGGCCACGGGGGAGGAGGTCTGGAGCCTCGAGGTGGGCAAGGTGACCGCCGGTCTGGCCTACGCCGCCGGACACGTCTTCTTGGCCACAGAGGAGGGCCGCTTCCTGGCGGTGGACCAAAGGGGGCAGGTGGTCTTTGAGGCCACGGGCCTGGGAGCGGTCCAGGTTCCGCCCTTGCCCCTCCCTGGGGAGGTCCTGGTGGTGAGCCTTTCGGGAAGGCTCTACCGCTTTGGCGTAGGATGAGGCCATGGAAGCCATAGCCACCCCCAAGGCCCCCCAGGCCATCGGCCCCTACGCCCAGGCGGTGCGGGCCGGGGGGCTGGTCTTCGTTTCCGGCCAGATCCCCCTGACCCCTGAGGGGCATCTGGTGGAGGGGGATATCCGCGCCCAGAGCGAGCGGGTGATGGAGAACCTCAAGGCCATCCTGGAAGCCGCGGGCTCGAGCCTCTCCCGGGTGGTGCAGACCACCTGCTTCCTGGCCGACATGGAGGACTTCCCCGCCTTCAACGAGGTCTACGCCCGCTACTTCTCCCCCCCCTACCCCGCCCGGGCCACGGTGGCGGTGAAGGCCCTGCCCCGGGGGGTGCGGGTGGAGGTGGCCTGCATCGCCCTGGCGGAATAATGCCAATGGGCAAAAAAGCGTAGAATAACGGCATGACGGAACCGCGGGAAGCCCAGGTGCAGGACCTCGAGGCCCGCTTCCACCAAGGGGATGTGCGCGCCCTGGCCCGGGCCCTCACCCTGGTGGAGTCGGGCCACCCTTTGGGGCAGGCGCTCTTAAAGCGCCTCCGGGGCCGGGGGCGGGCCAAGGTGGTGGGGATCACCGGAAGCCCCGGGGCCGGCAAAAGCACCCTCACCGACCGGCTGATCCTGGAGGCCCGGAAGCGGGGGGAACGGGTGGGGGTGTTGGCGGTGGACCCCTCCAGCCCCTTCACCGGGGGGGCCATCCTGGGGGACCGGATCCGCATGATGCGCCACCACCAGGACCCAGGGGTTTACATCCGTTCCCTGGCCTCCCGGGGGGCCCTGGGGGGGCTCGCCGGGGCCACGGTGGCGGCCTTGAGCCTCCTGGAGGCCTTCGGCTTTGACCGGATCTTCGTGGAAACCGTGGGGGTGGGCCAGAGCGAGGTGGACATCGCCCGGGTGGCGGACACCACCCTCTTGGTGCTCACCCCGGCGGCTGGGGACGCGGTCCAGGCCTTCAAGGCCGGGGTCATGGAGATCGCCGACCTCTTCGCGGTCAACAAGTTTGACCTGCCCGGGGGGGAAAGGATCATCCAGGAGCTAAAAAGCGCCCTGGAGCTCTCCCCTCCCCGCCCAGGGGGGTGGCGCCCCCCCATCTACCCCACGGTGGCGGCCACGGGGGAAGGGGTGGAGGCGCTGTTTACGGGCCTGGAAGCCCACCACCAGCACCTCCTAGCCCACGGCCTTTTGGAGGACCACCGCCTGGAACGGGCCCGCTTTGAGGTGGAAAGCGTCATCCAGGAGTGGGGGCGCCGCCGCACCCGGGAAGGTCTGGAACTGGTGGCCCGGGTAGCCCAAGGGGACCTCTCCCCCGAGGAAGCCGCCATGGCCCTTCTGGACCCCAAAGGGGAGACCTAGCCCCTGCCCAAGCGCAGGAGGGCCTTGCGCACCATCTCCCGCTCGTTGGGATAGGAAAGGCGCTCTAGGGCCTCGGTCACCGGCAGGAAATAGGCGGCCTCCACCTCGGAAAGCTGGGGGCGGGGCTTGCCACCCCGGTAGGCCATGAGGAAGTAGTGGACCTCCTTGCTCACCGTGGTGAGCTCCTCCCCGTCCCGCACGGTGAAGTAGTAGCGCACCTTGCCCAAGGGGGAAAGCACGGCCGCCTCCACCCCCGTTTCCTCCCGCACCTCCCGCACCGCGGTTTCCGGGTAGCGTTCCCCCGGCTCCACCTGCCCCTTGGGCAGGGTGGTCACCCGCCCCCCCTTCAGGGAGACCACCAGCACCTCTGGGGGATCCCCCCGGAGGACCACCCCACCGGCGGAAACCACCCGCTTCCGGGCCACCTTGACCTGCCGCTTCCTCCGCACGTCCTGCTCCCAGGTTCTGGCAACAAAAAAGGGCGCCCGAAGGCGCCCTTTAGGACCGGAAAAGGGGAGAACACCGGGCATGCTCCTTAGAAAGGAGGTGATCCAGCCGCACCTTCCGGTACAGCTACCTTGTTACGACTTCGCCCCAGTCACGGGCCCTACCCTCGGCGCCTGCCCTTAGGCTCCCGGCGACTTCGGGTAAAACCCGCTCCCATGGCGTGACGGGCGGTGTGTACAAGGCCCGGGAACGTATTCACCGCGGCATGGCTGATCCGCGATTACTAGCGATTCCGGCTTCATGGGGTCGGGTTGCAGACCCCAATCCGAACTACGCCCACCTTTCCGCGATTCGCTCCCCGTCACCAGGTCGCAGCGCTCTGTAGTGGGCATTGTAGCACGTGTGTCGCCCAGGCCGTAAGGGCCATGATGACCAGACGTCGTCCCCGCCTTCCTCCTGCTTTCGCAGGCAGTCCCCCTAGAGTGCCCGGCCTCACCCGCTGGCAACTAAGGGCAGGGGTTGCGCTCGTTGCGGGACTTAACCCAACATCTCACGACACGAGCTGACGACGGCCATGCAGCACCTGTGCTAAGGCTCCCCTCACGGGGCACCCCACCCTTTCAGATGGGTTCCCTAGCATGTCAAGGCCTGGTAAGGTTCTTCGCGTTGCTTCGAATTAAACCACATGCTCCACCGCTTGTGCGGGCCCCCGTCAATTCCTTTGAGTTTCAGCCTTGCGGCCGTACTCCCCAGGCGGCGCGCTTATCGCGTTGGCTTCGGCCCCCAGTAAACCCAGAGACCTAGCGCGCATCGTTTAGGGCGTGGACTACCCGGGTATCTAATCCGGTTTGCTCCCCACGCTTTCGCGCCTCAGCGTCACCAATGGGCCAGGTGGCTGCCTTCGCCATCGGCGTTCCTCCCGGTATCTGCGCATTTCACCGCTACTCCGGGAATTCCACCACCCCCTCCCACCGTCTAGCCTGAGCGTATCCCACGCTCCCCCACGGTTGAGCCGTGGTCTTTCACATGGGACGCCCCAGACCGCCTACACGCCCTTTACGCCCAGTAAATCCGGGTAACGCTCGCGCCCTCCGTATTACCGCGGCTGCTGGCACGGAGTTGGCCGGCGCTATTACCTGGGTACCGTCATCCCCCTCATCAGGGCTTTCGTCCCCAGTTCAGGAGTTTACACCCCGAAGGGCTTCCTCCTCCAAGCGGCGTCGCTCCGTCAGGCTTGCGCCCATTGCGGAAGATTCCTAACTGCTGCCTCCCGTAGGAGTGGGGCCCGTGTCTCAGTGCCCCTGTGGCCGGCCATCCTCTCAGACCGGCTACCCGTCGTCGCCTTGGTGGGCTCTTACCCCACCAACTAGCTGATGGGACGCGGGCCCATCCGGAAGCAGGCTCTCACCCTTTAGTCACACCCCACAGGGCGTGACCACATGGGGGATTAGCCTAGGTTTCCCCAGGTTGTCCCCCTCTTCCAGGTAGGTCACCCACGCGTTACTCACCCGTCCGCCGCTGACCATGAGTATCCCCATGGCCCGCCCGACTTGCATGTCTTAGGCACGCCGCCAGCGTTCACCCTGAGCCAGGATCAAACTCTCCAACCAAAAAACGCCTGTAAGGCGTAGGTGTGCTTGGTTTCCGGTGTTCTCCCCTTTTCAAGATCCCCCTGCTTGGGCTTTCGCCCGCGCAGCAAAAGTCATGCTATCAACCCTCCTCCTTCTTGTCAACTCCCCCTAAGCGGCGGATCTCCTCAATGAAGCGCTCCACCGAGTCAAACTCGCGGTAGACGGAGGCGAAGCGGATGTAGGCCACGTGGTCCAGGTCGCGCAGGAAGGCCATGGCCTTGAGGCCGATCTCCTCGGAGGAGATTTCCGGGCCCGCCACCTGGTCTTCAAAGGTGTAGGCGAAGCGCCTCAGGGCTTCCTGGTCCACGGGCCGCTTCTCACAGGCCAGGAGGAGGCCCCTTAGGAGCTTATCGGGGTTGAAGGGTTCCCGGCGCCCGTCCCGCTTGACCACCATGAGGGGCTCCAGCTGGGTGCGCTCGTAGGTGGTGAAGCGGCGGCCACAGCCTGGGCACTCCCGGCGGCGGCGGATGGCCGCCCCCTCGTCGGAGGGGCGGGAGTCCACCACCCGGGTATCGGGGTGGCCGCAGTAGGGGCACTTCATGGGATTTCCCGCAGGAGCTCGTAGACCTCGGGGGCAGCGGGCGGCTCGGGGAGCTGGACCTCCAGGACCACCCCCCGGATCCCCTCGGAGACCATGGAACCCAGGCCCAAGGCCGCCCGGACCAAGGCCTGGTCGTAGGCCTCCCCCACGGGATCCCGGGAGGGGACCACCCCGTTCACCCGCACCCCGGGGAAGGTACGGCTGGCCCCTTCAATAAGACCCTCCACCGCCTTGCGCACCGAGAGGGTATGGGGCTCCATGCGGACCGCGGGGGGGAGGACCAGGGTAACGAACCCACCCCCGGCCAGGTGGCGGAGGCCCTGCTGCAGCACGTAAAGGCTGGATTTCACGTCCTGGCTCATGAGGTCGTACCACTCCCCCTCAAGAAGCTCCACAAAGGGGGTCTTGCTTTCCGCGGTGGTCACGTGGACGATGCCGTCCAGAAGTCCATAGAGTTCCTCCACCTTTTCAAAGGTGCTGGTCACGTCCAAGACCACGCTCATGTCCCCGCGGATGGGGATGGCCGTGGCCCCCAGGGCCTCCACCTCGGAGGCCACGGAGGTGGCCAGCTCCACGTCGGGGTCCACGGCGATGACCGTGGCCCCGTTGCGCCCGTAGCCATGGGCGATGGCCCGCCCGAAACCGCGTCCGGCCCCGGTCACCATGACGATCCGCCCCTCGAGGCCCAGAAGATCCCGTGACATCAGGCCCATTGTACGGGAAAATGAGGGCATGGCCCGCATCCGCGTGGCAGAGGGGGATATCACCGAGTTCCAGGGGGACGCCATCGTGAACGCCGCCAACAACTGGCTGAAGCTGGGGTCCGGGGTGGCGGGGGCCATCCTGCGCAAAGGAGGGGCCTCCATCCAGGAGGCCTGCGACCGCATCGGCCCCATCCGGGTGGGGGAGGCCGCAGTGACGGAGGCCGGCCGCCTGCCCGTGCGCTACGTGATCCACGCCGCCGTCCTGGGGGATATGCCCGCCAGCCTGGAAACCGTGCGCCAGGCCACCCGGAGCGCCCTGGCCAAGGCGGTGGAGCTGGGCCTTAAGACCCTGGCCTTTCCCCTTTTGGGCACGGGGGTAGGGGGGCTACCCGTGGAGGCGGTGGCCCGGGTGATGCTGGAGGAGATCAAGCAGGCCCCCGATACCCTGGAGGTCACCCTGTACGGCTACCGCCGAGAGGACGCCGAGGCCATCCGCCGCGCCCTTTAGAGGGAGGATCCCCCTTCTAGGGGGCCCTCCCCTCCCCCTGGCCCTGGGGGGCTTCGGCCTTAGGGAAGTACCCCGCGGCCAGGGCCTCGAGGTCCCCCACCCCCACCTTGCCGTCCCCGTTCAGGTCCCCCTTGAGCCCCTGGCCCTCCTTGCCCCAGTTCTGGGCCAAAGCCCAAAGCTCGCCGAAGGCTTTACCCCGGGGGAGGGGCTGCCCCAGGGGCTTCCCCTCCTTGTCGTAGAGGACCACCCGGGGGCTCAACCTGGGGAGCACGGGCTTCTTGGGGGTGAGGAGGAGGCGGAAGGCCTCCTGGTCCTTAAGGGGCCGGGGAAAGGCCATGTCCAAGCGCAGGAGGCCCGTGGCGGGATCGTAGTCCAGGAGGTAGGCGGGGCCCACCCCCCGTAAGCCCTTCAGATCGGGTTCCAGATCGGCCAGGCCCACCTCCAGCTGGAAACCCACCGCCTCCCGCACCTCCACCCGGCCCAGAAGGAGGAAGGGGCCCTCCACCTGGGCGGGAGGGACCACCAGGGTGAGCCGGGGCGGCGGGGGGTCGGAAACCGTCAGGGTCAGCTTCTGCACCCGGCTGTTCTTGGCCCCGTCCTCCACGGTGAGGGTAAGGGGGAACTGGCCCTTTTCCCGGGGCACCCCCTGGATCCTCCCCCCCTGGAAGACGAGGCCCTGGGGCAGCTTGCCCTCCAGGGCAAAGGTGTAGGGCCGCACCCCGCCCTCGGCGCTGAAGAGGGCGGTGTAGCTCTCCCCCAGGTAGGCGGGGGGCAGGGTGGCGCCGGTAAGGCGCAAGGGCTCGGTTCCCACCCCCGTGGGGTCCTGGGCGCCGCAGGCGGCAAGGAGGAAGGCAAGGGGCCAGAACTTCCGCATAGGGCCAGTCTAGCGGGTATAGTTGAAGGCATGGTTAAGCCGGACTGGTGGATCCGGGAGATGGCCCAAAAGGGCATGATTGAGCCCTTTGAGGAGCGCCTGGTGCGGGAAGGGGTGATCAGCTACGGCCTCTCCTCCTTCGGCTACGACCTCCGCGCCGCTCCGGAGTGGAAGATCTTCACCAACGTCTTCTCCACGGTGGTGGACCCCAAGGGCTTTGACCCCCGGAGCTTCGTGGAGTACGAGGGGGAGGAGGTCATCATCCCCCCCAACTCCTTCGCCCTTACCCGGAGCATCGAGTACATCCGCATGCCGGAAAACGTGATCGCCATCGCTTTGGGCAAGAGCACCTACGCCCGTTGCGGCATCGTGGCCAACGTCACCCCCCTGGAGCCGGGCTGGGAGGGGCACGTCACCCTGGAGATCTCCAACACCACCCCCTTGCCCGCCAAGGTCTACGCCGGGGAGGGGATCGTGCAGATCCTCTTCCTGGAGGGCCCCAGGCCCGAGGTCACCTACAAGGACCGCAAGGGCAAGTACCAGGGGCAGAAGGGCATCACCCTGCCCCGGGTGTAGGCTATGGGGGTGCGCGCGTTTCTCCTCTCCCTCCTCTTCCTCCTTGGCGCCTGCAAGGGTGAGAGCATGAAGCCCCTTCCCTACCTTTCCCCGACCCCGGTCCGCAGCTTCAAGACCCCCGAGGCGGTGCTGGAAGCGGGCAAGGACTACTACGCCCGCCTCAAGACCACCAAGGGGGAGATCCTCCTGGACCTCCTGGAAAAGGAAGCCCCCAACACGGTGAACTCCTTCGTCTTTCTGGCCCTCCACCGCTACTTTGAGGGCGTGGTCTGGCACCGGGTCATCCCCGGGTTCGTGGCCCAGACCGGGGACCCCACGGGCACGGGCCGGGGCGGACCGGGGTACGCCTTTGGCCTGGAGATCGCCCCGGGCCTGGCCTTTGACCGGGAGGGAATGGTGGGCATGGCCCGCACCCAGGACCCCAACTCCAACGGGAGCCAGTTCTTCATCACCCTGGCCCCCACCCCCCACCTGACCGGGCAGTACACCCTCTTCGCCAAGGTGGTGGAGGGGATGGAGGTGGTGCGCCGCCTGGCCCCCACGGAGGGCCCGGGGGCGGGGGGCGAGCGGGACAGGATCCTGGCGGTGGAGATCCTGGTCAAGGAATGATCCCCGAGGGCACCCGCTTCCTCCTTCCCCCCGAGGCCCGGCTCAAGGCCGGGCTCATGGCCCGGCTGCAGGGGCTTTTCCTGCACCACGGCTACGAGCCCGTGGAGCTCCCGGCCCTGGAGAACCATGATCCCGCCCATCCCCTGGCGGAGCGGGCCTTCAAGCTGGTGGACAAGACAGGGGAGGTGCTCTTCCTGCGGAGCGAGTTCACCACCCTCCTGGCCAAGCTCCTCCGCGGCCAGTTGGGGGAAGGGGTCTACCGCTTCCAGTACGCGGGAGCCCTGTGGCTTAGGGAAGCGGACGCGGAGCTGGGCCGATTGCGGGAGTACACCCAGGTGGGCCTCGAGCTCATCGGGGCCACGGGCCCCCTGGCCGACGCCGAGGTCCTCTACCTGGCCTTCGCCGCCCTGGAGGCCTTGGGCATTGAGGGGGTGGTGGAGGTGGGCCTTCCCGGCCTGGTGGGGGAGGTGCTGAAGGCCTCGGGCCTGCCCAAAGAGGCGCAAAGGGCCGCCCAGACCGCCATCCACCGCAAAAACCTCCCCGAGCTCCAAGCCCTTTTGGCCCGCCACCCCGTGCCCGAAGAGGCCCGGAAAACCCTCCTGGCCCTGCCCGACCTCTACGGGGACAAGGAGGTCCTGCAAGAGGCCAAGGGCCTGCCCCTGCCCAAGCGGGCGCAAAAGGCCCTGGCCGACCTGGAAAGGACCCTGGAGCTCCTGGAGAAGCCGGTGCTTTTGGATCTGGGCATGGCCCGGCGCTACGAGTACTACTCGGGCATCTTCTTCCGCGCCTACACCCCGGGGTTCGGCCTCCCCCTCCTGGGGGGCGGGCGGTACGACGGGGCGCTTCTGCCCCGGGCCGCGGGCTTCGCCCTGGGGGTGGAGCGGGTCCTGGAGGCCCTGAGGCCTGTGGGCAAGGAGGAGCCCCCGGAGGTCCTGGCCCTGGACCTTAAGGCCCTGCGGCGCTTCGCCGGGGAGAAGCGGGTGGAGCTTTTCCACGGGGAGGACCCCCTGGCCTACGCCCGCTCCCGGGGCATCCCCTACCTGGCCCAAGGGGAGCGGCTTTGGAGGGCGGAATGAGGCGCTACCTCCTCACCATCGCCCTGCCCAAGGGGCGGATGTTCCAGGAAGCCTACCAGGCCTTGAAGGAAGCCGGCCTGGAGCTTCCCCCGGTGGAGGACGAGCGGGCCCTCCTCCACGGGAAGGAGGGGGGGATTGCCCTTCTGGAGTTGCGCAACAAGGACGTGCCCGTCTACGTGGATCTGGGCATCGCCGAGGTGGGGGTGGTGGGGAAGGACGTGCTTCTGGACTCAGGCCGCGACCTCTTTGAGCCCGTGGACCTGGGCTTTGGCGCCTGCCGGCTTTCCCTCATCCGCCGCCCCGGGGACACCTCCCCCATCCGCCGCATCGCCACCAAGTACCCCAACTTCACCGCCCGCTTCCTTAAGGCGCGGGGCCTGGTGGCGGACGTGGTGGAGCTTTCCGGGAACATCGAGCTGGCGGCGGTTACGGGCCTGGCCGACGCGGTGGTGGACGTGGTCCAGACCGGGGCCACCCTAAGGGCAGCGGGGCTCGTGGAGGTAGAGGTTCTGGCCCACTCCACCGCCCGCCTGGTGGTGAACCGCCAGGCCCTAAAGCTGAAGCGCTCGCTTTTGAAGCCCCTCATCGCTAAGCTAAGGGGACGTGACGGAGGCCCGTAGAAAGCGAATAGAAGATGTCCTAAAAAGGCGCCAGCCCGACCTCACGGTGCTCCTGGAAAACGTGCACAAGCCCCACAACCTCTCGGCCATCCTGCGTTCCTGCGACGCCGTGGGGGTCCTCGAGGCCCACGCGGTGAACCCCACGGGGGGCGTGCCCACCTTCAACGAGACCAGCGGGGGCAGCCACAAATGGGTCTACCTCCGGGTGCACCCGGACATCGCCGAGGCCTTTCGCTTCCTTAGGGAGCGGGGCTTCCGGGTCTACGCCACCGCCTTGAGCCGGGAGGCCCAGGACTACCGGGAGGTAGACTACACCCAGCCCACGGCCATCCTCCTGGGGGCGGAGAAGTGGGGGGTTTCCCCGGAGGCCCTGGCCCTGGCGGACGGGGCCATCCAGATCCCCATGCTGGGCATGGTGCAAAGCCTCAACGTCAGCGTGGCCGCAGCGGTGATCCTCTTTGAGGCCCAGCGGCAAAGGCTAAGGGCGGGGCTTTACGAGAGGCCCCGCCTGGACCCCGAGCTGTACGCCCGGGTGCTGGAGGATTGGCTCAGGAAATGACGTAGGTGAGCCAGCCCTCGTACTCCGGCCTGAGCCCCCGGACCGCCTCCAGGTAGACCTGGCGAAGGCGCAGGGTGATGGGCCCGGCGCTCCCCGTGCCGATGGGCCGCCAGTCGATGGCGGACACCGGGGTTACCTCGGCGGCGGTCCCGGTCATGAAGACCTCGTCGGCCATGTAGAGCTGGTCCCGGGTGGCCCGCACCACCTGGACCTCATAGCCCAGGTCCTTGGCGATGCGGATCACAGAGTCCCGGGTGATGCCCTCGAGGTTCACCGAGTGCTCTAGGGCGTAGACCACGCCGTCCCGCACGAAGAAGAGGTTCTCCCCACTCCCCTCGGCCACATACCCCTCCTCGTCCAGGAGCAGGGCCTCGTCGGCCCCAGCGGCCACGGCCTCCATCTTGGCCAAGGCCGAGTTCACGTAGTTCCCGCCCACCTTGGCCTTCCCCGGCATCACGTTGGCGGGGAAGCGGGCCCAGGAGCTGGTGATGAGCTTGGCCCCCTTCCTCACCGCCTCCTCCCCCAGGTAGGCCCCCCACTCCCAGGCGGCCACCATGACCTCGGCGGGGTTGTTGGGCAGGGGGTTTACCCCCAGGGCCTTGGCCCCCATCCAGGCCAGGGGCCGGATGTAGCAACTCTTGTAGCCGTTTTGCCGCACCACCTCCAAGATGGCTTCCTCCAACGCCTCGGGGGGGAAGGGGATCTCCATGCGGAGCACCTTGGCCGAGTGGTAGAAGCGCCGCACGTGCTCCTTCAGGCGGAAAACGGCAGGGCCCTTGGGGGTCTCGTAGGCCCGTATCCCCTCAAAGACGCTGGTGCCGTAATGGAGGGCGTGGCTCAGGACGCTGGTCTTGGCCTCCTCCTGGGGCAGGAGCTGGCCGTTCATCCAGATGAGCCCGGCCTTGATGTGCACGTCGCCGCCCTTGGCCTCCGGCTTGGTCATGGCGAACCTCCGCCCCCATCATACCCCTTGAGGGCCCGGAAGACCGCCCGGGCCTCCTCGGCCAGGGCCAGGGCCACCCGGGCCTTGAGGCTCCCCTCCCGTAGGAGAAGGTAAACGGTGCGGCCCGCTCCCGGGGGGCTTAGGGGGCGCAGGTGGGCCCGTTTGGCTGGGGGTAGGGTCCAGAGGGCCACCTCGGGCAGTAGGGTCAACCCCCCCACCTCCTCCACCAAGAGGACTAGGGTTTCCAGGTCCCCGCTTTGGAACTCCACCCGCCTGCGGCCCAGGCTGGGGCGGCAGACGGAAAGGATCTGGTCGCGGAAGCAGTGCCCCTCGGAAAGGATCCAGGTGTCCTCCAGGGGTATCTCCAGGGGGTGGATCTGGGCCCGGGCGTAAAGGGGATGGCCCGGGGCCACGTAGGCCCAAAAGGCCTCCGAGAAAAGGGCCAGGGCCGTCAGGCCGGGGACCCGCTCCTCCGTGCCCACCAGGCCCGCATCCAGGCGGCCCTGGGCCAGCCCCTCCAGGATGCCCGGGGTGAGCTCCTCGCGCACGGAGACCTCGAGGGCAGGAAACCGCTCCGCAAGCCGGGGCAACAGCCGGGGGAGGAGGTAGGGGGCCAGGGTGGGGATGACCCCGATGCGGAAGGGCCCCTGAAACACCCCCTCCTCCCCCCGGGCCAGGGCCTTGAGCCTCTCCACCTCCTCTAGCACCCGGCGGGCCTGGGCCACCACCGCCTGGCCCACCTCCGTGGGCCTGCCCTCCCTCCGGTCAAAGAGCCTTACCCCCAGGGCCTCCTCCAGCTTGCGGATCTGGACGCTGAGGGCGGGCTGGGTCAGGTAGACCCGCTCCGCGGCCCGGGTGAAACTCCCCTCCTCGGCCAGGGCCACCAGATAGCGCAGCTGGTCCAGGCTTGGGTTCATAACTTAATTTTATCTCTTAGGCATAAAAAATCTATTAGACTTATACCTCCCGGGCCGCCTAAGGTAAAAACCGCCTAGCCCCCAAGGGGCCAGGCAGGAGGTGAAAGGATGTTTCTTAGGATAGACCGCCTACAGATTGAACTGCCCATGCCCAAGGAGCAAGACCCCAACGCCGCCGCCGCGGTGCAGGCCCTTCTGGGGGGGCGCTTCGGGGAGATGTCCACCCTGATGAACTACATGTACCAGTCCTTCAACTTCCGGGGGAAGAAGGCCCTCAAGCCCTACTACGACCTCATCGCCAACATCGCCACCGAGGAGCTGGGGCACATCGAGCTGGTGGCCGCCACCATCAACAGCCTCCTGGCCAAGAACCCGGGGCAGGACCTGGAGGAGGGCGTAGACCCGGTGAGCGCCCCCCTGGGCTACGCCAAGGACGCCCGCAACGCCGCCCACTTCATCGCCGGCGGGGCCAACAGCTTGGTGATGGGAGCCATGGGGGAGCATTGGCACGGGGAGTACGTTTTCACCAGCGGCAACCTCATCCTGGATCTCCTGCACAACTTCTTCCTGGAGGTGGCCGCCCGTACCCACAAGCTGCGGGTCTACGAGATGACGCCAAACCCCGTGGCCCGGGAGATGATCGGCTACCTCCTGGTGCGGGGCGGGGTGCACGCCGCTGCCTACGGCAAGGCCTTGGAAAGCCTTACCGGGGTGGAGATGACCAAGATGCTCCCCATCCCCCGCATCGAGAACAGCAAGATCCCCGAGGCCAAGAAGTACATGGACCTGGGCTTCCACAAGAACCTCTACCGCTTCAGCCCCTCGGACTACCAGGACCTGGGCCTCATCTGGAACGGGGCCTCCCCCGAGGATGGGAGCCCGGTGGTGGTGGTGGATGGGCCTCCCCAGGGCGGCCCGGTCTTTGACCTTGGCCACGACGCCGCGGAGTTCGCCCCCGAGTTCCACCCGGGCGAGCTTTACGAGATCGCCAAGAAGCTCTACGAGAAGGCCAAGTAAGGCCCCAAAGCGCCCTGGCCGGGCCTGGCCCGGCCAGGGCTAGGCTGCCCCGTACCGCCCCCCGGGCAAGGCTTGGGCCAGCCCCTTGAGCTCCAAAAGGGTCAGCAGGGCCAGCACCCGCTCCGGGGGAAGGCCCAGGGCTTGGGCCAGGTCCTCGGGAAGGGCCTCCCCCTTCTGCAGGAGGGCGTGGAGGGCCGCCTCTTCAGGGGAGAGGCCCAAAGCCTCCCTGGGCCTGGGGGTAAACCCCAGGTAGGAAAGGACATCCTCCGGGGCCAGCACGGGGTAGGCCCCGTCCTGGATCAGGCGGTTGGCCCCCAGGGACCCCTCGTCCGTGGGCCGCCCCGGCACCGCCAAGACCTCCTTGCCCAACTCCAGGGCGTAGCGGGCGGTGATGAGGGCCCCGGAGGCCAAAGGGGCCTCCACCACCACCACCGCCCGCACCAGGCCGGCGATGAGGCGGTTGCGCCGGGGGAAGAACTCGGGTTTGGGCCCGGTGCCGAAGGGAAACTCGGAGAGGAGGTCCATCCTTTGCGCCAAGGAGCGGTGCTCGGGCGGGTAGATCCGGTCCAGGGCGCTCCCCAAAACCCCGAGAGTCCGCCCACCCCCCTCCAAGGCCCCCAGGTGGGCCTCCCGGTCCACCCCGCGGGCCAGGCCGGAAACCACCCAAACCCCCGCCTCGGCCAGCCCCCGGGAAAGCCGGCGGGTGAAGGCCAAGGCCCAGGGCGAGGCCCGCCGGGTGCCCACCAGGGCCACGGCCTTTTCCTCCTCGGGCAGGGTGCCTTTCAGGTAGAGGTGGGTGGGGGGCTGGGGCAGGCGCTTGAGGCCTGGGGGGAAATCCTCCTCCCAAAGGCCAAGGAGGCGCACGCCCAGGGCCTTGGCCCGGTTTCGCTCCTCCTCGGCCCGTTGCCTGGCCAGGGGCCAGGCGGCCAAGGCCTGGGGGAAACGCTCCCCTAGCGCCCGCAAGGGGTCTTCCGTGGAAAGGAGCTCCTGGAGCCGCTTGGGCCCGATCCCGGGCAGAAAGGCCAGGGCCAGGGGATCCACGGCGTGCAGTATACTGAAAAACCTGGAAGCTCCGGCCCCTGCCCTCAAGGGCAAATCCCAAGGGGCCGGGATCACCTGAAGCCATGGAAGAGAAAACCCATTCCGGATTTGTGGCCCTGGTGGGCAAGCCCAACGTGGGCAAGTCCACCCTGCTCAACAACCTGCTTGGGGTCAAGGTGGCCCCCATCAGCCCCAAGCCCCAGACCACGCGGAAGCGCCTTCGCGGCATCCTCACCGAGGGCCGCCGGCAGATCGTCTTCGTGGATACCCCTGGCCTGCACGAGCCCGCGGATGCCCTGGGGGAGTTCATGGACCGGGAGGTGTACGAAGCCCTGGCCGACGTCAACGCCGTGGTCTGGGTGGTGGACCTCCGCCACCCCCCCACCCCGGAGGACGAGATGGTGGCCAAGGCCCTGAAACCCCTGGCGGGCCAGGTGCCCATCCTCCTGGTGGGGAACAAGCTGGACGCGGCCAAATACCCCGAGGAGGCCCTGAAGGCCTACCATGCCCTCCTGCCCGAGGCCGAGGCCCGGGCCCTCTCCGCCCTGGACGAGCGCCAGGTGGCCGGGCTCAAGGCCGAGCTCCTGGCCCTCCTGCCCGAAGGCCCCTTCTTCTACCCCGAGGGCTTCGCCAAAAGCGACCAGGACTTCGGCGAGTGGGTGGCGGAGATCGTGCGAGAAGAGGCCATGAAGCGCCTGTGGCACGAGGTGCCCTACGCGGTGGCCACAAAGACCGAGGAGGTGGCCGAACGGGAAAACGGGATCCTCTACATCAAGGCCATCCTCTACGTGGAGCGCCCCTCCCAAAAGGCCATCGTCATCGGGGAGGGGGGAAGGAAGCTTAAGGAGATCGGCCAGGCCGCCAGGAAGCAGCTGGAGGTGTTCTTGAACCGCAAGGTCTACCTGGACCTCGAGGTCAAGGTCTACCCCAACTGGCGCAAGGACCCCGAGGCCCTGAGGGAACTGGGCTACCGCTCCTCCCTAGAGTAAGCCCCTGCACCCCGGATGGGCCCTTCCCCTTTAGCATGAACCTATGCCCTGGCTCCTGCCTCAAGCCATTGCCCCCTTGCACCAAAAGGCCCTGGACCGCTTCCTGGGAAGCCTCACGGAAAGGCTTTCCGACCCGGGCGTGGACCGGAACGCCCTGGTGCGGGAGGAGCTGGCCCGCCTCCTCTATGGACGGCCCTATGAGGAGCTTTTGGAGGTCAACCCCTTGGCGGCCATGGCCCTGGACCCCGAGGGGATCACCTTTGAGGCGGAGTACTACGCCGCCA
This sequence comes from Thermus sp. CCB_US3_UF1, assembly GCF_000236585.1. Classification (NCBI taxonomy): domain Bacteria; kingdom Thermotogati; phylum Deinococcota; class Deinococci; order Thermales; family Thermaceae; genus Thermus; species Thermus sp. CCB_US3_UF1. Next base: position 1,873,293 of record NC_017278.1, read on the forward strand.
CCGACCCGGAGAAGTTCCGCCGGGTGAAACCCCTCCTCTGGTTCTGGAAGGTGCTGGACCTCACCCCCCTGGGCCAGTCCGTGCACTCGGGGGTGGCCCTACGGCGGGCCCTGGCCCCCTTCATCTTCAAGCGGGTAGGGAAAAACCCCAAGTTTTTCCAGAATGTGGAGTTCTCCGTGGGGTACAACCTGGAACTGGGGGACGACGTGGTGGTCCACCGCTACGTGCTCCTGGACGATATTGGGGGCATCAAGATCGGGGACCGCACCTCCCTTTCCGACTACGTGAACGTCTACAGCCACACCCACCACGTCCTGGCCTCCCCCGATGTAACCCTGAAGGAAACGGTGATCGGCAGCGGGGTGCGCATCACCTACCACGCCACCATCCTGGCCGGGGTGCGCATCGGGGACGACGCCATGGTGGGCACGGGGGCCGTGGTCACCCGGGACATCCCCCCCCACGCCATCGCCCTGGGCATCCCCGCCCGGCCCGTGCGCTACAAGGTGCGCCACGACTGCCCCTACTGCCGCAAGGGGGAACCCCACCCCTCAGACCTCATCCCCCGCCTGCCCGACCGCAAGGGCAACCCCGACTACCCCGACTTCCTCCCCCCTGGCTTTGGCACCCGGGAGGCCTAGATGTGGACCAAGGAGGAGCTGGACCGCTACCACCGGCAGATGATCCTGCCCCAGGTGGGGCCCGAGGGGCAGGCCAGGCTGAAGGGGGCCTCCGTGGTGGTGGTGGGGGCCGGGGGGCTTGGGGTGCCGGTCCTCCTCTACCTGGTGGCCGCGGGGGTGGGCCGGGTGGGGATCGTGGAGATGGACCGGGTGGAGGTTTCCAACCTGCACCGCCAGGTGCTCTACACCACCGAGGACGTGGGCAAGCCCAAGGCCCTGGCGGCCAAGGAACGGCTCCTTGCCCTCAACCCCCTGGTGCGGATCGACACCTACCCCCTACGCCTGACCTCGGAGAACGCCCTGGAGGTCCTCAGGCCCTACGACCTGGTGGTGGACGCCTCCGACAACTTCCCCACCCGCTACCTGGTCAACGACGCCTGCGTGCTCCTGGGTAAGCCCTTGGTGTACGGGGCCATCTACCAGTTTGATGGCCAGGTGGCGGTCTTCCACCACCCCACGGGGGAAGGGGAGATGGGGCCCTGCTACCGCTGCCTCTTCCCCAAGCCCCCACCCCCAGGGTCCGTGCCCTCGTGCGCCGAGGCCGGGGTCTTCGGGGTGCTGCCCGCGGTGGTGGGAAGCCTCATGGCCGCCGAGGCCCTGAAGGTCCTCCTGGGCCTGGGCCAGCCCTTGGCCGGGTACCTCCTCCTCTATGAGGCCCTCGAGGCGGGCTTCCGCAAGCTCAAGCTCCGCCGCAACCCCACCTGCCCCGTGTGCGGGGACCACCCCACCCAGCGGGAACTTGTAGACTACGAGGCCTTCTGCGGCCTATGAAGACCCCGCCCCAGGCTCAGGGCTGGGGCGGGGTCCCTAGGGCGGCTAGGCCCGGGCCTCGAGGGGCACGTAGGGCCGGTCCAGCTCGCCGATGTACTTGGCGTCCGGGCGCAGGAGGCGGTTGTCCAGGGCCTTGTACTCCAGGATGTGCCCCACCCAGCCGGAGATGCGGGCCACGGCGAAGATGGGGGTGAAGAACTCCAGGCCGAAGCCCAGGTCGGAGTAGACCACCCCGGAGTAGAAGTCCACGTTGGGGTAGATGCCCCGGGGGTTCAGGACCTTCCCCGCCTCCTCCTCCACGATCTTAAGGATCTGGTACTCGGTGGAGTGGCCGTGGGTTTCCGCCACCCGCCGGGCCAGCTTTTCCAGGACGCCCGCCCGGGGGTCAAAGGCCTTGTAGACCCGGTGGCCCATCCCCATAATGCGCTCCTTCTTGGCCAGCTTCTCCCGCACCCAGTCCCGGGCCCTCTCCGGGGTACCGATCTCCCGGATCATCTTCATCACCGCCTCGTTGGCCCCGCCGTGCCGGGGCCCCTTGAGGGAGGCCACGGCGGCGGTGATGGCGGAGTAGAGGTCGCTCTCGGTGGAAAAGGCGGCGATGGCGGTGAAGGTGCTGGCGTTAAAGCCGTGCTCGGCGTGGAGGATGAGGGCCGCATCCATGAGGCGCTCCTGCTCCGGGGAGGGCTCCTGGCCGCTGGCCATGTAGAGGAAGTTGGCCGCGTGGGAGAGGTCTTCGCGGGGCGGAATGGGCTCCTTCCCCTCGCGGAGGCGCTTGTTGGCGGCCACGATGGTGGCGAACTTGGCGATGAGGTCCAGGCCCTTCTCGTAGAGGGCCTCCTGGGAGATCTCCGCCTCCTTGGGGTCCAGCATGCCTAGCTCGGAGACTGCCGTGCGCAGGAAGCTCATGGGGTGGGCGGTGACGGGGTAGCGGCGGAAGGACTCCAGGAGGTGAGGGGGCAGGGCCCGCCTCCGGGCCAGTTCTCGCTGGAAGGTTTCCAGCTCTTCCCCCTTGGGAAGTCTGCCGTGAAGGAGGAGGAAGGTGGTCTCCTCAAAGGTGCTTTTCTCCGCCAGCTCCTGGATGGGGATGCCGTAGTAGTAAAGACGCCCCGCTTCCCCGTCGATGAAGCACATGCGGCTTTCCGTGAACAGAACGCCTTCCAAACCGCGGGCCACTTCCATAGCTTCCTCCTTTTCCGCACCCCAAGGGTGCTTCCTCCCCATCATACAGGGAGGTACAGGGGGGAGGCTCAAAGGGCGTCTTCCTGGAGGATCAGGGTCTTGAGGTAAAGGCTTTCGGGAACGTGCAGGCTCCAGGGGTGGTCCTGGGGCTGGTGGGTGAGGGCGTGGACCCGCAGGCGGGCCCCCCGGTCCGCCGCCGCCCGCCGGGCCACCTCCAACAGGTCTTCCACCTTGAGGTAGTAGCTGCAGGCGGAAAGCCAAAGATAGCCGCCAGGGGCCAGAAGGCGCAGGCCCTCCCGCACCAGGTCCACCAGGTGGCGCTTCATGGGGGGAAGTTCTTCGGGGCGCTTCACCAAGGTGGGCGGGTCCAGGAGGACGTAGTGGAAGGGGCCTTCCAGCCCTTTGAGAACGGCCAGAGCCTCCCCTTGGCGGATGTCCACCCTCAGGCCGGCGCGAAGGGCGGCCCGGTCCAGAACCGCCAGGGCCTCGAGGTCCTTGTCCACCGCCAAGGCGTAGGCCCCCTTACGGGCAGCCCGCAAGGCGAAGCCCCCTACGTAGCTAAACACGTCCAGGACCCGCTCCCCGGGCCGCACCATGGCCTCCAAGAGGCGGCGGTTTTCCCGCTGGTCCAGGTAGAAGCCCGTCTTCTGGGCCAGGGCCAGGGGAATGGGAAAGGTGAGCCCGTCCTCCTCCACCTCCAAGACCTCGGGTACCTCCCCAAAGACCACCCCCACCCGCTCAGGCAGGCCTTCCTGCCGCCTGGCCTCCACGTCACTCCGCTCGTAGACCCCTTGGGGATTCACCGCCTCCAGCAGGGGGGGAAGCCAAACCTCCCGCAGGGCCTCCATCCCCCGGGTGCGCACCTGGAGGACCAGGACCCCGCCGAAGCGGTCCACCACTAGGCCCGGAAGCCCATCCGCCTCCCCGTGGACCAGGCGGTGGTTGGGGCCCAGACCCTCCCGCTTGCGCAAGGCGCGCTGGAAACGCCCCAGGAAAAAACGGCGGTCCAAGGGGCCCCGGTCAAAGCGGTAGGCGCGGAAGGGCACCCGGGAATGGGGGTCAAAATAGCCCACAGCCAGGACCTCCCCGTCCTCGGTCACCGCTTCGGCCACGCCCGCCTCCCCTGGGGCCTCCAAGATCTCGTCCCGATAGAGGTTCGGGTAGAAATTTTTCAGCTTGCGCTCCTTACCCGGGCGCACCACCAGCCGCAACACCCCTCCAGCTTACCCCCAACCCCAGCCCGAAGGCCCCGTGGTATGCTCCTCCCATGAACCGAAAGCGCTGGCTGGCCCTTTTCCTCTTCCTCCTGGTGGTGGCCCTGGCCCTGGTGGGGGTGGGCCGCCTCACCCGGCCCCAGGAAGGGGAGGCGGTCTGGCGGGAAACCCCGGTCTACGGCCAAGGGGAAAGGGTTCTCCTCCTCGAGCTTTCGGGCAGCATTCCCACGGGCAAGGCCCTAGAAGACCTTCTTTCCCAGATCCGCCAGGCCCAGAAGGACCCGGGCATCAAGGCCGCCGTCCTGCACGTGGAAAGCCCCGGGGGCGGGGTCACGGAAACCGAGGCCCTCCATCGGGCCCTCAAGGCCCTGGCCCAGGCCAAGCCCCTGGTGGCCGCCTTCGGCTCGGTGGCCGCTAGCGGGGGGTACTACGTGGCCCTGGCGGCGCGGGAGATCGTTACCCCCCCCACCGCCCTCACCGGCTCCATCGGGGTCATCTCCGTCATCCCCGAGGTAGAGGGACTCCTGGAAAAGCTGGGAATAAGGGTGGAGGTGCTCAAGGAAGGGAAGCTCAAGGACATGGCCTCCGGCCTCAAGCCCCTCACCCCCGAGGAGCGAACCGTCCTCCAGGGCTATATGCGGGAGGCCTACGAGCTCTTCCTGCGCCGGGTAGCGGAAGGACGGAACCTGCCCCTGGAGAAGGTGCGCACCTTGGCCGATGGGCGGATTTATTCCGGGAAACAAGCCGTGGCCCTAGGTCTGGCCGACCGGGAAGGTTATCTGGAGGACGCGGCCAGCCGGGCTGCGGAACTGGCTGGTCTCAAAACCTTCCGCCTGGTGCGCTACCGCAAGCCCAAGGGGCTCCTCGAGGGGCTTTTGGGGGATAGCCTTCCCCTCAGCCTGGCCGGGGGGGAGACCCAGGCCCTTTGGGGGCTTCTGGAAAGGAGCCGCTTCCGCCTGGAATACCGTTACCCCGGAGGGGGTCTATGGTGATCGCCAGCCCCTGGCGCCGCTTGGCGGCCTCCCTCATGGACGGCCTCATCCTGGTGCCCCTTAGCCTTTTCCTCCTGGCGCTCGCGGGCATCCCTCCCCTGGAGGGAGCCCCAGGGTTCTGGGACGATCTGCTTTTCAACTGGCTCCCCAGCTGGGCCTACTACACCGCCTTCACCGCCCTCTACGGGGCCACCCCGGGAAAGATGCTCCTGGGGCTTCGGGTGGTGCGCACCGATGGCCAACCCATGGACTGGACCACCGCCCTCATGCGGGAAGTGGTGGGCAAAACCCTCTCCACCCTTCCCCTCCTTCTCGGCTACCTCTGGGCCTTCTTCCACCCTCGGCGCCAAGCCTGGCACGACCTGATCGCCGACACCCTGGTGGTGCGGTTGGGCCAAGAAAACGCCTAGGCCCCGGATTTACCGGGGCCCCTTTGGTGGGCGATGGTGGACTTGAACCACCGACCTCACGCTTATCAGGCATTTAGAAGGGTTCCGTTATTCTGTGAGGGCTTACGGGAAGTCCCTTCTGTATCGTCACTTACTTCCGGTATAGCATAGGTCTTTCCGGGTATTTCCGAACCCAACTGCAGTAATAACTGCCGTAGTACCCACGTGCACACACCACACACATCCCTTGTAGCAATCCCATGGGCTGACAAGCTATCACCAGGTTACGAGAACAAGGTAAAGCCCCCTGGGGTTATCCAAAACCACACGAATGCTTTCTCCTGCTTGATAGGAAGGTAGCCAGACCAAGGCTGACTCCAGGTATCTGAGGTTCAGGGAAATGGACCCGGTTTGGAGGCTAAGGGCAGGTATCTGGGATATACCTGTTGAGGCAAGGACGCTATCCCTTGGGAAGTGGAGACCCAAAGAAACTCCAGCCGGGGTATCGTCCAAGGCCAGGGAAAGGTGGGTTAGGGTTAGGGTGAGGGGTTCCGCGAGACCAACAAGTCTCTGGTGGGGGCTGAGTTCAGGCCTCTGCCTGCTCTGGTAGACCGCTTCGATCAGACGTTGCTCATATCCCTCGCCATGCCTCAGGTGCATCCAGTAGTGCCAGAGGCTAGAATAGGTGTAGAAGCAACCGTTCAGATATAAGGTGCCCTGGGGTTGAGACGTCAGACACTGCGCGATATCCCTCCAACGCTCTTCTACCCCCATCGCCGCATCCGAACCCACCCTTTTGAGACGGAATAGCTCTGCCTGCCCTTCAGAGAGGAACCCTACGTAAGAGTCGTGGATGCTTTGAGGAGCGTTTCTCCTATAGGCGTGGGCTGCCTGAAGGAGGTGGATGGTCTCGTGGATGATGTTTCGGGGGAACCAAGTGGAAACAAGATAGTCCGTCCCCGACCCCTGGGCACAAGGGAAATAGACTATCTCCGAGCGGTTGGGGTTTGAAGGGTGCAGATCGCTTGAAGAGAAGAAGGCAAACCCAAGCCCCCAACTCTGCGCTATGGTTGTGCTTAGGTAGACAATAACCCTGCGGTTACCGTCAAAATCCGGAGGTTCCCCCATCAGCCGAACCAGCTCTCGGTATACGGGTAGGGTGTTGGCTTCTATCCTCTGGTACTGCTCGGATGTGAAGCACCTGGGGTGCGGTCCACCAGACGGTGAGGCCTCCTCATAGAAGAGGAAACTCTCCCCCTCGTAGGCCAACACGCCCTCGGTATCCACGTACCCTCCCTCCACATACACCCTGAAAGGGCGCCTCTGTTGGGGTGACCTAGGGGGTGCCTGGTAGGGGCTGCCCCATCTCTCTGGGGCAAAGGTAGTTGGGGAAGGCAAGTTATGAGGTGTTAAGCTGCTCGCCGGAAATCCCCCACGCTCTATTCGCACGTTGAAAACGGTATCCCAGTAGTCCTGGTTGGACTGTATAGCCTCTGAGAAGACCATGTTCGGAGTTAGGGCCATAAGGAGGTTCTGTCCAGGAGAGGAAACTTGAACGGTCAGGACGCCCCCCTGAAATTGCTCTGGGCGGTAGTACCAGACTCTAGGCTGGCCAGGTGACATGGCCTGGTTGATAGTGAGTTGTAAACTTTCAGTACGGATTAAAGACCCAGAAGCAGCTCTTAGGGTTAGGACGTACATCCCTGGCGGGGTAGTGCTCTCGGTCTGAAGGGTAAGCGTGTACCTTGAGGGGGTTGTGCCCACATTCACGCGCTCAGGCTGAAGGGTGACGCCGCCTGGTGCTCCTTGAACGCTCAATTCGATGGACCCGCTGAAGCCGCCGGAAGGGTTGACAGTAAGTTGGAGCTGTCCGGACTGGCCTTGGACTAGGCTTAAGGACCTGGGCTCTAGGGCAATAGTGAAGTTAGGTTGGGCAGGGGAGGTAACCGTTAAGCTTAAAGACGCGCTTCGAGCTATGTTCCGGTCAGGGGAAACTGCGCGAAGAGAAAGAGTATACCTTCCGGGCTGAAGGGTCTGGGCCGCAGAAAAGGTCAATACTTGCTGGACAGGAGTTGGACCAGACACGACGAGGCGGTCAGGAGAAAGGAGTATGCCAGAAGGAGCCCCTATGAGTTCAAGGTGAACCTCTCCAGCAAATCCTCCCAAGGGGGTAAGGGTAAGTTGGGCCTGTACCCTACCTCCTTGAGGCACGGAAAGATCATCTGGTTCAAGGCGGATGGCAAAGTCAGGAGACGGTAGGTTGCCGTCTTTAGAGGCCACAGTGATGCGTAAATCCACCGCATCGCTGACCGTTCCAGAGCGCGCTTCTAGCCTCACGGAGTAAGTACCTGTCGGTGCACTAGAAAGGACAACCAGGGTGAGGGTGGTCTGCAAAACCCCGCCGGAGGAAAGCTGCACAGAGTTGGGTGTGAGGGCAACGCCCAGGGGAGCATCTCTCAGAATGAGAAAAACTTCTCCACTAAAGCCATTTTTGGGAGCAATGGCTAGCACCAGTTGACGGCTCTCCCCTTGAGGTATGACCAACGAGGTGGGATTGACCGAAATGGAAAAGCTAGGGGAGGATGCTGGAGAAGACTGGGTGCAGGCTGCCAGGAGGGAAGCTAGTGTGAGCGCAAAAGCACACCTCCACAAAGCGTGTGTGTGTAAACCCCGGCTGATAGACATATCCCCACTTTAAGGCTAATCTGGACTCCCCCCTAAAGTCAACCCAGCCTCTAGCAGTGGAGTAGCGTTACTCAAAACTTGCACTTATCCATTCCCTCTCAACCCTATGCAACCGGGGCACTTGAAAAGGGCTGCGGGTTTCCCGTCTGATGACGGGTGCCATGCCCACAGCCCAGTACCTACTCTCGGCCATCCTAGCCCTTCTGCCAAGCCCCCACCTCCAGGAGTCCCTCAAAGCCCTCCTCCTCCTGCTTTTGCAGGGCCACGGCAAAGCCAGACCCCAGCACAGCCAGACCAAGTCCGCCTCCGCCCTCTCCCGCTTCTTCAACCGGTATGCCTGGCCCACCCGCACCCTCATCCGCCTCGCCCGAAGGGAGGCGGAAAGGGCCCTGGACCGCGCCAGGCCCAGACGGGGTCCCAAGCCCAGGCTCCTGGTGGTCCTGGACCTGGTCACCCTGGAGAAGCGGGGCCTCTTCAGGGCCCTGCCTCTCTCCTTCTTCCACGGCAAGTGGGGCCTCCACCTGGGGGTGGTCTACCTGGTCCACGGCGAGCTCCGCATCCCCTGGAGCTACCGCGTATGGCGGGGCAAGGGGGAAAAGAGCCTCTCCCTCCTGGCCCTCAGGCTCTTAGCCTCCCTGCCCCCTTGGATGCGGAAGGCCTTCCGGGTGCGGGTGGTGGCCGATACCGCATTCGGCACCATCCGGTTTTTGCGGGGGGTCAGGGAGCTGGGATTGGAGGCGGTGGTAGGGATGCGGCGGGACCGGAGGCTCTGGGGAGGGGAGAGGCTTGCGGACCTCAGACGCCAGGGGAGTCGGGTCCACCTGCGGGGGGTTTCTTTCCCCCTTTGGGCCTTCCGCTACCGCTACCCTCTGCCCGGTGGGGGATGGGAGTGGCGGTATGGGGTGGCTACCTTTCCCGCCAGCCCGCGCACCCTGCTGGTGTGGGGGAGGCGGCGGTTTAGCATCGAGCACTTCTTCAAGGCCATGAAAAGCGAGTTCTCCCTGGGTCAGTTTGGGCAGCGGACGGCTTTGGGGGTGCACCGTTTTCTGGTGCTTTCCCTCCTGGCCTACCTGCTGGCTCATTTCCAAAAGTTCTGGGGAGGGCTCTCTGGGCTCTCTACCCCTATCCCTCTGTACCCCTCGGCGGAAGTCCAATAGGGGCAGTTGTGTCTCAGGCGGGGGCAAAAGAAGGTGGGCCAGCCCGAGATAGAGCTTCTCGGCCAGTTTGAGAGCTTGAGGATAGCTAGGAAATTCCTCCCCAGAAAGCCACTTCTCAACCCTTTCTGCCTTCACCCCAAGAGCCTGGGCTAGATCAGAAACCTTTAGGCCCGCTCTCCGCATAGCCCAATCCAAGGTTTCCCGCTGGATAGGTATCTCGACTGGCATCTTCCTAAAGAAGTAGGACTGTTTATCCCCCAGCCTTGGGTCGTGTCAAGAGTTATGTGTAAGAGTCTGTGTACGGGGGGCATACCGCTCCTGAAGCATCTTCTCCAGCACCTCCTTCACCTCCGAGAACCCCTTTAGTTTCCGTTCTGCCCACCTCCCTTCCTGCCTCTCCGACTCCAGGTAAAGAAGCTTGTACACCGCCTCTTCCTTAGGAAACTTGTGGTCCCGCACCTTCGTCCCCCGCCGCACTTCCCGGATAAACCGCTCCATCAGGTTGGTGCTCCGCAGGTACGGCCAAAGCACCTTGGGGTACCCGTAGAACCGCAGGAAGGCCCCCGAATCCTGTACCCAAAGCCCCACCACCCCCGGGTACCGCGAACCCCAGGCGGCCTTCACCTCCTCCAAGGCCCCAAGAGCTTCTTCCCGGCTCTCCGCCCCGTACACCCGCCTCAGGTCCTCCGCCAGCAGGCCCCGGTCCCGCGCCCGCACCTGGGACAGGCTCCACCGCACCCCGTGCACCACGCACCGCTGCCATTCCGCCTGAGGGTAGACCCTGCGGATCGCTTCAGGAAGCCCGGGCAGCCCGTCGGTGATGAAGAGCAATACCCGCCGCAGGCCCCGCTGCCAAAGCTCCCCCAGGACCCCCTCCCATCCCAGGGCGCTCTCCGTGGGCAACAGCCAAAACCCCAGGACCCGCCTCTCCCCATTAGGGGCGATGCCCAGGGCCACATACACGCTTTCCCGTACGATCCCTTCTCCTTCCCTGAAGACCTTTAGGGAAAGCCCGTCCAGGTAGACGAAGGCCATCTCCTCGGGCAAAGGCCGGGTGCGGAAGGCTCCTGCCGCCTCCAGGACCTCGTCCGTCAGGGCGCTCAGGGTCTCGTGGGAGTAGCGGTGGCCTAAGAGCAGGCTCAGTATCTCGGCCGCCTTGCGCTGACTGACCCCGGCGGCGTAAAGGGCTACCGCCACTTCCCCCACGTCCACCAGGCGGCGGACGTAGGGCTTAAGGAAAGCCGGGTAATACCGAGATTCCCGATCCCTAGGGACCTTCAGGTCCACCTGGCCGAAGGTGGTCTCCAGCTTGCGGGGGTAGTAGCCGTTCCTGCGGCCTCCGTGCACCTGCAAGAAGGCCGTCCGGTCCAGCTCCAGAACCGTCTGCAGAACCTCGGCTACTGTCTCCCGCACCGCTTCCCTCAGCAAGATCCGCAAGGTATCCTGGTCCACGGGGCACCTCCTCGTGCTAAGGTGTGCCCCCCTATTAAACACGGACCCTTACACATAAATCCTTACACGACCAGCCTTGAGCCGCCCTACGCGCCCCTCAACTTTGCCAGGTTCTCGAAGAGAAGATCCCTATTAACAAAGCTCGAGAACCCTCTGGGAGTAGAGGGTGTGCCCCGGCCTTTGTTCATGCTCAGCATAGCGTGAATGTGGGCGCCGCACAAGCCCCTTAAGCCTCCACGAAAATCCAGGCAGAGCTTGCTGAAGCCCGAGATCCATCCTGGTGTTCAGCTACCCAGCCAGAACCCAGGGTAGCGCCCAGCCTTGGGAAGAGGGGTTACGCTAGGGGAAGGCCATGGAGCCATTGGCGTCACCTCTCCCCCTACCCGAGACCGAGCTACAGGCCCTCTGCCGCCGCTATCGGGTGAAGCGGCTTTCCCTCTTCAGTTCGGCGGCCAGGGGGGAGCTTGGGCCCCAAAGCGACGTGGACCTCCTGGTAGAGTTTGAACCCGTCTAGTGGAGTTTGAACTCGAGGCCGCCGTGGGCTTCCTGACCCTGGCCCGGATGGCACGGGAGCTGTCCGAGCTCTTGGGCCGTCCCGTGGGCCTGGTCCCGCGGAGCGGCTTGAAACCCATCCTCCGTGATAGGGTACTAGGCGAAGCTAGCCTTGGCAACCCTGTTCCTGAGTTAAACTAAGCCTCATGAAGGCGAGTAGGGCCGCCCAAAACCACTCCCCTCTCCTGGCCCCAGACCCTAGGGACCGCCCCCTCTACTCTCTTCGAGAAGCAGCCCGTTATCTGGGTCTATCGGAGTCTACCCTACGCTCCTGGATCAGGGGCCGGACCTATCCGAAGGCGGGAGGACAGGAAAGGTCCCTGCCCCTAATAGAGACACCCGGCAACGGGTCGCAGCTCTCCTTCTTCAACCTTGTGGAGGCCAATGTCCTGGCAGCCCTGCGCCAGATCCACCGGATCCCCATGCAACGTATCCGCAGGATGATTGACTACGCCAAGGAAGCCTTGGGGAAACCTAGGCCTCTCCTCCTGGACTTGGAAGCAGGGTTGGGTGACGTTTTTTTGAGGCAAGGGAAAGAGCTTCTGGCCCTGACCCGGGCTGGGCAGTTGGCCTTGCAGGAGGTGTTGGAAAGCTACCTTTCCCGTGTGGACAGGGACGAACAGGGCATCCCCCTGCGCTTCCACCCCGCTGTTGGGACCCGGCTACGGGGCGAGAAGGTAGTTCTGGACCCAAGGGTAGCCTTTGGAGCCCCTACCGTACGTGGGGTGAAGACCTCGGTCATTGCCCTGCGCTTCAACGCCGGAGAAGGTTTGGAGGAGATCGCAGAGGATTACGGTCTGGGGAAGGAAGAGGTGAGGGAGGCGTTGGTATTTGAGGGCATGGGTGCAGATACCTACGCGGCATGAACCCCGAAGCAGCCCCTGGCCAACCGATTTTCTTTTGCGACCGCAACCTAGGCAAGGGATTTCCCCAGCGTTTACGAGAGCTAGGGCTTGAGATCAAGGCCCATGATGAGCTTTTTTCTCCCGACACTCCCGATGAGGAGTGGATTCCTCAGGTCAGCGCTCAAGGATGGGTGATCCTCACCCTTGATGCCCAACTCCGCTACCGTCCAGTGGAAAGGACTATCCTTCGCTCATTCGGCGCCAGGGTTATCCTCTTCACTCAGCCCAAGCAACCGGAACGTGGCTGGCTTCTGCTCCTAGCAGAGGAGTTTGCCCAAGCCCAGGGAAAGGTCACTCGTTTCCTAGAGCAAACCTCTGCGCCCTTTGTGATCCGCTTCAGTGTAGACCCAAAAAAGCGAGGGAGCAGGAGGTACCAACTCTTTCCTTTGAAGCTCGGATCCGACACCTAATCTCAGGATGAGGTACGAAGAACCGAATTGGGATGGCGGGGGTGAAATTTGGAGCCCCACAGCATGCGATTGCTTCTTAGCACCTTGGAAACCTTGCCCGTGGCTGTGAACTGCGTTGAACAGTCTCCGTTAGTTTCCGGATATAGGCCAGCCCTAGCCATCAAGGAGGTGCCTCATGCTTGTCTTCGCGGATTCTCCAACTGACCTCAGCACAACTGGGAGAGGAGAGGGAGAGGTCAGGGACATACATCCTCAACTGCCGTAGAAACTGCCGTAAAAACCCTCCCCGCCTTGCTTCCAAGGCGGGGAGTTTTGGCTTTGCATCGTGGTGGGCGATGGTGGACTTGAACCACCGACCTCACGCTTATCAGGCGTGCGCTCTGACCAGCTGAGCTAATCGCCCCCGCACGCAAAGATTAGCTTAGCTAGAGGCGGGCTTTCCGTCAAGAGACCCTCTAAGCCTCCTCCCCCCTTGACAGGGGTCTTTAGGTCTGGTAGTTTTTTCTTTGCGCTGCCTGGGAGGCGGCGGGGGATCTTGAAAGCTGGGGTGGCGAGTGATGCGGTTGTGAGCCGTACGGCAGTGCGGCTCTGTAGGGTCAAGATGCTAAGGGCCCACGGTGGATGCCTTGGCACCCGAGCCGATGAAGGACGTGGCTACCTGCGATAAGCCAGGGGGAGCCGGTAGCGGGCATAGATCCCTGGATGTCCGAATGGGGGAACCCGGCCTGTGGGAACACAGGTCACCGCCGTTTGGCGGGGGGAACCTGGGGAACTGAAACATCTCAGTACCCAGAGGAGAGGAAAGCGAAAGCGACTCCCTGAGTAGCGGCGAGCGAAAGGGGAAGAGCCTAAACCGTCCGGCTTGTCCGGGCGGGGTTGTGGGGCCCTCGGATACCGAATCCCTGGTCTAGCCGAAGCTGCTGGGAAGCAGCGCCAGAGAAGGTGAAAGCCCTGTAGGCGAAAGGCTTAAGGGATAGGTGAGGGTACCCGAGTACCCTGTGGTTCGTGGAGCCATGGGGGAATCTGGGCGGACCACCGCCTAAGGCTAAGTACTCCGGGTGACCGATAGTGAACCAGTACCGTGAGGGAAAGGTGAAAAGAACCCCGGGAGGGGAGTGAAATAGAGCCTGAAACCGTGGGCTTACAAGCAGTCGCGGCCCCTTTGCGGGTTGCGGCGTGCCTATTGAAGCATGAGCCGGCGACTCACGGTCGTGGGCGAGCTTAAGCCGAGGAGGCGGAGGCGTAGGGAAACCGAGTCCGAAAAGGGCGGAGGCGGGCCGCGTGCGGCCCGCGCAGTCCGCGGCCGTGGACCCGAAACCGGGTGAGCTAGCCCTGGCCAGGGTGAAGCTGGGGTGAAACCCAGTGGAGGCCCGAACCGGTGGGGGATGCAAACCCCTCGGATGAGCTGGGGTTAGGAGTGAAAAGCTAACCGAACCCGGAGATAGCTGGTTCTCCCCGAAATGACTTTAGGGTCAGCCTCAGGTGCTGACTGGGGCCTGTAGAGCACTGATAGGGCTAGGGGGCCCACCAGCCTACCAAACCCTGTCAAACTCCGAAGGGTCCCAGGTGGAGCCTGGGAGTGAGGGCGCGAGCGATAACGTCCGCGTCCAAGCGCGGGAACAACCGAGACCGCCAGCTAAGGTCCCGAAGTCTGGGCTAAGTGGGAAAGGATGTGGCGTCGCTGAGACAGCCAGGAGGTTGGCTTAGAAGCAGCCATCCTTTAAAGAGTGCGTAATAGCTCACTGGTCGAGTGACGCTGCGCCGAAAATGATCGGGGCTTAAGCCCAGCGCCGAAGCTGCGGGTCTGGGGGGCAACCCTCAGGCGGTAGGGGAGCGTTCCCGATGCCGATGAAGGCCGACCCGCGAGGGCGGCTGGAGGTAAGGGAAGTGCGAATGCCGGCATGAGTAACGATAAACAGGGTGAGAATCCCTGTCGCCGTAAGCCCAAGGGTTCCTACGCAATGGTCGTCAGCGTAGGGTTAGGCGGGACCTAAGGTGAGGCCGAGAGGCGTAGCCGAAGGGCAGCCGGTTAATATTCCGGCCCTTCCCGTGGGTGCGATGGGGGGACGCTCTAGGCTAGGGGGACCGGAGCCATGGCTGAGCCCGGCCAGAAGCGCAGGGTGGGAGGTAGGCAAATCCGCTTCCCAGAAGCTCTGCGTGGTGGGGAAGCCCGTAAGGGTGACAACCCTCCGAAGCCAGGGAGCCAAGAAAAGCCTCTAAGCACAACCCACGGGAACCCGTACCGGAAACCGACACAGGTGGGCGGGTGCGAGAGCACTAAGGCGCGCGGGAGAACCCTCGCCAAGGAACTCTGCAAGTTAGCCCCGTAACTTCGGGAGAAGGGGTGCTCTTCGGGGCGTCCTTTGGGCGCCCTAGGGGAGCCGCAGTGAACAGGCTCTGGCGACTGTTTACCAAAAACACAGCTCTCTGCGAACTCGTAAGAGGAGGTATAGGGAGCGACGCTTGCCCGGTGCCGGAAGGTCAAGGGGAGGGGTGCAAGCCCTGAACCGAAGCCCCGGTGAACGGCGGCCGTAACTATAACGGTCCTAAGGTAGCGAAATTCCTTGTCGGGTAAGTTCCGACCTGCACGAAAAGCGTAACGACCGGAGCGCTGTCTCGGCGAGGGACCCGGTGAAATTGAACTGGCCGTGAAGATGCGGCCTACCCGTGGCAGGACGAAAAGACCCCGTGGAGCTTTACTGCAGCCTGGTGTTGGCTCTTGGTCGCGTCTGCGTAGGATAGGTGGGAGCCTGTGAAGCCGCCCTTTCGGGGGCGGTGGAGGCGCCGGTGAAATACCACCCTGATGCGGCTGGGGGCCTAACCCAAGGGATTGGGGACAGCGCTTGGCGGGCAGTTTGACTGGGGCGGTCGCCTCCTAAAGGGTAACGGAGGCGCCCAAAGGTTCCCTCAGGCGGGACGGAAATCCGCCGGAGAGCGCAAGGGTAGAAGGGAGCCTGACTGTGAGGCCTGCAAGCCGAGCAGGGGCGAAAGCCGGGCCTAGTGAACCGGTGGTTCCGTGTGGAAGGGCCATCGATCAACGGATAAAAGTTACCCCGGGGATAACAGGCTGATCTCCCCCGAGCGTCCACAGCGGCGGGGAGGTTTGGCACCTCGATGTCGGCTCGTCGCATCCTGGGGCTGAAGAAGGTCCCAAGGGTTGGGCTGTTCGCCCATTAAAGCGGCACGCGAGCTGGGTTCAGAACGTCGTGAGACAGTTCGGTCTCTATCCGCCACGGGCGCAGGAGGCTTGAGGGGGGCTCTTCCTAGTACGAGAGGACCGGAAGGGACGCACCTCTGGTTTCCCAGCTGTCCCTCCAGGGGCATAGGCTGGGTAGCCATGTGCGGGAGGGATAACCGCTGAAAGCATCTAAGCGGGAAACCTGCCCCAAGATGAGGCCTCCCACGGTGTAAAGCCGGTAAGGACCCGGGAAGACCACCCGGTGGATGGGCCGGGGGTGTAAGCGCCGCGAGGCGTTGAGCCGACCGGTCCCAATCGTCCGAGGTCTTGACCCTTATGGCCCTGATGGCGCCACCCCAGCCGGGATCCCCCGCCCCCAAGGGCGGTGCGGGGATTTTGAAAAGCAAAACACGAGAATCCCCCGTGCCCATAGCGGCGTGGAACCACCCGTTCCCATTCCGAACACGGAAGTGAAACGCGCCAGCGCCGATGGTACTGGGACCGCAGGGTCCTGGGAGAGTAGGTCGGTGCGGGGGATTTTTCCTTGCGGGAGTAGCTCAGTCGGTAGAGCACGACCTTGCCAAGGTCGGGGTCGCGGGTTCAAGTCCCGTCTCCCGCTCCAGCCTGGCCCCCCGGCACCATGCCGGGGGGTTTGTCTTTTTGGCCACCTTGTGGGGCAAGGAGGCGGGTAGTATAGTCCGCAAAGGGGGAAAGATGAAGCTTTTGGACAACTACGGGCGCATCATCAAGGACCTGCGCATCTCCGTCACCCCCCGGTGCAACCTGCACTGCCTGTACTGCCATCCCTTGGGCCTGGAGATGGCCGAGCCTCCGGGCACCTTGACCGTGGAGGAGGTGGAGCACTTCCTCGAGGCCGCCTCCTTGCTGGGCCTTTCCGCGGTCCGCTTTACGGGCGGGGAGCCCCTGGTGCGCAAGGAGCTGCCGCGGATGATCGAGCGGGCCCGGAGCAAGGAGGGCATTGAGGACGTGGCCATCACCACCAACGGCCTCCTCTTTCCCAAAAGGGCCAAGGAACTGGTGGCTGCCGGGCTTAACCGGGTGAACATCTCCCTGGACGCCATCACCCCCGAGGTCTTCACCCGGATCACCCGCGGGGGGAAGGTGGAACGGGTCTTGGAAGCTATAGAAACTGCCTTGGAGCTGGGCCTCCACCCCGTGAAGCTGAACGCCGTGGTCATCCGCGGGATGAACGAGGAGGAGGTGGTCCCCTTGGCCCGTCTCTCCCTGGACCGCCCCCTGCACGTACGCTTCATTGAGTACATGCACCTGGACAACTCCGATCCCGAGGAGTACCGCCGCCGCTTCGTCCCTGGGTCGGAGACCAGGGGGCGGATCGAGGCGGTCTTTGGCCCCCTGGAGCCGGTTCCCCACGACCCCACCTCCCCGGCCCGGGTCTTCAGGGTCCCGGGGGCCCAAGGGACCTTGGGCTTCATCAACCCCGTCACCGAGCCCTTCTGCACCCACTGCTCCCGCCTGCGTCTGACCTCGGACAAAAAGCTTAGGCCCTGCCTGCTGACGGACCTGGAGATGGACATCGCCTGGGCCTTCGCCGCCAAGGAGCCGGTGGAGGCTCTGGTGGACGCCATCCTCATCGCCACCAACCGCAAACCCGCCTTTGGCAACACCCTGCCCACCCTGCGGAAGCGGGTCATGCTGGGGATCGGCGGATAGCCTGGAAGGTGGCGAGAAGGACCAGCGAAGCCCCCAGGAGGCCCGAAAGGCCTAGCCTTTCCCCCAGGAGCAAGAAGGCGAAGAGGGTGGCCCAGACGGGCTCCAAGGTGTAGAGGATAGCCGCCTGGGGCGCCGGCACATACCGCTGTCCCCAGGTCTGCAGCCAGGTGGTGAGGGCGGTGGCCATCACCCCCAGGTAGAGGACCGCTCCCCAGGGCACGCCCTCCAGGCGCACCCCCTCGGCCAGGGTCCAGGGCAGGGCCAAAAAGGCGGTGCCAAAGACCTGGACGACGGTGAGGGGCAGGGCGGGAAAGGCCTTGGCGTGGACCTCGAGGCGCACGATGTACAGGGCATAGGTCAGGGCGGTGAGGAGGGTCCAGAGGTCGCCCAGGTTCAAGGGGGGCTGGCGGGGGTCGTAGGAGAGGAGCCCCACCCCCAAAAGGGCCAGGAGGGCGGCAAGCCACACCCCAGGCACCCTCCTTCCCACCAGGCTCAAGAGCAAGGGGACCAGGACCACGTTGAGGGCGGTGATGAAGGCGCTGCGGCTGGCAGAGGTGTAAAGGAGGCCCACCGCCTGGGAGGCATAGCCCAGAAGGAGCCAGAAGGCCAGCTCCAGCCCAGGGCCCCACACCCCCCGGGGCAGACGGAAGGCCCAGGGCAGGAAGAAAAGGCTAGCCAGGAGGAAGCGCAGGAAGACCAGGAGGCTTGGCGGCATCTCCGCCACCGCCCCCTTCACCACCACAAAGGTGGTCCCCCAGAGCAGGGTCAAGAGGTTGAGGGCCAACAGGCCCAGGGCGTAGCCGCGCATGGCCTAAAGTGTATAGCATGGTGCCCACCCCACCCGAGGTGCGCCAGGCCCTGGAAGCGGGCCTCCTCGCCCACCTTCACCACCCCGACCCCAGCTACCAAGACCTCCTGCAAAACTACCCCCGCCGGGGAGGAAAGATGCTCCGGGGCCTCCTCACGGTATATGCGGCC
The DNA here is from genome assembly GCF_000236585.1 of Thermus sp. CCB_US3_UF1. NCBI lineage: Bacteria > Thermotogati > Deinococcota > Deinococci > Thermales > Thermaceae > Thermus > Thermus sp. CCB_US3_UF1. Next base: position 1,891,527 of record NC_017278.1, read on the forward strand.
TTGGCCCACGGGGCCCCATGGGAAGGGGCCCTTTGGGCCGGGATTGCCCTGGAGCTTTTCCAGAACTGGGTGCTGATCCACGACGACATTGAGGACGGCTCCGAGGAGCGCCGCGGTGCCCCCGCCCTCCACCGCCTCCACCCCATGCCCCTGGCCCTCAACGCCGGGGATGCCCTGCACGGGGAGATGTGGGGCCTCTTGGTGCAAGGCCTAAGGGAAGGCCACCTCTCCCCCAGAGTCCTGGAGGAGTTCCACCAGGTGGTGCGCCGCACGGCCTACGGCCAGCACCTGGACCTCCTTTGGACCCTCTCGGGCCGGCTGGACCTCACCCCGGAGGACTACGTCCGGATGGTGGCCCACAAGGCCGCCTACTACACCGCCGTGGCCCCTTTGCGGCTTGGGGCCCTGCTGGCCGGGCAGGAGCCCCCTCCGGCCTACGAGGAGGGGGGGGTGAGGCTCGGGGTGGCCTTCCAGATCGTGGACGACGTGCTGAACCTCGAGGGCGGCGAAGGCTACGGCAAGGAACCCGCAGGGGACCTCTACGAGGGCAAGCGGACCTTGATCCTCATCCGCTTCCTACAGACCTCCTCCCCCGAGGAGCGCCGCCGGGCGGAAGCCCTCCTGTCCCTCCCCCGGGAGGCGAAGCCCGAGGGGGAGGTGCGCTGGCTTTGGGAAAGGCTTCTGGCCTCCGGGGCCGTGGCCTGGGCCAAGGCCGAGGCCGGGAAACTCTGGGCCCAGGGCCAGGAGGCCCTCTGGCCTCAGCTTGCCGCCCTGCCCTGCCAGGAAGCGGTGGAAAGGCTCAAGGGCCTTCTCCATGCCCTGGTGGAGCGCAGGGCATAATGGGGCCATGGAAGGCGTACGGTTCAAGCTCATCACCGGGAACGATCCCGACATTTTCCAAGAACGCCTCAACCGCTTCGTCCAGGACCTGCCGGAAAACGTGGTGCTGGTGGAGGTGAAGTTCTCCGTGGCCGAAGGCCCCTCTCCCCTCTTCGCCGCCCTTTTGCAGTACAAGGAAGTGGAGGCGTGGCGGGAGTAGGGGCCTTCCTCTTTTACCTGGCCCTCCATGGGGAGGCCAAGCGGGAGGCGGTGCGGGCCCGCTTTCCCCGGCTGGTCCCCCTCCTGAAGGCCCTGGGGGAGGCGGTGGAGGTGCAGGGGGAGACGTTCCGCTTGGTTAGCCCCTTGCGCCTTTCCTGGTTCGCCCCCCTTTTCCAGGAACACTACTCCCCCCTCCTGACCCAGGAGGAACGGGCGCTGGCCTGGGAAAGGCTCCTCGAGGCCGCCCACGCCTCAGCGGAAGCCCAGGAAGCCCTCTTGGAAGGGAAGGGGCTTCTCCGGGTAGCCCAAGCCTTCCAGGAGGGAAGCCTCGCCCTCCTCCGAGGGGCTTACCGGGAGGCCCTCCACCGTTACGGGGAAGGCCTGGGCCTCTTGGAAAGGGCCGCCCTCCCCTTCCCCGCCACCGCCCTAGCCCTCCTCGCCCTGGCCCAGGAAGGGTTCCGCCCCGGGGGCAAGGGGCGGGAAACCGCCAGAAAGGCCCTGGCGCGCGCCCAAACCCCCTTTGCCCGGCACCTGGCCGAGGCCCTGCTGGCGGGAAATTCGCTTTCCGAGGTGTTGGGAGGAACCCTTGACGGGAACCTAAGAAAGGGCTAACATACTCTACCGGGGTTAGGTACCCCAAGGAGGCTAGACCATGACGAAACTCCTAAAGGGTTTCGCCGCCGGCTTGCTGTTGGTTTTCGGCCTTGCCCTGGCCCAAGGGCAACCCCAAATGGTCCTGGTCACGGAAAGCCCCAAGCCTTTCGCCCAAACCGTAGAGGCCTTCAAGGCCGAGGTGAAGGCCGCGGGGTGGAGCATCCTCAACTACCACAACATGGCCGGGATCCTCTCGGAAAAGGGGTATACCCTGCAGCCCATCCTCATCTTTGACGTCTGCTCCGGCCGCTACAGCGCCCGCATCCTGGCCAAGGACGAGTACCGCTTCATCTCCGCCTTCATGCCCTGCCGGGTAAGCATCTACCAGACCTCGGGCGGCAAGGTTTTTATCGCCCGCATGAACGCCGCCGCCTTCGCACCCATGCTGCCCAAGGAAGTGGCCGAGGTGATGGCGGCCTCCAGCCAGGAAATTGAGGCCATTATCGCCAAGGTGGTGGGCAAGTAAGAGAGGTGCCTGGCTCTTACGGGCCCAGGGGTTCCCTGGGCCCTTTTCGTACCCCCAAGCCCTTTCCCTCCCCTCCCCCGGGGGTAGAATGGCGGGCATGAGTGGGGGGCTAAAGCGCCTCTACCTGGCCCGGCCCCGGGGCTTCTGCGCCGGGGTGGTGATGGCCATTGAGGCGGTGGAACGCTGGGCCGAGGCCCTGAAGGACCGGGGAGAGGTGGTGGTCTACCACGAGATCGTCCACAACCGGGTGGTGGTGGACCGCCTGCGGGCCAAGGGGGTCCACTTTGTGGAGGACCTGGAGGAGGTCCGGCGCCTGCAGGCGGCCAGGCCCCTGGCCGGCACCCTGATCTTCTCCGCCCACGGCCACCCCCCCCAGGTGCGCCGGCAAGCGGCGGAGATGGGGCTTTCCATCCTGGACGCCACCTGCCCCCTGGTGACCAAGGTGCACACCGAGGCCCGGCGCTACGCCCAGGAGGGGTACTGGATCCTCCTCATCGGGGACTCCGCCGACCACCAGGAGATCAAGGGCACCTACGGGGAGGCCCCGGACAGGACCATCCTGGTGGCGGTGCACACCCACGTGGGCAAGGACCCCCGCCTGGCTGACCCCCGGACCGTGGAGGTGCCGGACCCCGAGCGGGTGGTGGTCCTCACCCAGACCACCCTGAGCGTGGACGACACCCTGGCCACCATCGCCCTCCTCAAAGCCCGCTTCCCCAAGCTGGTGGTCCCGGCCCGCAAGGACCTCTGCTACGCCACCCAGAACCGCCAGGAGGCGGTGAAGCGCATCGCCCCCCATGTGGACGTTTTCCTGGTGCTCACCAGCCCCCACTCCTCCAACGGCATGCGCCTTCTGGAGCTGGCGGAGAGCCTGGTGGGCCGGGCCTACCGCCTGGAGACGGCCAAGGACCTGAAGGAGGCCTGGCTCCAGGGGGCCGAGAGCGTAGGGGTGACCTCGGCGGCCAGCACCCCCGAGGACCTGGTGGAGGAACTGGTGGCCCTATTGAGGGCGCGGAACCCGGGCCTGGAGGTGATCGAGGAGGGGGAGTGGGAGGAGATCGCCTTCCGGGAGCCCAGGCTCCTTGCCCCGGAGGAGGTCTTAGGGGATGTTTGACCACCGCCTCTCCGTGGCCCCCATGGTGGACCGCACCGACCGGCACTTCCGCTTCCTGGTGCGGCAGGTAAGCCGGGGGGTGCGCCTCTACACGGAGATGACCGTGGCCCTGGGGGTGCTTCGGGGGAACCGGGAACGGCTCCTTCGCTTCCACCCGGAGGAGCACCCCCTGGCCCTGCAGCTGGCGGGGAACGACCCGAGGGTCCTGGCCGAGGCGGCCCGCATCGGGGAGGCCTGGGGGTACGACGAGGTCAACCTGAACCTGGGCTGTCCTTCGGAAAAGGCCCAGGAAGGCGGGTACGGGGCCTGCCTCCTCCTGGACCCCGGGCGGGTGGTGGAAATCCTCCGCGCCATGGCCGAGGCGGTGCGGATCCCGGTCACGGTGAAGATGCGCCTGGGCCTCGAGGGCCAGGAAACCTACCCCGCCCTGGCCGGCCAGGTGGCCCGCTTCGCCGAGGCGGGGGTGAGGGTGTTCATCGTCCACGCCCGCAGCGCCCTCCTCCACCTCTCCACCCGGGCCAACCGGGAGGTCCCCCCCCTGCGCCACGGGTGGGTCTACCGGCTCAAGGAGGACTTTCCCGGGCTCACCTTTGTCCTCAACGGGGGGGTGCAGAGCCTGGAGGAGGCCTTGGTCCACCTCCAGCGGGTGGACGGGGTCATGCTGGGCCGGGCGGTCTACCAGGACCCCTTCCTCCTGGCCGAGGCCGACCGGCGGGTGTTTGGCCTTTCCCACCGGGCAAGCCGCCTGGAGGTGGCCCGGCGCATGCGGGCCTACCTGGAGGAGGAGGCGCAAAGGGGGGTTCCCCCCTGGGCGGGGCTCAGGCACATGCTCTCCCTCTTCCGCGGCCAGCCGGGAGGGCGGCTTTGGCGCCGCCTCCTCTCCGAGGGGCGCTCCCTAAAGGCCCTGGACCGGGCCCTAAAGCTTCTGGAGGAGGTAGACCAGGAGGGCCAGGAGCAGGAACCAGGCCCAAAGGGGCAGGCGGAAGCGGCGGACGGGCTGGCCCGTGGCCGGGTCTAGGGGTGCAGGAGGGCGCATCTTGAGCCGGGTGG